>CALLZZ010000548.1 GCA_937858235.1 uncultured Clostridia bacterium
CATGTTGATCATTTTCCGCAGCCGCCGTGCTTGACCATGCTTCATCCGCCCCCAGGCGAACATGCCAGACCCTACGCCAGTGCAGATAAAGGGCACGATGGATTCCTTAATGGCGATCCACAGGGAGCCGGGCATCCAGGTGAAGAAATGATTACAGGTGGTGATGCAGCAGCAGATGGCCAGAATCCCACCCAGTACGGTCCAGAGTTTGCCACTTGGAATGCTGGAGGGGGGCTTGCGGTCGTAACGGGCGGCGTCGCCGCGGGTGGGGAAGGAGGGACGGCGGGTTTGCCGCTGCTCCTGACGGGGCTGTCGATTGGTTGCCTGAGCCTTGGTCTGTTCAGGGGGACGGTAAGCCGCCCCCTGACCTTGGTGGTGCTGTTGGAGTCCGTCCAGAGCATCCTGCCAGTTGTGCTGTGCCTCCCGGATTTTAGCGGACTGGGAGAGCTTATAGAGCAACAGTCCCACGCCTACCGGCCAGAACACGGCAAAGGCAATGATAATGAAGAGCCAGGAAGGGTCAAAGGAACTGTTGTTGCGATTATGGTTATAGTCTGACATGGTATCCTCCTGCGTACCGATACATTGGTAAAAAAGATCCCTACTAGTATACTATAAAACGAGAAAAGTGCAAAGTTTTTTTCAATTTGGCGAAAGGAGAAGTCTGGGAAAAGGGAATGAAAAAACACATTTGGAAAGGTGAAAGAAAAATTGAAATTTGGTAAGTGGATTTTTTAAGCAGATGTAGCACAGATAAAGGGAAAACCCCCGGAACGAATCCCAGTAGGAATCACGTTCCGGAGGTTTTTGCTTATCTTAAATCAGTGGAATGGCACACCGTGGCCGGGAGGCTCACGCCTTCCAGAGTCCGTGGAGGTTGCAGTAGGTGTAAACCGCCTCCACTGCGTCGCCCTCGCAGATCGTGAAACAGACCTGAGGTGCCTGACCGGGCTGGAGGTGCTTGATCTGGCTGCCCTGCTTGGTTGCCAGGCAGACCCATTCGATAAAGTGTTCCGGTACCATGGGATGGGCGGCACTGCCCACGTCCACAACGACCTTACCAGAGTCGGATGCTTTTACCACGGGAACGTGCTTTTCGTGAGCGCCATCGGTGGTGTTGGGAACCAGCTCCTGCATTTTTTCGCCGCAGCAGACAACCGGTACGCCAGAGCTTGTGGCAAAGGTGATGATGTTGCCACAGTGATTACAGCGATAGAATTTCAGTTCCATACTAATTTCCTCCTAACAGGTGACTACAATGAGATTAATGGGTGGGTTCTGATCAATAATTTTCTGCTTTGACCTGGAAATATGCCTGAGGATGCTTGCAAACGGGGCAGAGTTTGGGGGCCTGCTTGCCGATGACGATGTGTCCGCAGTTCCGGCACTGCCAGATCATATCTCCGTCCCGGGAGAATACCAGACCGTCCTTGAGGTTGGCCAGCAGTTTCCGGTAGCGTTCTTCGTGCTCTTTTTCGATCTTGGCTACGCCCTCGAAGAGCACGGCGATATCATCCAGTCCCTCAGCCCGCGCCTCTTTTGCGAAGGTATCATACATATCGGTCCATTCGTAGTGCTCGCCAGCAGCCGCGTCCAGCAGATTGGTTGCGGTGTCGGGGATTGCTCCGCCCTGAAGCAGCTTAAACCACATTTTGGCGTGTTCCTTTTCGTTGGCGGCCGTCTCCTCAAAGATGGCGGCGATCTGTTCATAGCCGTCCTTTTTTGCTTGGGAGGCGTAGTAAGAATACTTATTTCTGGCCTGAGATTCTCCGGCAAAGGCAGCCTGGAGATTTTGTTCGGTTTTCGTTCCCTTTAGATTCACAGTATTTACCTCCTGTATGTGATAACGATGCTCGTTGCTGTATGTTGGGGTGCACCCCAAGATGGGTGTGACGTGGGTCACAGGAACGGTTGCGTTATTAGGAATAGTTTCTATTAAGAACATAGCAAACTTTGATTGTTTTGTCAAGAGGGAAGTTCCTATTTTATAAAAAGTTTTTCTGGAGCGGGCGTTGTGCCGGATGGAGGAGATGGAATTGGGCAAGTTCCTTATTTTAAGGGGAGGAGTTTGTGCGACATGCCGAAAAGGGGCGGAGGGGAAAAAGGCGGTTGACAAAACTGGTTGACGGTGGTAAACTGACGGCGGTTAGGAAAAGCTAACCGTTGATTTTCAACTGTGGTTAGCGAATGCTACCCGTTCAAAAGGAGGCATATCTATGATGCCGTTGACACTGGCCAATATCGGCGAAAAAGCGATCATCCGGAAAGTCGGCGGGAAACCGGAGGTGAAGAAACACCTGGAAGATTTGGGACTTGTAGCCGGCAGCGACGTTACCGTGGTCACAACTCTGGGTGGTAACGTCATTGTAAACGTAAAGGAAGCACGGGTGGCCATCAGCAAAGAGATGGCTCAGAAGATTATGGTATAGTTGAGAGAAGGGAAGGAAAGTACCATGAAAACCTTAAGACAGGCAAAGATCGGCGACACCGCCTGGGTGGTGAAGCTCCACGGAGCGGGAGCAATAAAACGGCGGATCATGGACATGGGGATTACCCGGGGCGTCGAGGTGCACATCCGTAAAGTAGCGCCTTTGGGAGACCCCATTGAGGTGACGGTACGTGGGTACCAGTTGTCCATCCGGAAGACGGACGCGGAAATGATCGAAGTAGAATAAGGAAAATTGGGGGGGCAATCCCCAGTTTTTTCAAGACAATGGTTAGCTTAAGCTAACTTCAAGAGAGGAGCAGTACCATGGAGTTAAGAATCGCCTTGGCTGGCAATCCCAACAGCGGGAAGACCACCCTATTCAATGCCCTTACCGGTTCCAATCAGTTTGTCGGCAACTGGCCGGGGGTGACGGTAGAGAAAAAAGAGGGGAAGCTAAAAAAACACAGTGATGTGATCCTGACAGATTTGCCGGGCATCTACTCCCTGTCTCCCTACACCCTGGAAGAGGTGGTAGCACGGGACTATCTGATCGGGGAGCGTCCCGATGCGATTTTGAACATCGTGGACGGCACCAATCTGGAGCGGAACCTGTACTTAACCACCCAGCTGACGGAATTAGGGATTCCGGTGGTCATTGCCATCAATATGATGGATGTGGTGCGGCGGAACGGCGACCAGATCAATGTGGCGGAGCTGTCCAGAGCGTTGGGATGCAGGATTGTGGAGATCTCTGCCCTAAAGGGAATGGGGATCGCTGAGGCGGCAGATGCGGCCATCGAAGTGGCGCACAGTGGTAAAACCATCCCCATGCACACCTTCTCCGGCGTGGTGGAGCACGCCCTGGCACACATTGAAGAGGCGGCAGTCCACAATCTGCCTCCGGAGCAGCAGCGCTGGTACGCAGTGAAGCTCTTCGAGCGGGACGAAAAGGTGCTGACTCAGCTGGAGCTGGATGCTTCCGTGTTGGGTCATATGGAGGCGGACATCAAGGCTGCGGAAGCGGAGTGGGACGACGATGCGGAGAGCATCATTACCAATGAGCGCTACGTCTATATCGCCTCCCTGCTGAAAGGCTGCTACAAAAAGCATCACACGGGAAAGCTGTCCACGTCGGATAAAATCGACAAAGTGATGACCAACCGGTGGCTGGCCCTGCCTATCTTTGCAGTGGTTATGTTTATCGTGTACTTTGTTTCGGTGTCCACCGTAGGTACCTGGGCCACGGACTGGGCCAACGACGGCGTGTTCGGAGAAGGGTGGTATCTGTTTGGGATAGGCTCTGCCGACTACCAGGAGGCCACCAATGCCTACACGGAAACGGGGGCGGTAAAGGACGCCTTTGAAGTGGCTGCCGCACAGGCGGGACTGGAGCCGGATCAGGCCGAGTATGTGACTGCCACCGCCTACCTCTACGATGACGACGGCAATGTAGCAGAGGAGATTCCGGTGACCTATACCAGCTATCTGGCGGTGGCAGAGCAGGAGGAACCGGTTCCCGGTGACTACGGCGTTTGGATTCCTGGTGTCCCCGTACTGCTGGGAGAGTGGCTGGAGCAGGTACACTGTGCTGATTGGCTCCAGGGACTGCTCCTGGATGGGATTGTAGCCGGTGTGGGCGCGGTACTGGGGTTTGTCCCCCAGATGCTGGTGCTGTTTCTCTTCCTGGCCTTTCTGGAGCGCTGCGGCTATATGGCGCGGATCGCCTTTGTCATGGATCGCATCTTTCGTAAATTTGGCCTGTCCGGCAAATCCTTTATTCCGATGTTGGTGGGAACCGGCTGCGGCGTCCCCGGCATCATGGCGTCCCGTACCATCGAAAATGAGCGGGATCGTCGGATGACCATTATGACCACCACCTTTATCCCCTGCGGCGCCAAGCTGCCCATCATTGCGCTGATTGCCGGTGCCATGTTCAGCGGCGCACCCTGGGTGGCGCCCAGCGCCTACTTTGTGGGGATTTTGGCCATTGTCCTCTCCGGTATCCTGCTGAAAAAGACAAAACTCTTGTCCGGTGATCCGGCGCCCTTTGTCATGGAACTGCCTGCCTACCATCTGCCTACTATGGGCAGCTTGCTCCACTCCATGTGGGAGCGAGCCTGGTCCTTTATCAAGAAGGCGGGTACCATTATCCTCCTCGCAACCATCCTCATTTATGTTACCTCTAACTTTGGCTGGGCAGGCGGTTCCTTTGGCATGGTGGAGGAGTCCCAGAGCATTCTGGTTGCCATCGGCAACGCCATCTGCGTAATCTTCGCGCCTTTGGGCTGGGGGAACTGGCAGGGCGCTGTGGCCACCATCACCGGCCTCATTGCAAAGGAAAACGTTGTGGGTACCTTTGGGGTTCTCTTCGGCGGTTTCGATGAGGTAGCAGAAAACGGCTGGCAGGTCTGGAGCAATATGCGGGAGGTCTTTACGCCCCTGGCAGCTTACTCCTTCCTGGTGTTTAATTTGCTCTGTGCCCCCTGCTTTGCCGCCATGGGTGCCATCAAGCGGGAGATGAACAGTGCCAAGTGGACTGCCATCGCCATTGCGTACCAGTGTGCGTTCGCCTATGTCGTGTCCCTGGTGATCTACCAGCTGGGTATGCTCGTTACCGGTTCCGGCAATGTCATTGGTTCCATTGCTGCCTTCCTGCTGGTGGCGGTGATACTCTACCTGCTGGCACGCCCCGAAAGGGATGGCGTATCTCGCAAAGATAGGCTGGGTGCCAGAGTTTAACTTCCGATCAAATTCAGATGTAAAAGGAGGAATCTATATGAGTTCCTGGATGAGCGTCAATCTGTCCACCATTCTTATTAGCGCTGTGCTGCTTGTAGTGGCTGCAGTCATTATCCTGCGACTGGTAGGCAACCGAAGGAAGGGAAAGTCCTCCTGCGGCTGTGGCTGTGCCAACTGTGCCATGCACGATGCCTGTCACGCCCAAAAGAGAAAATAGACAACAACCATCTATCCTAATTAATGCCATTGAAGAAAAGAGCACCCCCGGGTGCTCTTTTCGCCCCCTCCCCATATGCGACAGTGGCATAAGAGGTTGGCCAACGACGTCAAGGGCGTAACCGTCAAATGGGATGCCCTCGAGGGGGCAGACAGCTACCAGATCTACCGGAAAACTGCGGATACTGGGTGGACGCTACTGGAAACGACCCAGGATGCTAACACCAGCTATACTGAACCCACCGACTACGATCAGATGGGTCTGGGGATCAAGTACCTGAGCTGCGTGAGTCCCAGCATTTTCAGCCTGGAGAACGTGTCTGGTAAGAAACTGACCGTTTACTACAGTGGTCGGAGCAGCGCAAAGCATGTGAAAATCCCCCTGCTGCAATCGAAAAACTGCAGCAGGGGGAGAATCAGGGTGATAGGAATGAGTTGGATCAGACCACAACGCCTTTTGCGGAGCAGGACATTTTCAGGTCAACGGTTCTCTTCAGTCCCATATAGGAGAAGGTACCCGTGCCATAAGCGGTATTCCGGGAAAGGCGGGTAGAACCAGATCGGAAAGACCACGCGTTGTCATAAATAGCGTAGCGATAGGAGGCAGAGGTGGCCGAAGCTGTAGAGCCGCTATAGGAGAAGGTAGCGGTTAAAGTGAAGGAATAGGATTGGTCACCAGAAGCGTCGTACTTAGTGATCCGCTTGGATTTGGTGACGGTAGAGATGGCACTGAAGGTGCTGATGCCTTCGAAAGAAGCGTTGGATGGTGTAGAGGAAATCAATTCAGTGACTTCGTAGCTGCCATCGTCCTCATAGACGATTTTGCGATTTTCGCTTCCACGATCGGTGGATACGCCGTCAGTGACGGCATAACAGGGAAACAGGGTGCATGAGATTGTCATCACACCGGCGACAAGTGCAGATAGTAATTTTTTCATTTGCGTTGCTCCTCTCTTTGTTCATGGATGGTTGTTACTCACTACTTTGAATGTAGGATACGGCCAAACAGCCGGAATCCGCGTTGGAAATACGGTTGATCTGAAACAGCAGGATGCCGCAAACGCAAAGAAGCGCCAACGCTGCGGTCAGAAGCTGGCGAATCTTTCTGCGGACAAATTGTAGCCGTCGCAGGTATGTAAAATGTGTCATTAGCGCATCGGCAAAATCGATTGGCTGACCAAACTTTAGCTTTAACTCGCGCAGATCCACATGAGGCAGCTGTGTACAGTAGGCATTTATCTCCTGTTTGGCTTGCTGCAACAGACGATTGCGCTCTTTCCTGGGACAGGTGAGATGAGCGGCAACATGCTTCAAATAGAGATACTCAGGGCAGCCATTCATAAGATTCCTCCTCAGGCGTGAAAAGACAGAAAGCGGAAGCGCTTAGATAGATCATAGGTGGTGAGTAGTAGGCGACCAAGTAGAGAACCGCGATGAGGAGGAAAAGGGCAACTACTGCCAAGCAGGCTATGGTGATTCGGAGCTTGGAGCACAGACGGGTGTGCTGAAACAGCTCGTCCTCCAAGGGGAGGCTTTCAGACAATTCCTCTGCCATTTCCTCCGGGGAGCCGAAGGCGGCGATTACATCAGAAAGGGATGCAAAGGACTGCAGATCCGCTGCCTCCAGGAGAGACTGCTCCAAACCCTGGAGGCGTGCCTGTTTTTCCTCTTTGGAACAGTATAACAGTCTGGAGACCTTTCCGATATAGGTGTGCACGGGATCATGCTTTTTCATGGACACCCCCCCAACGGTAGATCAACAATGTGGGATACATGCTGGAACAGCCGGACAAATTCCACTCGCATTTCATCTAGCTTAGCAATCCCATTTGGCGTCACCCGGTAGTAGTTCCGAACCCGGTTGTTTTTAGAGATCACTCTTTCCGATTCCTCGATAAAACCTTGATCTTGCAGACGGTAGAGAACAGGATAAAGCAGCGGCATATTGTATTCGCCGTTGGTTCGTTCCTTGAGTTCCTGGGTCATTTCGTATGCGTATTTCGGTCGTTCCTGAAGGAGGGACAGGATCAGCATGGGATTGACTGCCCGCTTGAAATAGTCCTCAAAGGAATGCCCATAATCACGTTTTCCAGTAGCTATGCTAACACCCACCTTTTCATTATTATAATATTATAGCAATGTTAAATTGAAAATTCAATATATGTCATTGGATTGCATGTTCTATGGTTTTGATGCAAAGCATGATGTTGAACGCAATTTTTGGTTCCGGAATGGAGGGAGTTCGATCCTTTGCGAAAACCAACGTTACTGCTGCTGATTTTTGGATGCTTTTGGTCTATACCTATGCGGCTGCCTGCTGGCGTTTTTCCATGAACTCGGCGTTCGCTCTTCCATGCCAGCACCCACCAATTGGCTTGTTGGCACACAAAGCGTTCCACCTGCGCCCACAGCTGAGACAGTAGGCCGTCAGGCCTGACTGAATCAGCATGGCAAGCGCTTCAATTGTATCTCTCCCAAATCGGCTCATACTTTTTGTAAATATAATATCTAACTGATTAGCTTGGCAGTCATCTAACATTCGATTAAATTCTCTGCGTGATGAGCCTGTTTTACCTGATACAACATCTAAATAAACATCTACAAGTAGCCACTGATGTGTTACTGCACTTACTTGTATAAGATGAGATACCTATGTTGAAAGGCTTTTGAGTTGGTCTGCACGATTTGTACTAACACGGCAGTCAATACCCACTCGCTTATCTCTCTTTGAGGTTTTGCTGGTATGTAATGAACTTTCGAATTCTCTAACATATGATACCTCCTTGAGAAAATTTCATCTGGTTATCTTACAAATCGGGATTGCACAAGTATTAACTATGCTCATTAGCTTAATAATTGAAACTACAGCTATGTTTTTGATTGTTGTTTACGTTTCCCTAATAAAAGAGAGAGTGCATATCCAATAAAGGTTCCCAATGTGTTCATAAGGATATCATCCACCTGGACAAATCTACCGGTAAATGTTTGCAAGAGTTCAATAATCAAAGAAAAGCTAAAGCCAAACAAAATTCCGTAAAACCACTTATTTTTTAATTGCTTAAAAATGAGTGGAATAAAAAATCCAAAAGGCATAAATAATATAATGTTAAGTATGATTGCCATGGATAAACCTTCTCCAAAAAGGCTGAAATCCAGTACTGCTGTATCGCTAAGCAATGAGGTAGTCCCGAAATTCCCACCGATAATTCCTGTGATTTTCAAAATTGCTAGGATAGTTAAAATCCACAAAAATTCACATAATGCAATCGGTATGTGCACAATAAGTTTTCTTTTTGATAAAAAATAAAACAGATATTTCACTCCATAACATATTACAAATATAATAATTGCAATTGGTATTAAAGTTATAAATGTGCCTATTCCGATCCTTACATAATTCATTAGCATCGACATCTTATGTTTTCCTTTCTCATTTACGCCTAATAAAAATAATCTCTGTTACACCTTCAAGTAGTAGTGGAATAATTACCTTTCGGTGGATTCTTATTCTATGTTGATTAGCCTATATCCATCTTAACAATTCTACTCACAAATGACAATCCTATCCACTCAACCCTACCATAATTTAATAGTGGATATGTTCACATCCTATGCGAATTGTGAGTTTTTCAGAGAATCAGAATCCTCATCCTAAATCTCGCAACTTCCTATATATCAAACCGTTTCTACACCTTATCAGCCCTTGTTTTGAATGCATCCAGGTCAGACGCATCGATCACGTCCAACAGCTCAGCTGGGTAATTGTTCCGCATGCAGTGTGTCAATGGCAATCAGCTTTACCGCTGGATGCTCCGCTACGTATGTGTCTGCGGCCATTGCGAACGTCTTGTCCGTCATGATTGAGGTAAACAATGCACAAAATAAGACCGTTTTCAACATCACAAGTACGTTGAAAACGGTCTTACGTAAAATTGGTTGCGGGGAAGGGATTTGAACCCCCGACCTCCGGGTTATGAGCCCGACGAGCTACCGAGCTGCTCTACCCCGCGATATAGAAGAAAAATTGGTACCGGAGACCGGGATCGAACCGGCACGGGATCGCTCCCACGGGATTTTAAGTCCCGGGCGTCTACCAATTCCGCCACTCCGGCATACCTTGTCTCTCAAGTGCTTTACTAGAATAACACGAAGCATTCGGTATGTCAAGGGGGGATTGAGAAAAAACACCAAAAAGTTTTTGAAGAGGCTGAGCATGGGAGACGGGCTAGGGTTTTCCGGAGCGTGTGGGGGTGGCAGGTAACGCCGCAGACGCTGAGAATCATCACCAGGACGCCGATGACTTGGGGGAGGGTAAAGGACTTGTAAAGGAGAAAGACCCGACCTAGAATGAGACCGGCTACCCCCACCAGTCCCGGTAGGAGCAGCATACCGATGGGCTTTCCCTTGAGGGAGAAGCGGGGCAGGGGAAAGCGGTTTTATCATAGTATTTTTAGAAAAGTATGCTATAATGGCGAAAAAGGGAAAACGGCGGGTGTCATGATCAGGCATCCTGCTGTTTCGAAAGAGGTGGAAGAAGTGGGAATGTTGTATATGATTATTGCGTCCCTGCTGTACGGGATTGCACCCAGCGTACAAAAGGTGCTGCTGCTGGAGGGATTGACGCCCGTATCCATGGTAGTGGTGTGCAACGGATTTGCTGTGGTTTTCTCCCTGATCTTCTGCCTGGTACGCCACCAGTCCCTACGGGTCAGCGGGATGCAGTTGCTCCAGTTGGCAATGGTCGGTGGCATAGGGATGGGAGTGACTGCGGTATTGCTGAATCTAGCCTATCTCTATTTGCCGGTGGGCTTTGTTACCATGATCCACTTTATGTTTCCGGCGATTATCTGCTTTGTGATGGCGGCGTTCTTCCGGGAGCGGCTGACGCTGCTCAAGGTCGGCGGGGTAGTGCTCTCCATTGCCGGACTGGCGTTGATTTCCGGTGGTAGCTTTGAGGGCGGAATTTTGGGGATCTTGCTGGCCTTGGCCTCTAGCTTTACATACAGCTTTTTCCTGATCGCCAACGAAAAGTGGTCGATTCGCACCCTGCCGCAGATGACTCTGACTTTTTATATCAATCTATTTGTGGTTGTGGTGAACTTCCTGCTCTCTCAGGCTACGGTCAACGTTTATCCCCAGCAGGTGGGGCACTGGCTGCTCTGTGCGCTGATAGGTGCTATGTTCTGCAGCGGAATTACCATGATTGAAAAAGGCGTATCCAAGCTGGGGGCTGGCACCAGCTCTTTCTTCAACATGCTGGAGCCGGTGGTCAGTCTCATTGTCAGCACTGTGGCCTATCAATATGCCATTTCCTGCGGCAGTGCGTTTGGCTGCCTGCTCATTCTGGGGTCTATGCTGTTGGTGGCCCTCAACGACAGACGCCGGGGCGCTGCCACTGAACCCCGCCAGACTGTGTAAAGGCTGGATCCAACCCTTTTTTGCGCTGCGCGCCTATTGATGGTAAGGTGCAGGAAAGTCGATATTCATCGGCTTAGGGATATTAAAATAGAAAGAAAAAGGAACCATTCTGCCGTAGAGTGGTTCCTTTGTTTTTTAATGTGAAAGATAATTCCCCATAGCCGATGTAGATCGGCTCTTTCTCCCGTTGCAGGCCATGAGCGCATACCACAAAGAAGTTTTCAGTCCAGCCTTTTTGAAAAGCTGGCGGGGGATCCAGGGGGCAGTGCCCTTGGCGCTTAGTCCCGGCTAGAGTAACCCAAGAGCCGGATCAGATAGAGGAATACGTTGATAAAATCCAGGTAGAGCTGGAGCGCAGCAAAAATGGAGTAGCGTTCAGCCAGTTCAGTGCCGGCAGCCTGATCGTACATCATGCTAAGCTTCCGGGTGTCGTAGGCAGCCATGCCCAGGAAGACCAGCAGACCCAGAACGCAAATAAACAGATCCAGCATGGGGAAGCGGAAGAAGAAAGAGACTACCGTAAGCACCAGCAGACCGATGAGACCACCGAACAGAGTGCCACCCCAGGTGCTGATATTTTTCTTGCTGCGCATTCCGTAGAGCGCCATGGCGCCAAAGGAGACGGCAGTAGCCAGGAAGCAGAGAAAAATGCTGGAAATATCGAAGCAAAGAAATACGCTGCTGAGAGAGACACCGGTGAGACCGGAGTAGAGCAGGAACATCCCCAACGCACTGCTGGTGGAGACCCGGTTCAAAACCCGGGAGAAGGAGATGACCAAAATCAGCTCTGCGACGCACAAACCGATGATCACCGGCGTGTAGTAAACGATCTGAGGAAAGAAGCGGGCAGTGACCCAAGCCGCAGCAAAGGTCAGTGCCAGTGCAGCGGCCATCAGCCCATAGGTCTGAGCAAAATAAGCACGTTTTTCCGCCAGCCGGGTATCGGAGTTGTAGGAGTCAAAAGAATCGAAAGAATGATAATCGTTGTACATAGGGATCCTTCCTTTAATTGTGGTTGATAGTGATATCCTATCCTGAGAATGTGAAATCATGCTGAAGAAATTGTGAACGGAACGGAAAGTTACACCGCTATCTCTATCATAACGGGAAGTGTGGCCGGTGACAAGTTATAATTGAATTAAAATAGAATCCATCCACTTTGAGGCGATCGGGAAGCGGGAAAAGGTATAGCTCGGCTGTCGTTGAAACGGTGCCTGGAGAGAGAAAAGGTTAGCCGGGAGATTCTATTGACAAAGAGGTTCGGGTCTGGTACAGTGAATAAGATTGATCATGTAGGTGATCAGTGATAACTTGAAAATCAAATTGCCATTTAATAGAATGTTGAGGAGCAATTTATGAAGTATTATACGATTGTCACCGATTCCTCCTGCGACCTGCCGGCCTCGCTGGCTGAGAAGCTGGGGATTCGGGTGGTACCCCTGTCCCTGTTCGTGGATGGGAAACAGTACTATAACTACCTGGACGGTCGTGACATCTCCTATGAAGAGTTCTATGGGCAGCTGGTGAAGGGCAAAATGGTCACCACCAGTGCCATTAACGTGGAACAGTTCAAGCTGGTCATGGAGAGCGAACTGCTCACCGGTCACGACGTCCTATATATCGGCTTCTCCTCTGGTCTCAGCGGTACCTATAACGCAGGCCGCATAGCAGCAGAAGAGCTGCAGGAGGAGTATCCCAACAGTACCGTGCTGACGGTTGACTCCCTCTGCGCCTCCTTGGGTCAGGGTATGCTGGTGTATCAGGCTGCCCTCCAGAAGGCTCGCGGAAAGTCCATTGAGGAAGTGCGAGATTTCTGCGAGGCGACCAAGGAGAAGGTCTGCCATTGGTTCACCGTGGAGGATCTCCACCAGCTCAAGCGGGGCGGACGGATCAGCGGCGCCACTGCCCTCATTGGTACCATGCTGAACATCAAGCCGGTGCTCCATATGGATGAGAACGGCAAGCTGATCAATATGTCCAAGACCCGGGGGCGCAACGGCGCCATCCAGGCTTTGGTGGATCGGATGGAGAAAACTGCCATCGATCCGGAAAAACAGACTATTTTTATCAGTCACGGCAACTGTTACGATGAGGCCAAGAAGCTGGCAGAACTGATCCATGAGCGGTTCGGCTGCAAGAGCGTCATCAACTTCGTGGGCCCGGTTATCGCCGCCCACTCCGGTCAGGGGACCATTGCGCTGTTTTACATCGGCACAGAACGATAATAACTCATAACACCGGACCCTGTCTGAAACACAGCGGAACTGCAGAGGATTTGCCCTGTGGTTGTTTCAGATGGGGGTTTTCCTTTTTTAAGTGATGAATTGTGAGGTAACATAGGATGAAGTCTTTAACGTCTCAAAAATACTACGCCATGCTTCTTCATGCAGCTGAGCTTCTGGAGGCACACAGCGAGACCATTAACAACATGAATGTATTCCCAGTTCCCGATGGGGATACCGGCTCCAATATGACTATGACGATCCAGGGCGTGTTTCAGGTGCCGTTTACCCCGGAGATGCCTCTGGACGACTGCGCCAACAAGGTGGCGGAGCATATGCTTCGATCCGCCCGGGGGAATTCCGGCGTAATCCTGTCGGTGTTTTTCCGCGGCCTCAGCCGCTCCCTCAAGGGAAAGGCTACCGCCTCCGCGGCAGATCTGGCAGCAGCCTTCTCCGCCGGGGTGGAGAGCGCTTACGGTGCGGTGATGAATCCCACCGAAGGCACCATCCTCACCGTGATGCGGGGGGCGACAGAGTGTGGACAGCAGTTGACGGAGCTGGATAAAGACTGCGACCTGGAGACCTTCTTTGTCGCCATTTTGGCGGCGGCTGACGCGGCGCTCCAGAAGACCCCGGATCTGCTGCCCAAGCTCAAGGAGGCCGGGGTAGTAGATGCCGGCGGCTACGGGTTCCTGGGCATCCTCTCCGCCATGGACGAGGCCCTCAATCGAGCCGAAGATAATTTGGACGTGAAACCGGGCAGCGTTGCAGTTCCCGCAGACGCGATTCCTATGGGTTCCGCTGCGGCGCAGGATACGGCGGAAATTGTGTACCCCTACTGTACTGAGTGCATCATTGAGAAAGCGTTGGACTATCATGGCGAGGGCGGCGCAAAAGAGCTTCACCAGTTTGTAGAGCAGGCAGGGGACAGCGCAGTCTTTGTGGATGACGACTCCCTGGTGAAACTCCACGTCCACACCGCAGACCCCGGTAAGGTACTGTCCGAGGCAGTGCGCTATGGCACTTTGTTGGCGGTAAAGGTGGAGAACATGCGTCAGCAGCACTCTGAACTGGTGCAACAGCCGGAACTGGAAGCGGCACCGGCAATCCGGGAAAAGAGCAACGAAACCGGGTTTGTTGCCGTGGCAAACGGGGATGGAATCTGTGCGGTACTCCAGGACCTGGGAGTGACCCAGCTGGTGACTGGCGGGCAGACCATGAATCCCAGCACCGAGGATTTGCTCAACGCTATCCGGAAGACGGACAGCAAAACGGTATTTGTCCTGCCCAACAACTCCAACATCATCATGGCGGCGGAGCAGGCAGCGGCCATCGGGGAAGAGGAGGGCATACATGTGATCGTCCTGCCCACCCGCTCCATTCAGCAAGGGGTCACGGCGCTGTATGCCTATCAGCCCCACGCCCTGCCGGCAGAGAACGAAGAGGCTATGACGGAGGCGCTGAAAACCGTCCACTCCATGGCGGTGACCTACGCTGTGCGGGATTCAGAATATGACGGAAAGGCCATCCGAAAAGGTCAGATTCTGGGCCTGTTTGAGAATAAGGTGACGGTAGTTGCCGACACCAAAGAGGACTGCATCCACACCCTGTTGGAACAGGTGCAGGACGTCACCTGCGTCACCGTGTTCTACGGAAGCGATGTGTCCGCGGCGGAAGCCGAAGCCATGCAGAAGCGGATGGCGGAGCAGCTGGGCGGCGGTACGGATTTGGTAATGGTATGTGGTGGACAGCCGGTTTACACCTACCTGATCGCTATGGAATAGCGGTGTTTCACCATGAGGATTCCGTCCAAAACCAAGGTAGAACTGATTTTAGCCGGCATCCGGGAGATTCGCGTCCATGGGATTCAGAATTTTTCCGTCCGGCGGATTGCGGCGGACTGTGGTGTGTCCTGCTCCGCTCCGTACAAGCACTTTAAGAACAAAAACGACTACATTCTGGCCATCCTGCACTATATCAACGATCAGTGGCATCAGGTGGAGCGACAGATACTGGCCGAGTCCCCACCCAGTATCCGGGAACGGCTGGTGCGGATCAGCGTAGCCTATATCCGCTTCCTTCAGGAGAATCCTCACTACCGAGCCATTATCATGCAGCGGGATGAAAATCTGAATCCGGCTCAAATTCGGGAGAAATCCAGCCTCAGCGCCTGTTCCCACCGGCTGGTACTCCGGTACTGTCGAGCAGTGGGGATGCCGGAAGGGGATCGGCTGCGCAAAACCTTCGTGGTACGCTCTGCCATCTATGGGGCGGCACTGATGATGGACAGCGGGGAGATCGAGTGTACCGAGGAGACCTACGAGATGATCCGAGGGGTCATTCAGCGGGAGTTTGACCTGCCCTAATCAATCAAAGGAAAACGGACCGATTGCAGCGGAAGTGCAGTCGGTCCGTTTTTGGTATCATTCAGATTCTGGGCAGCAATTAAAATGGTTCCGGCTGCTCCTGACCGTCTAGGAATTGGAAGGCTCTGGCCGTGATTTGCCCTGCGGCAAAGGTGTCCAATTCCTGGCTCAGGAACTGGATCAGCTCATCTCGGCGCGCCAAGTCATATCGGCTCAGCCGTACCGGCTCCCCTAGAAACCCCTGATAGTAGAACAGGTCGTCTTCTTCGTACTTAGAGGTGTAGAGTGCCAGCTTGCCCACCCGAGCACCCTGTTGATTGTGGAGGTAAACGCCCCGAATCAGTTCCTTTGCGCTCAGCTCCAGAATCAGTTCCGCCTCCACATCCAGGTGCTGGGGCAGCCATGTGATCTGATCCTGAAATGTGCCGTAAAAGAAATCCGCTGTCTGCTCCGCCTGCTGGCATACCCCTTCTTTCGTGGCGTACAGCGCTTGCAAGCGGGAATCCCGACCCGATTCCCGGCAGAAAAGCTCCTGATAGCTCTCCGAACAGAGGTTCATATGGCAGTCGCTGAGGGCCAGGCAGTAGCCTAGGAAGAGTCGATCCCGTTCCAGCCGCTCAATGGTCACCAGATGGCCACCCGGCTTCACATGGCTGGTCAAACGTTCTGCATACTGTTGAAACATCTGGGCACAAAGCTTGCCCTGCTGGGTTAGCAGAAGAAATTGTGTGGTTCCCTCCAGCTGGTCATGGTTTTCATTCACGGTGCGGGAGGAGAACACGGTATCGTATTCCTCCGGGGGCAGCGCCTCAATGGAGCTGTGGAGAAAGGTGACGTTGTGGATGCCCAGCCGCTCCGCCAGTTCCCGGGCTACGGCGATGGCGTTTTTGCTCAGGTCGATGGAGGTAATGTGGGACTGGGGAAAGGATTTCGCCAGGAAACAGGAGATAATCCCGCAATCACAGCCCACATCCAGTATGGTTTGACCAAAGGCTTCCCGATGCCCGTCAATCCAGTTACAGGTTTTGCGAAAGATGTCTCCATCGTGGGCGCCGGACAGGGTGATGCTGCTCTCAAAGTCCTGGTTTTTTAAATCGTAAAAGTTCATGTTGTCCGCAGCGCTTTTCTGACCCAGGGCGGAGCGATCCCGCCGGTCAAATATGGCTTCTGCCAGCTCTTCTGCTCGGGTGTTCCCTACGCGTTCCCGGAGCTGACGCAAAATGCCATCTGCATTTTTTGCCGGCTTGATCCCCAGCTCCATCATGTATTGCAAGCCGACATCCGGTGTTTGTTTCATTGTGGTGGTCTCCTTGTCCAATATTCTGCCCTACAGTATACCATATAACCGCAAATAAGAGGTAGTAAATTCCCACTCAACCCAGGTGGCAAGAAAATGCCCTGCCGGGTCAGGAACCCGACCAATGCGCCTACGGCTTCCGTGAGGAGGATCATAAGCAGATATGGGCTCCAGCGTACTCATTTCATTTAAAATTTCCCCGATTAGGATACACAGTGGGGCGGAAATTATAAGCGGTCACACCGTCAGGTGTGACCGCTGCCCATTAGAAAAATTGTAGACAGCTACGTTATCAGCCACATGGCAGACACGCCCCACATTACCGGTATGGGGACTAAGCCATAATTCCCGTTATCCCATATCACTATGGCAGAGAGGATCGAGACTGTGTGGAAGGGGGGATTCGCCAGATCG
>CALLZZ010000549.1 GCA_937858235.1 uncultured Clostridia bacterium
CCCGGCATAATAATATCCAAACAGTATATATCAAACCGCTTTCCCTTTTCTAAGGCAGAAACCAGCTCAAAGCCGTTTGAAAAGGCGACATATTCGCAGCTAAAATTCCGAATTACCCGGTATTGATCGATGAGTTGTACCATTTGGGAGAGCTCGTCAATATTATCGTCGCAGACTGCAATCTGCAGCATCAGAATTACTCCATTTCTTTGTGATTCTATTTCTCAATGATAAGTTTACCATAAGAATCGAGTATCTGAGACTATGTTTCATGTTGAAAAAATCATGTTTCATGCAGCGGACGGTTTTTTCGGGGAAATATTGGTAGATTGATCGCAAGGGAATGTTCCTTGTACACTACCCACGCATGAATGGAGGAATTACTATGCTATCAACTTTCATCGCAATCATCACAGTTATTGCGGCCATTGTGCTATGGACGATCTCCACCCAGCGCAGACTGGTCGTGCTTGATGAGAGTATCAACAATGCCATGAGTCAGATCGGGGTGCAGCTGTCAAGCCGTTTTGACGCCCTGACAGCTCTTTTGGATGTGATAAAGGGCTATGCCAAGCCCGAAAGCGAAACGCTGATTGACGCAATCAAATCAAGAAGAAGATTGATTACAGCAAAATCCACACCGGATGATGTGCTGCGCCAAGAAGGGATTGTCTCCGAAGCCTTGGGCGAGATTGCCATGGTAACTGAGCAATACCCCGAATTAAAGGAAAACCCAACGTATATCAAGACCATGGAGGCCGTGCAAACCTTTGAAAACATGATACGCATCAGCCGCCTGATTTACAACGTCTGCGTGGCAGAGCTGAGCCGTGAAATCCGAATGTTCCCGGTTTCCATGATTGCCGGGATGTTGGGCTTTAGGCAAAGAGACTATCTGGAGGAACAGCAGCCGGGGCGGACTAATCCCACAATAGATTGACAAGATCCTGAGACTTTAGTGAATAAAGCGCTTGGAGCTTTTTTTATACAGCGTCCAATAGAGTTCCATAAAACGGCATAAGTGGCCAATATCAGGAGTATAATCAGAAAATGTGAAAACTACGCTACATCTTGTTTGTGATGGATTTTGACGGCGTGGCAATGTCGGCTTATACTATGGTTAATAATTGGATACCAAGGACAATATCCTCGGTTATTAGATTATGCAGAGGGGATGCGGAGCCGTACACACGACAACAAAAAAGGCTCCTTCGCATTTCTGCGAAAGTGCCTCACTCAGCGCCGCTATTTAAGCCGGTTCAAGTAAATCGGAATTTGACAATTACAAGAGTCATCTTTTTACAGCTACCATCATTCCGTCACCAACGGGCAGCAACATGCTGTCCAGTTGCGGCGAAGCGGCGACAAGTTCGTTGAATTCCCGCATCGGCGCAATTTGATCTTTCCACTTTTCATCTAATGCCATCACCGGAAAAAGAGCATCGTCTCCGACCAGCACACCGCCGGATTTCAGGATTCTGACACAGTCGTCTAGGAGCACAGGATAAAGCCGCTTGTCAACATCCTGAAAAATCATGTCGAAGTAAGCGTCCGGGAAATTTGGAACGATCTGGAGCGCATCACTGCGAAGAAGCTGTATGGTATCGTCAACACCTGTCTGCCGAAAGTTTTTCTGTGCCTGCTCTGCCACATCCGCATCAAATTCTATGGTAATAATGCTTCCGCCATACTGTTGAGCGGCAAGCGCCATGGATGTCGTTGAAAATCCTAGGCTGGTACCAATCTCCAATATTTTCAACGGCCGTTTCAGCTGTAGAATCAGTTGTAAGAAACGCGCTGCATCATCATCCACAAGCGGTATAAATTCTTTCCAACCTGTTTGGCTTATAAAATTATCTCTTTGCAGTACAGTCTTTGATCTGTACAGGCTTTCAATATAAAGCCGATACTCCTCAAATGTGTCCATGTAATTATTGCCATGTTTCATCGCTTTTCCTCCTCCGCAGTTCAGCTGAGCTTGGTGGAAAATGAAAAAAAACACACCTTCCGATCAAGCAGATCAGCAAATGTGTTGGCTTACGTGAACACTTACGAAATATTCGATCTAGACAAGATAAGCATAACGCATATCACATTGATTTTCAATACCGATGTGTTTGGCAATCACGAGTAACGAATTTGGCAATTAAAAAGTACATAGTTTGGCTGCCATCACATTTCAATAGAATTGGCTTTTAAGCCCTGGAACAACCGGGGTCTTTTCTTTCACGAAACGATTAGGCGGCACAAAATGCGGCCTGTCGAATCTAGATAAATCACCACTTCGTCCGCTCGATTGACAACTTTGGTGGAAAGCCGTATTGACTTGACCACATTGAAGTTGTATAATTTTGCCATTACTATATCCGCTTGACTAATTTATTTTCGTGATAGTAATAAAAAAGGGGGGTCTAGATGCTCCCTTATAACAAAGTCAAAGACATTTTCGCTGCTCACAACGGAATGATGCGTACTTGTGAGCTACACAACAAGCACATTTTCTATCACGATATTCAGACTCTTATTGAACGTGGTATCATTGAGAAAGTGCGCTATGGATATTACCAGTGGGTCGATAGCGAGAATCTTAGTGAGGCGCTAACCGTGACGCGCCTGTTCCCAGACGCTATCATGTGTATGGATACCGCTCTGTTTTACTATAGATACAGTGACCGAACTCCACTTGCGTGGCATCTGGCGGTCAGCAAGGACAGCGGCAAAAGCCGTTTTAATATTGATTATCCGTTCATCAAACCGTACTATGTTGAACCTTCAATTCTAGAGCTGGGCGCTGTTGATGGCGAAATGGACGGAAATCCTGTCCGCATCTATGATAAAGAGCGTACTATCTGCGATTGCATGCGCTACATGGGGAAAATGAACAGGGAAATTTTCAACAAGGCCATACAGGGCTATATCATGGACAGTGAAAAAAACATACCCCGTCTTTTGGAGTATGCGAAAAAGCTGCGGGTCATGCAAAAAGTGAAAATGATTATTGGAGTTTGGATGTAATGGCTAATTCTCTTATTTCGAAAGTGAGGTTACATAAATGAATAAGCAACAACTAGCGACAAAAATATGGGAATCTGCAAACAAGATGCGCTCCAAAATAGAGGCCAACGAATACAAAGACTACATTCTTGGCTTTATCTTCTATAAATTTCTGTCGGATAAAGAAGTTCGCTTCATGCAAAGCAAGGGAGCTACAGTTGAAGACATCAAGCATCTAAGTGAAGATGATGTTGATACCGTCAAGTATATCCAAGGCAATATCGGCTATTTCATCGCTTATAAGGATTTGCTTTCCACTTGGCTGTCAATGGGAAAAGATTTTGATGTTTCCCATGTGCGGGATGCGCTCTCTGCTTTCAGCCGCCTCATTGATAGTAATTACAAAAAAGTCTTTGACGGCATTTTTGAGACCCTGCAAACAGGTCTATCCAAGCTGGGTGAAAGTTCCGGCTCACAGACGAAAGCCATCAGTGAACTCCTTCAGCTGATCAAAGATATCCCGATGGACGGCAAACAGGACTATGACGTTTTAGGCTTCATCTATGAATATCTCATTTCCAATTTTGCAGCTAACGCGGGGAAGAAAGCCGGTGAGTTCTACACTCCGCATGAAGTATCGCTCTTGATGAGTGAAATCGTCGCTGATCACTTGAAAGATCGTAAAGAAATCCAGATTTACGATCCGACTAGTGGTTCGGGGAGCCTGCTTATTAATATCGGGCGTAGCGTTGCCAAGCATATTGATGATGATGACAACATCAAATACTACGCCCAAGAGTTGAAACAAAACACGTACAACCTAACCCGTATGAATCTGGTCATGCGTGGCATTTTGCCATCAAACATAACGACTCGCAACGGAGATACCCTGGAGGAAGACTGGCCTTATTTTGAAGATAGCGACCCGGTCGGCACTTATAACCCGCTATATGTGGATGCGGTTGTTTCTAATCCACCGTATTCGCAAAACTGGGATCCGGAAGGCAAAGACACTGACCCACGTTATGCCCGTTTCGGTTTGGCACCAAAAGGCAAAGCAGACTACGCTTTTTTGTTGCACGACCTGTATCACATCAAGCCCGATGGCATCATGACTATCG
Organism: uncultured Clostridia bacterium; assembly: GCA_937858235.1. Classification (GTDB taxonomy): domain Bacteria; phylum Bacillota; class Clostridia; order Oscillospirales; family Oscillospiraceae; genus Onthomonas. Next base: position 4,116 of record CALLZZ010000549.1, read on the forward strand.
TTCTTCCGCATGGCGTTTTATTCCGTGGTGGTGAAGAAGGCGCAATCCGTAAGAATCTGATCGAGAGTAATCATATTGATGTCATCATCGGACTACCAGCTAATATCTTCTTCGGCACAGGCATACCAACCATCATCATGGTACTTAAGCAGAAGCGCACGGATACGGACGTACTTATTATCGATGCCTCCAAGGGCTTCATCAAGGTTGGCAAAAATAACAAGCTCCAGGCCTCAGATATTAAACGAATCGCCGATACGGTAGCTGCGCGTAAAGATGTGCTGAAATATGCCCGTGTGGTCAGCCGTAGCGAGATTCGAGACAATGAATACAATCTCAACATCCCACGTTATGTGGATTCTTCTGAGGCTCCTGAAAGCTGGGACATTTACGCTTCCATGTTTGGAGGCATACCGAAAAAAGAAATCGAAGAACTTTCTGTTTACTGGCAGGCCTTCCCTGAGCTGAAGAAGGATTTGTTTACGGAGGACTCTGGCGAGCATGTACATATCGCGGAGGGTAATCTTAAGGACATTATTAAAAACCATCCGAATGTGGTCTCTTTCAAAGATCACTATGCAAAAGTTTTCGCCGGTTTTGATGCCGTGCTGTACAGCCATCTTGTGGACGGCATGGAAACGCTGAACATCTCCAAAGAAGAAGCTGTCCTCAGCTGTGAAATATTTAGTCGTCTTGCACCTGTGCCGTTGGTGGATGAATACAAAGCATACCAGCTACTTGATGATGAGTGGGTCAAGATAGCCGTTGATCTGGAAATGATCCAAACAGAAGGCTTCGAGGCAGCAAAACAAGTTGACCCCAACATGGTCGTAAAGAAAAAGAATGGCCAAGATGTCGAAGTTCAAGAAGGATGGTTGGGCAGAATCATCCCATTTGACCTGGTGCAGGAAACGCTGCTTCACGAGGAGACGGCAGCCTTAAAAGTAAAGGAAGATCGCCTTACGCAGGTCACTGCCGAGCAGCAAGAAATATTGGATTCACTGACAGAAGAAGAAAAAGAAGATTTGGCTGATGTTTTGAACGACGACAATACCGCGTTTCTGACGGGTCCTCTGAATAAAGCGGCTCAGGAGTTGCTCAAGGGGCACGATGTGACAGACTACGCAGAAGACAGCGCAGAGGGCAAACTCCTCGCTGTGATGACCTTGCTCGATGAAGAAAAGGACTTGAAGAAAGTTATTAAGAATGATTCAGCCAAGCTGCATTCACAGACAAAAGAAATCATTGAAAATCTGGCAAACAAGCAAGTTTACTCTTTGCTGGAAAAGAAATGGATCACGCCGCTGATGACAGGATTGCAGCAGCTGCCTGTAGCCGCCCTCGACAACCTCGCAGCGAAGGTGCAGGCACTGTCAGATAAATACGCCACCACCTTCTCCGATGTGGAAGAGGAAATCATAGAAACAGAAGCAACACTCGCGTCCATGCTTGACCAGCTCACTGGCAGCGATGTGGATATGCAGGGACTGACTGAACTGAAAGCCTTGCTGGGAGGTAAGTGATATGGCTGAAAAAGCGAAAGCACCTGCCATCAGGTTCAAAGGCTTCACCGAAGATTGGGAACAGCGTGAGTGGGTTGGCACCGTTGATATTTCAACGAATATGGTCGATCCTAAAAGTGGCGATTATGATGAGCTGCCACATGTAGCACCTGGTAATATCGAATCTTTCACTGGTAGGCTTTTTGATAATGTGAAGACTGTAAAAGAGGAAAACTTGATAAGCGGGAAATTCCATTTTTATCCGGGTGATGTGATATACGGAAAAATTAATCCGCAGCTTGGTAAGTATGTAATTGCTACATTTGAAGGATTGACAAGTGCAGATGCATATGTGCTCAACGCGAAGAATGGACTTGATCAAAAGTTTCTTTTTACACTTCTGCAAACCGATAATTTTTATAAGTATACGGTCTCCGTCTCGAAGCGATCTGGTATGCCAAAGATTAACCGGGAAGAATTAAACGCCTATGGATTTTCGGTACCTAAAACCATTGAACAATCACAAATTGGGAGTCTCTTTTTGGCCTTCGACAACCTCATCACCCTTCATCAGCGTAAGCTTTTGAAACTCAAAAATGTTAAAACAGCCATGCTTGAAAAAATGTTTCCGAAAAACGGAAGCAACGTCCCGGAAATCCGTTTTGCTGGATTTACTGACGCTTGGGAACAGCGTAAGTTGGGAGACTTAATGGAAATTTCGTCTGCATCTAGGGTACATAAAAATGAATGGGAGGACGCTGGAGTTCCGTTTTTTAGGTCTAGTGATGTGGTTGCTGAGTTTAAGGGAACAGATAATCCTAAGGCGTTTATATCTTATGGATTGTACGAGGAACTGGTGAAAAAATCTGGACGTGTTCAAAAAGATGACGTTCTAGTGACTGGAGGCGGTTCCGTCGGAGTTCCTTATTTAGTAAAGAACAATGAGCCGCTATATTTCAAAGATGCGGATTTAATATGGCTTAAGAATTCTGGGTGCGTTAATGGCGAGTTTTTGTTTACCTTTTTCACATCAGCCAATTTTAGGCACTATGTTAATAGCATTGCGCATATTGGAACCATTTCCCACTACACGATTGAACAAGCTCAATCCACTCCAATTTATCTACCTAATAAAGATGAGCAAAACATGATCGGTCAGTTTTTTAAGCACCTCGACAACCTCATCACCCTTCATCAGCGTAAGTTGAAAAAACTCCAAAATGTCAAGAAATCTATGCTTGAAAAGATGTTTGTCTGACAAGGAGGGAGTAAGCTATGACGCTAGAAAACAAGCTTGGCATTACTGATTCTTGGGAACTTGCCCGTGTTGAGGAAAAAATCAGCAAAGCAAAGGCTCTCAAACTGTTTGAAACAGGTTTGCTGGAAACCTTTGAAGTCGGAACATTTGAGGGGTTATCAAAAATACACAAGTATTTGTTCGAAGAAATCTACGACTTCGCTGGAAAAATGCGTGATGTGAACATTACAAAAGGAAGTTTTCGTTTTGCGCCTATTATATATCTCAAAGCTGCGCTCAACAATATTGCGAAAATGCCGCAATCGACCTTTGACGAAATTATAGAAAAATATGTTGAAATGAATGTGGCTCACCCATTCAGAGAGGGGAACGGCAGAAGCGCAAGGATTTGGCT
>CALLZZ010000550.1 GCA_937858235.1 uncultured Clostridia bacterium
AATCGCCGCAAATGAAGCGCAGCGCAAGGAGTGGGTACGCTTATTTGCTATCGATCAAATCGAAGGTAATCTGACTACCGTAGCTTACTCGGAGCCGCTCACTGTAGAATTTCTGAAAGCAAATCCATTTCTTGTTTTGGATACGGCATTTTTTGATGATGTTTTCAAAGAGAAGCTGATTGATAGTATTGATAATCTGGATGAAAAGCTTGATGGACTGATGATACACAGCGAAAACGCACAAGCATTAAACTTTCTCGAAACAAAATATGCAGGTAAAATCAGGTGTACATACATTGATCCGCCTTACAATTCTCCATCCAGCGAAATCCTGTATAAAAATAACTTCAGAGATTCCTCTTGGATTACAATGATGGAAAATCGACTTCGCCTCAACCAAGCATTTTCCACAAAAGATGGATCAACTGTTATTGCCATAGATAAATATGAGCAAAATTGGCTTTTTGATTTATGCAAACAGCTTTATCCTTCCTACGATATTGTTACTGTAGCAGTAGAACATAATAAAAAAGGTACTCAAGGTGATCATTTTTCATATTCAAATGAATTTGCTATTTTTGTAATGCCGCCTGCCCTGAAAAAGCTAAATGAAACAATTAGACCGGAAGATGAATGGGACTACTCAAATCTAAGAAATTGGGGCAGTGAATCGGAAAGATCAGATGCAGCAAATTGCTTCTATCCGATATATGTTCAAAATGAAAAAGTAGTAGGATTTGGCGATGTACTTGCTGATGAAATGCATCCGACAGCAAATGAAACAATTACTGGCAATATCAATGTGCATTTTCCTAATAAAGATGGGTTGATTACTATTGGCGCAACATCAACGGAACCGATAATTGCCGTATATCCGATTGATGATACTGGAGTAGAGCGCAAATGGCGATATGCATTTCAATCTATTGATGAAATATTTAATTACTTAAAAGTCGAGAATTCACGTGGTGGCAATTTACAAATAAAAATGCCTAAATTTTCAGATCAGTTCAAGACTATGTGGTATGACTCCCGCTACAATGCCGGTGATAATGGTACAAAGATAATAAGTGATATGGGCTTTACAAAACAGGATTTTGAATTCCCCAAATCATTATATACTGTTAGAGATTGTATCTATGCTGTATCTTCTTCAAACGACATAATACTCGATTATTTCGCAGGTTCTGGAACAACAGGGCAAGTAGTTATAGATATGAACCGCGCAGATGGAGGTAAACGTAAATATATTCTTGTTGAAATGGGCGAGTATTTTTCTACAACGACAAAGCCGCGTATTGAGAAAGTGGTATACAGCGAGGATTGGAAGGACGGTAAACCGGTATCAAGAAAAGGTTCCAGCCATGCTTTCAAGTACCTGCGCCTTGAAAGCTACGAGGATGCTTTGAACAATATTTCTCTTACTGATTACGACATGACAAAGCTCGGTGATGCCAAAGAAGGATATTTTCTTTCCTATATGCTGAATACGGAATCCGATGGCAGCGTGAGCTTGCTGAATGTAGATAAGCTGGACAAACCTTTCAGCTACAAGATGAATATCACGCGCAATCTGGAAAGCAAGGAGCGCACCGTAGACCTTGTGGAGACTTTCAACTATCTGATCGGCCTGAAAGTAGAGCGCAGCTATGCGCTGGCAAGTTTCGACGCCGATTTTACCACAGGCGAATATGGTGCGGTTACTGCAAAATTAAAAAGCGGGAAAGCCTATAAAATCAAGATGGTCGAAGGTACGCTGCCGTCCGGCGAGCGCGCTTTGGTAATCTGGCGCGAAATGACCGGCGACGTTGTGAAAGATAACGCCGTGCTGGACGCATTTTTCCTGCGCAAGAAAATCAGCACTACAGATTTTGAGTACCGTAAAATATACGTCAACTGCGACAATAATCTTCAAAACGTGCGCACGGACGAGGAAAACTGGAAAGTTATCCTGATTGAGGAAGAAATGAAAAAGAGAATGTTCGAATCTGTAGAATAAGGAGGCGGTAGCATGGCCAGAACAGCTGGGAAGCAGAAAAACGCGCCTGAATTGCAATTCTATCAAAAGCTTGTTTTGAACCGTTATCTGCTCTCCCAATTCGGAGCAGATGATTTTCAAGCACTTTCGGTAAATTTGAAAGATCCATCTTTGGAACAGATTGATGGAGAAGGCGTAACGGGCTTTTACAAGCAACTTGTAGCTCAGATCAGCGGTCACTGCGCTGTTTCTGATGAAAAGCTTGCACAGTATGACCTTAATATTGTGTCATACCTGAGCAAAATCAACGAAAAACGCGAAGACAAGATTTCTCTGAAGTATTTTCAGTACCTTGCCCTGCTCTTTACAGAATATTATCTGGACGAATATTTCAACGATCGCCGGGCATTGCTCAGCGGATTGAATACTTTTGTCGCGAATTTTAACGAGCAGTATCCAAACGATTCAATTGATGCCTATAAGGAAAATGATCTTAACAAAATAGCATTCTGGAGTGCCACCGGTTCAGGCAAGACGCTTTTGATGCACATCAATTATTACCAGTACCTTCACTATTGTGAAGGTAAAATATCAGATGATGCAACATTCATTTTACTGACTCCAAAGGAAGGCTTGTCCTTCCAGCACATCGAAGATTTCAAAACGGACGGTATTCCGGCGGCTATCTACGATAAGAATGCAAGACGTGCGTTTGCAGCCAAAAATGAAATAAGCATACTCGAAAATACAAAGCTTGGCGATAAGGACGGCGATAAAACCGTAGCGGTCAGCCGTTTTGGAAAAAAGAACATAGTGTTTGTTGATGAAGGTCATCGCGGCGCTTCCGGCGACAAATGGTATCTGTACCGGAATATGCTTTGCGAAGAGGGCTTTTCTTTCGAGTATTCTGCTACATTTGGGCAGGCAGTAAAGGCTTCCGGTAAAAATGATCTGTTGCAGGAGTATGCCAAGTGTATTATCTTCGATTACTCTTATAAGTTTTTCTACAGTGACGGTTACGGTAAAGACTACAATATTCTCAATCTTCAAGATGACAGTGATGATTATAAGCAGCTGGAATACCTGACGGCCTGCCTTTTGACCTATTATCAGCAGAAAAAGCTATATCTGGCTAAACCAAAGGAATTTGCGCCGTTCAATATTGAAAATCCGCTGCTTGTTTTTGTTGGTGCCAGCGTAAATGCTGTGCGTACGGAAAATAAAAGGAAGGTATCAGATATTGTCGATATCCTTCTGTTTATCAGAAACTTTGTGACCGATCAAAAGAATTCCGTTGCTAATATTGAGCACATTCTTTCCGGTAATACCGGCCTCTTAGATGGACAAAACCGGGATGTTTTCAGGAATACCTTCCCTTATCTTGTGCAGGAAGGTTTGGCACCGGCAGCTTTGTATGCCGACGTTCTGAAAACCGTGTTTAACTGTAATACTGTTGGGGCAACGCTTCATATTGAAAACCTGAAGGGCGTCAGCGGTGAAATACGTTTGCGCCTTGGTGACAATGACCCATTCGGCGTTATCAATGTCGGTGACGACTCAGCATTGCTTTCACTCTGTACGGATAACGGCTTTTATACGGATGCCATCGATTTCAGTGAATCGCTCTTCCAGGGAATTACCAAGCCAGGTTCGACAATCAATCTGCTTCTCGGTTCCAAGAAATTCACAGAAGGTTGGAACTGCTGGCGCGTTTCTACAATGGGTCTTATGAATGTAGGCCGTAGTGAAGGCAGCGAAATTATTCAGCTGTTTGGACGTGGTGTTCGCTTAAAAGGTTATGGAATGTCCCTGAAGCGCAGCAGCTTCTATTTAAAGGATCATCCAGATGTAAAGATACCGAAGCACATGGGTATTTTGGAGACGCTGAACATATTTGGCGTGCGTGCCGACTACATGAAGCAGTTTAAGGAATTCCTTGATGCGGAAGGTGTTCCATCTAATAAAGAACAGCCGATTATTCTCAAACTTCCTGTTATCCGGAATCGCCGCTATAAAAAGAGCGGCTTATACTCGTTGCGTGTTAAGGATGACCTTGATTTCAAGAAAGATGCTGCAAAGCCATTTCTACGTTTTGCGGACAGTATCCACATCGTCTTGGACTGCTATGCAAAGGTGCAGTTCCAAACTTCCCAAAAACGTACCGTCAGCGAGGTAACTAAGAATGAGACCAAGCTGCGTCCGGAGAACCTTGCATATCTGGACTATAACAGTATCTATCTGCAAATGCAGGAGTACAAGAATGCAAAAGCCCGTTATAACGTCAATATCAGCAAGATGGACATTATTGATCTTCTAAATAATCCGTCATGGTATACTCTTCTGATCCCAGAAGAAGAGCTTGATGTTCACAGTTTTAAGGATTATAAACGCTTTGAAAAAATTGCTGTGGCCTTGCTCATTAAATACTTTGACAAATATTATTATGCAGAAAAGAGCCGGTGGGAAACTCCGTTGCTGCATCTGGTGTCAATGGATGATAAGAATGAAAACTTCCTTAATGAAGAAAATGACGAATATACAATCAGCATCAGCAATGCGGATGAAGAGGACGAAATGGTCATCTGGTTACAGCACATAATTGACGAGATGAAGACTGCTAAGTCTAATCGTCAGCTTATCGATTTTGTAAAGCCGCATGGCGATATAAGTGTGATTAGCTTTCCGTCTCACCTATACAGCCCTTTGCTTTATCTGGCAAAGAATAATATTGAGATCAATATCTCCCCTGTACCGTTGAATGAAAGTGAAAGTAAATTTATTATTGACCTTCGTGATTATGCAGGTCAGAACAAAGATCGGTTTGAAGGAAAAGAGCTATATATCATCCGGAACAAGAGCAAGAAAGGCATTGGATTTTTTGAAAACAGCGGCTTCTATCCCGATTTCATCATGTGGTTAATCGCTGATGGCAAACAGTACATTACTTTTATCGACCCGCACGGTATGGGAAGAGAATCAATCAAATCAGAAAAGGTTACACTTCATACACGCATCAAGGATACAATCCAAAATACCTTAAGCGACCCTAACGTGATGCTGAATTCGTTTATTCTTTCTCCTACGCCGCATAGTTCTTTGGTTGAAAACTATATTCCTGTAAGCGATTGGAACAGAGAAAATGTGCTGTTCATGGATGATAATAGTTATATTAGTACCATTTTTTCATTATTAAAATGAGCAGTCATGATCACGATTGATACCTGCTCTCCAAATGAAAATCTGTTCTGACGTTAAAGACGAATTACTTGACGACTATTTGGTCCTGCACATATTTTCATTTGCTGGTGATATACTTGACCCCATGCAGAAGCGGACGGTAAAACCGTCCGCTTCTGCAATTATGCCGCTCTTTCCCTTGATGTTTTATCGATACTACAAGAGCGTTGAGCCGTCCATGCTCCCGGAAGCGTCCGCAGGACGCGCAGCCGCACAATTTATTTGTGCGCTCAAAGGGGATTGGGGGCAGACTGTGTCAAAAGTCAGCCGCCAATCAAGCAAAGTAGTATAATGTAATTATAAAAAGTACATTATTGGGCGGTGTTTTAAATGGAATTTATCATTGGCGAGGATCGTGAACAAAACTCATTGTTACCGGATTGTTTGGATGATTATATCGATGAGGAAAACACCGCCAGAGTAATTGATGCTTACGTAGAAAGTCTGAATATGTCCCAACTCGGCTTTGAAAAAAGTGTACCAAATGAAACTGGCCGTCCTATGTACGCTCCGAAAGATTTACTGAAGTTGTACATATATGGCTATATGAATCGGGTTCGTTCTTCTCGAAATCTGGAAAGAGAGTCACACCGTAATCTGGAAGTGATCTGGTTACTGAGAAAACTAACACCGGATCATAAAACGATTGCCCGTTTTCGGCAGCAGAATCCAAAGGCGCTCAAAAATGTGTTCCGTGATTTCGTCAGATTATGTTCTGGCCTTGGTCTGTATGGTAAAGAATTGATTGCGGTTGACGGAAGCAAATTCAAGGCATGGAACACGAAAGACCGGAATTTCACAAAGGGAAAAATCACGGATCGTATTCATAGGATTGATAAAAAAATAGAGCAATACATGACGGAACTGGACGAACAGGATAAAGCAGAAAGTAACGATACGGAAAGCCCTCATGCCGTTAAGGTTCAAGAGATTATTCGACAACTTGCGGAACGAAAAAAACGGCTACAGTCTTTTAGCGAGGATTTGAAAAAAGGCGAAGAAACACAGATTTCGTTGACCGATCCGGACAGCCGATTGATGAAAACAAAGAATGGTTTGGATGTTTGTTTTAATGTGCAAACTGCTGTGGACAGCAAAAATAAAATGATCGTGGAGTTTGATGTAAGCAATCAAGTTCAAGACAAAAATATGATGGCGCCAATGGCCCGAAAAGCCGCAGAGATATTGGAAGCCGGGCCAATGACAATTGTGGCAGATAACGGATATGACAGCGTCAGCGATGTGGCGCAAGTTTTAAAAGCCGGACATACCCCGGTAGTTGCTGGCGGCGCGTATGAATTTTGCTTTCCAACCGAAGAAAAACAAGCTGAAACAATTGACGACTACAATCCGGAAATTGCGCGCTCCGTGTTTTTCCCGGAACACAATGTTTTTATTTGTCCAATGGGAAAGATTCTGCACCCATCCGCTTATTGCAGATCAAAGCATGTTGCAAGATACATGAATACAGCAGCTTGCAAAACCTGTTTACACAAATGCACGTCTTCCCGGTATTACGCGGCGGAACGATTGATTAAGCCATCGGAATTCAGTCGGCAATATGATGATTGCCCGTTGCCGTTGAGAAAAGTTCACGTAAAGCAGGACAAGAAGATCGTTCGTCTGCGAAAATGTATTGTAGAGCATCCGTTTGGCTCTGTAAAACGAAATCTTGGCGTCTCCTACCTTTTGTTGCGGGGAAAGCAAAAGGCAGAAGGCGAAATTTCACTTGCCTTCCTGGCATACAATCTGAAAAGAGCGATCCATATTCTTGGGACAAAGGAACTGATACAAGCCCTTGGGGCGTAGCGCAGGCAATATGCCTGCTTTTTTGTTGTCTGCAAAGAAAACAAAGCGGGGTTTGGGGGAATGCCGCGGGCTGTGTTTTGACACAGTCTGGGGGCCTGCCACCAACAAGCAATTTTCCGGTTTTCGCGCAAGCGAAAAATTGGGAAATGGGCATCGTGGGTACCACGATGCATTGCTTGCTACTTTTGTTTCTTTCTTAATCAGCGCCCATCTGAAAGCCTTTCAAATGGGCGC
>CALLZZ010000551.1 GCA_937858235.1 uncultured Clostridia bacterium
TAGACATGTAAGAGTTGGCAAAACAGCCCGCCCAATTTGGATAGTTAACAACAGCCCAAGTTCTTTAGCCATCGTTTGAATATATCCTAAGTACTCGACGCCTAGTGCATCAATCCAGTATAATTCATTTTTTCCATCGTTCAGCTTTTCTACAATCGAACCTCTTGTATCAAGTCCGGTATAAACACGATTCCCATCCGTGGCCAAGTTGATAACTTTGTCGAGAAAACTTTCGGAAATGACATTTGAAAGCTTCTGTCGCTTATATTGAGAAAAATATTGTGTAAATAAATGCGAATTGTTACATGAAAACGTATAGTCCACAAGATACTTACTTAGCGCAGGGTATATAACCGGAAGCTCTGCTGGAATTGTACCAAGTTTTGACAATTCCTCAATAATTGCAAAACGCTCAACTGATGTATTGTCTGTAAGATAGAATATACGATCAGCATCTTTTTGCAGTGACATTGCAACATAATTTGCAACATCATTGTCAGTCATATCCTTTAGCAATACTTTTCTCTTCATATAAAGAGAATTGAAATCTTTATTTTTTCTCGGAATATCAAGAATTACGTTAAAGATCTGCTTCTTATACTCATCATAGGTCGGCGAAGCTCCCATAACCTTTTTCAAGTATGCATTTGTAACCGGCTTAATGGAAAGCCGTAAATATGTGCGCCAATCAAGTAATTCATAACCATCAAGGCTATCATCTTCATTAAATTGCGCCCAAAGCTCTGATGGAAGAGCTGACTCTCGCACTGGAAATGACAGTTGAGTTTCTTTTATCGCTTCATAGGGCGAAGTAATACTATGACTTGCGCTAATTGGTAAATTCGTTTTAGCATAGATTATACCCCCTTTTCCATCCTCCAAAGAACGCAATAGTTTCTTAAAATTTATCTCAGAAGGAAATGACACCTCGGGTTTTATGCGTATAACGGTATAATCAAGTGTGGATTGAATTTCACAATATCTACGAGAATTAAATTTTTTGTCAGTCTCATTCATCTTAAGAATCTGCGCATGAATACCTCTGCACAAAACTACAAGTTTTCCGCATAATATCAAATTGCTAATCTTTCCTAACGCTTTTGTATACCCGCTTAAAGTAATAATATCGCCCAATCCGAGAAGAACACTCTTATGAGAATTACTGCCGATTGCATCGTAAAGTTTATCATAATCCGCAAATGAATTATCATTACAATAATCACTTACCCGAATGTGACCAAGAGACGCAAAGTGATTTAAAACAACAGTGTAGTCTGCGCTACCATCAACTATTACGAAGAAGGGATAGGCAGATTCACTGCTCAAGTATGCGTTTATTTTTTTGATTGCTTCGTTAGCTGATATCGCACTCAAAGTCTATTCTCCTTCCTTGGATATAATTGAAATGCCGACCTCCACATCATCTGTTACCAGAGATTTCAGCAGTTGCTTTGCCTCATCAGCACTCATATCGTCAATTTTCTTCATGACTGAGCTGTTGCCGCCATTTAAATATTTTGACCTCGCAAGTTTTTTGATCTCTGAGCTTACCGTTGGACTGCCATACCACTGGTAATATGATTCCGGCACATACTTTTCCAGATGCTTCCGCACTTCGTCATTATCCGTAAGCACAGCAGCATATCTGCCGACTATATTACGAATAAACGCTGTCTCAATCGCAGCTCTGTCATTGAGATGCGCAAGATAAGCAGGTTTTTCAGAAAGATAATCAAGGGCAAAGGTAACATCCTTCTTGTCAGCATTAGCATAATTGACCGCATTGAACAGCTTAATTGCGCTCTGTTGTTCGGCAGAAGGCACCATGATGCGAATCGGAGTGCGATTCTTGTCGCACCAATCAAACGGAGTAGTAGTCCCAGTCAATTCTTCCCACATGGCAGCAAGCTTAAAACGCTCCTGCTCGCTTTTAATTGCATCCGACTCTGCACTGATATTTTTCTCAAACGTAGCCTTATCATCTGTAAATGAAGAACTAGGCAGTTTGCTATAAAGTTTAGCAACTTCCTTTTCGCTGAAACCAGTAATATAAAGGGAGTACTCCTCGCGAAACACATCCATCTTACGCTCTTTTAGTGCGGAGATAACAGCTGTCTTTGTTTCTAGCTCATATAGAAATTTCTCATGCCTATCATGAGCCAGGTCACATTCATCTGCAATATCTTTTAGACACTCAAAAAAGAAAGAAAGCTCCGGAATTTTGAATTTGCAAACAGAATACGGGGTCTTTATGAAACTCGTATATTCTTTCCATGACTGCATACAAGAGAAAAAGGATGTACTATTGGAAACAGAAGGAAGCCCATTACTCTTCAGAATAATCTTGTAGTCGATCCACACCCGTATCTTTATCCCAAAGCCACGTAGCTTCTCCGGAACCTATCTGACGTTTCACATCACTCATAACATCTGGAATGCCGATAGCCGCCGCTACGGACAACAGTTCTCCATTCTCAAAGCCCTGAAGAAATTCCATCATTGCTTTGGGACCATTCTCTTCTGTGATGAGTTCCGCCAGATTATTCGAAGCAGTAGGTACCTGAACGAGCATCTTTCCAAGTTGGCCAGCTAACACAGGGACATTTTCGCCCGATTTCGCATTTGAAATGCCTGCAAGTTTGTCGATGAAGGCGTCCAAACTGTTTGTATCAATATATTTGAAGCACCATACGGGGTAACCGATATCCTTCAATTTTACACGAACGCGGGATGCTGTTTGCTCCACCGAAAGATTATCAGCTACGTCAAAAGCATTATGTGCGAAATCGACGAAGGCTTTCTGGTCTTGCGTCATAATCTCAATAAACTTTTCCCTATAGTTTTTAATGGGGCTAACCATGTTCTTGATATACTCGCCTATAAAGTCGCCCAGCTTTTCTGGCGTCATTTTTCCACCGTCATCACCTGCTGTGCCTATACCGTAGCGATACGGTTCAACTGAATATTCCTTAAGTAGAAAACCGGTAAGATACGCATAAAGATTGCAAGGCATAAAGCCCTGTCCCATCAGAAAATCGAAGATATCTCCTATTGAAATACGGACATCATTATCAAACTTTTCGGCAATCAGTTCATCGACTTTCTTCTTTAGTTTGGATATGCTGTGTGTGCTGTTCACATCCCAATAATTAGAAATGCCAAATACATCACCCAACATGGCACGGATGGATTTCTCTTGATAAATACCGCCGAATGCAGAAGCAATACCCTTTTTTGCGCCATCACTATAATAATCGCGAATAAAGAAGCTTTCGGAAACATTTGCATTATCAAAAGACAACGGATACACTTTAAGAACCAGAGTTGCAAGTGCATCATTAAGCAACTGCATACTACCGCAGGGAGTCTTATAATTCACAGTTTTATAAACAATAAAGCTTCCACTGCTGATGTATGTTTTCCATTCACCCAGAAGAGCTTTCTTGTTTTTTAACTTGTCATCCGCAAGCTTACTGTCTTTCGAACGCCAGTATTCTTCCTGCGCTGCAACATCAATATATCTGTCGAACCGGTCAACACCCATAATATTGGACGATGCATCGATAAAGACAATATCCTGATAGAGTTCTTTTTTAACTGCTTCTTCAATCAGCGTATGCATCTTCTTTTGCTCGTCTTCGTTTCGAGCATAACAAATAACTGAACGGAACTGATATGTCTTATGTTCGTTGGAGATTCTATTAATTGTAACTGTGAAGTTGTCCACCGTAACATTGATGAAAACATACCGTGCTTTTATGGATGCAGGAAAATTGAAAGCTGTATCAATCTCGCCGGCAGCAAGAAGGGTTGCAGTTTTAGTTTCCTTCCTAAGGCGCTCTTTAATAGCGTCAATTTGCACCTGATCTCCGGCGACAGCTGCGGCGGCATACTCATCAACGCTGCCATTGGAGTCAATGTACAGTATTTTCTTGGGTACCAGCAAATTGCGAATAATGTTGATGGCACGATTGTTTTCCATGGTGTCATCGCCCTCAAAAGCAAGCTGGATATTCTTATCCGTCGGACGAAAAAGCTCTACACCGTTATTCAGTTTCTTACTGATAGCCTGCATCATGAGAACGGTTTTGAGAACACGTTTTTCATCTATGCTGCCAAGCTTTGACTCGTTTCTCGGATAGGTATCAAGGATCGTAGCGATAGCAACATCCAGATTACTGCGCCCGGTACCGGAACTGTTCTCGTCTGTACCTTTTTCGTAGAAGAAGTTCCACAGATAGTCGATTGTAAGGATCTGTGAATCCCCAGGGCTGTGATTATTAATAAACCACTGAAACGCCTGGAGATTATCACTGTCCTTGTTTTTTATGAAATTGAACATGCTTCGCTGGTTGGAAGCAAATGACGTGGAGATGTGTTTTAGCAACAGAGCAGCCATCGGATGAATGGGGAAAATACCCCTCATGACATTTTCGTCAATCTGCGCATATTCGCAGACCGCTTTACGTGAAGATGTCATGTATCCGTTCAGTTCATCTGTTAGTTCTGCATACTCGTCTTTTGCCACCTCCTTAATACGCATTGCGTCGTGAATCAAATCAAACGCAATACCATCGGGCATTTCAATGGTATTGTGGACAAAACGGTCGTACACAATTTTAAAAGGGCCCTGTTCGGTAGGACCAACCAGCGAGCCGCTCATGTGGGTAACGATAACCATATAAAACGGCTTGCTTTCTGAAAGTTCCGCAAGCTTTTGAAAAATATCCAGTGATGTCTTGTTCTTTTTGAAAAATGATGAAAACTCATCCCAAAAAAATACTATCGCTTCCAAATTGTTTTCATCAACGATATCTGTCAGCCATTGCTTAAGATCATCCATGTCAATTTCAAACATGGTGATGCCTTCTTTATCAGCAAGACTGAGAATATCATCCAGCAAAGTATCCACACTTGTATTGACGTTTTTTAGCTGTGCAATGATATCGTCAGCAGATTTTCCGTTAAAGCTGCCAAGGCCTCTGTACTCCGGCTTTTTAATAAGTAGTTCAAAAATCTGCTTATGTGTTTCGTCTTCAATCCAAGTGGCAATTCTGCCGCGAAGAGTGTGTTGACCTTTATAGTCGATTTTGGCAGCCTTTAGCGCCTTGGTGACGCTGTCGTAGATTGCCATAATAAACTGCTTGATTGATTCGATCTCGCCGCTGCCATAACGGGAGGCAGTGATAATCTTACCTTCTTTATGGGCAAGCAGCTTGTCCCGTAAATCCGGCTTTTTGCGGAGAGCATCAAAGTTGTTAAAATACTGACGTACTTCTTCGGCAGGACAGGTCAGCAGGTTCTCCAGAGTCCATACAACTCTGGATTTACCAGTACCATAGGAACCCTCTACCCAAATGCCATGCTTATCCTTGCCGGTTTCTCTTGCCAACATACGTTCTGCAGCTTCTAACAGTTCTATAAATGTCTTATGTGGATAGGTGAACTGCCACTTATTTTCTGGGTCTTTGATGGAATCTGGATTGATTTCAGGATAGTAATTTTGGTTTATTTCAAAATATTCACTGTATTTCATATCGATCCCCCCTTAAAACAACTTCAATACGTCTGTGGACGTATGATAATCTCTCAGCGTTATTTTATCGAGATCGTGAGTGAAGGTTACGTCAATATAGTCGTGATATTTCGCTGCAAGGCCACGAAGCATTGCTTCCATCTCATCTTCAGAGAAGCCAAATAGTTTTACAGGGCTGATTCCAGCAGACTCAATTGTGGCATCCATTAGGGTGTGAAGAGTAAATTGATAGTACCCTTCACAGGCTTCAGCGTAACGGTAGAGGGAATAGAGAAGAACTCGTGAATCCGACAAGTTTGACTTGCACCTGCAGAGTGCTTCAATTTGCCTTCCTTTCATAGTAACCTCTCCGAAATTAAGGACCGTGCCGAGGGGAATTTCCACAAGGCGTTTAAATGATTTTGTGATAGAAGCTGCATCTTTGGCACTAACACCCTCTGCCATTATTTTGTCTTCAAGGTAAGCTCTCGGAAAATACTCGCTGATTGGCATATTGTCTATGTACCATTTAATCTGTGGATTTCCATATGCCAATTGTACAAGCAACAATCCCCATGTGGATTCAGTCTCCCAGCCAAGTTGGGAGGTGAGTTCATAAAATTGGGTAGTCTTATTTGCTTTAATGAGTTTGGAGTCAGAGAGGAATCGCTTAAACATTTGAATCTGCATCGGCCCTAGCGTATTATCTTCAAGGAAGCCGTTACCATCAGCATAGAAATTCTTAACCCAATCAATCTTGGGTGCATGATCTGCAAATGTATTAATACTCCGCATTACTCTTCCTCCGTTTTTTGGCAGTTGCACCGAATGAAACATCAGACATCCGTCATCAATGTTATGGCACTGCTTACAGTGCTGGCAATTGTCTATATGTAAGCCTTCTTTAAAGGATATACATCCATTTCTACAATTCGCCTCGCAAACTCTGCATCCCACACAATAAGCCGCTTTGTGAAATACTTGCTTAAAAAGCTTTCCTTCTGCTGTCTTATCCATAGATCCAGGTATTTTTACAATATAACCGCTAGTTGTATTATCAACTTCATATTTGAAACTAAGTTCGCCGAGAGTTTTAATCCACTCGTGCCAATCCGTATTTGGATTGTTTACTGTTATATTCAGGTAACCATCCTTAACTTCTTCACTATATTTTTCTTTATTGCCTATTAAATCTCTACCGTTTTTTCGTTCAATCCAACCGCCATTGGTTATATACGAGTTGATATTTCTGTCATCTATGGTTTCTCTTATCAAATTCGAATATTTTGCTATTCCCTCAGGATAGCAAAGATTACGGAAGCTGTCCGATTTACCGCCGCCCATTGGACAGAAAAGGCATCCGACGCGAGAATTTCCTTTTTTATAGGCCTCGTTAATTGGCAGACCATGTGCAAAAATATATAGCCAAATTTCTGCAGATGTCCAATCTAAACTCGAGTTATGAGAAT
>CALLZZ010000552.1 GCA_937858235.1 uncultured Clostridia bacterium
TATTTACATGTCGCATAAAACCTAAAATTTAGCTATGCCCTTTAAGCATAATATGTGTAATTAGTACAAAATAGATGCAGAATCTTCTTTGAAAGATTCAGGGGTTAAAAAAGACCTTTTCCACAAATCTCTGCTTGCATTTGTGTTTCACCCTTAATAGTCAAAGAATATAGTTTTCCGTAACTCATTGCTGATGTATCGACCTCAATTACGGAATTTTCCAGTTGTTGTATTGGCATGGAACAATTATCTTCTTTACTTATAAGGCAAAATTCAAGGGGCTTGTCTACGGAAACCTGTTCACCGTTTATATATTTTTCAACTCCAATGCGAACTTTGTTTTTTATTCTGACAGAATAATCAAAGTATGATTTACTGTTAAATGCTAAATCCTCTCTATATAGTCTATAGCCTACGTTTTCTTGTTTTTCATCGCATACATTTACAGAGAATCGCAAAAATATCTCATCGTCATCTTCCCACCAAATCAAAATATCTGTCTTTCCAATGCTTTTTCCTATTATAGACATCTTATCTGAAGCTATTATATTTTGATTGGATACAGACAAGAGAAGCTTTGCATCCTTAATATGTTTGTAATCTTTAATTAGTAGCGGTAGTAATTCTATTTTTTGATCTACTCCTATATTTTCGATTGGTGACAGTAATTCTATCCGGTAGTTTGAAATTGAGTCCTTGTTTGCAATTCCTGTTTTAAAATCATCGGATGGACCTTTTAATTCTCTATTACAGGTGAGTTTTGTGACACCGGAAATAGTTGAGTCTATTCCTATGACTTTCCATACAGCATTTGACAATATAAATGTATGATTGTAGTTAATAAGATGTGTGTATTGATTGTTTTTCAATACGCAAGTTAAGCTTCCTGAACCCACCGATATCATAGGAGAATGTTCAATCCAAAATTTCATACCCTCTGTTGGAACTCTGCAATAGAACTCTCTTACTCTGCCATCCAAAACAATTTTAATTTTATTGTCAAAACCACCACCGTAAGCTTCTGCAACTCCATTTAAATCTATATGCAGATCTGAATTGCCTTTGTAGAAATGTTGATATTTGTTCCAACTATTGTTTTCCCAAGAATACGCAGAGATATTAATATTATTACTCTCTACACAAAACTCCCCCAACGAAAAACCTGCTCTTACTCCATTTTCTTGTTTTATACATCCTACAGTGACTTGCGGGACACCCAAGGTGTCATCTACCCATAACGTATGACTATGTCCACATAAATATAAGCAGACTCCATAGTCATTAAAAATATTTACAAGCTTTCTTTTTTCAGTAGGTTCCAGCAAGTCAAGCCCTCGATGACCAACAGCAATTGTTATTTTTTCAGTAGGCTTGACGGTTAAAAGCTCATTCAGAACATAACTACTGCCTGCCATTAGCGTTCCGGCATCATTTATGCATTTGTTTCCACTGGCATCTTCAACACTTTGTCCCGCTAAAAGTTCTGTGTTAATCAGTAAAATATTACAATCCTTTGTCACCACAGCTTTATGAGGACTGATCTTATAACAATTATCAAACATTGTATTGACAAAATCAGTACCGTAGATAAAGTTCAGTACTTTCTTGTAAAATGAAAAAGCATCAACTAATTCAGGCAAATTAACGAATCTACCTTTTTCGGTTTGATATTTGCTTTTTTCAGTAATAAGTAGTTCTTGTCTATTATTATAGTCTCGATTCAAATCATGATTTCCCGGTACGCACAAAATATTACATGTATTAGTTATTCCAACTAATTTTGTGATTCCCAAAATAAACTGTGCAACTTTTTGGGCGTTTTCGTCAGTATCATCTTGGCAACTTGCATCCCTAAAGTCACCTGAAAGGATCAAATAGTCTACAACAACTTGGTTTTGATATAAAAAATCCTTTAGTTTATCTCTTAAATAATTACTATCTGTACCATCATCATCAGGATTAAAATGCAAATCAGATAGATGTAACCATTTCATTATTTCACCTCGGCTCTACTTTTAAATAATTATATCATGAAAACAAAAAACAGTTAGATAATGTTGACATTGTATATCCCATTTCCAAGTGTGTTTTATTTTTTATACCAATCTTCCGGTACTAAGTTATTTTCATTCCACCAATCTTCAATAACAGAATTACGAAAATTCTCATCTTTTAAATTAGCATGATCTACTATAATAACTTGAAGCTTTCCCTTTAGTTCTGATGTCCTATTGGTGATAAAGTTATACAAGGTGCTAACCATATTCCAATCTGTATTTTTTTCATCCAATTCTGATGGAAAATAGACCTGTGAAGGTTGATCCAAAAATATAAAATTAGGCACCGGCCTGTTCAGAGTAATAAAATATTTATGTAACGCAAAGTAGGTTATTAAATGTATCCCGACCCAATTTGACCCACTGCCGAGCTGTTTTAAAGGAACAGGGCGATCAGCTTTATCCACAATAACTGTAACTTTGTTCATATCTAGACGATATGGGTTTTCAGAATGTTCCAAGTTCAGTTCTTTAGCCCATTCACTCATATCTACAGATATTCGTGATAATACAGATTGCTTACGATCTTCTAGTGAGTCTTTATCTAATATTTCATCAATATCACATATTCTGTCCTCAATCTTTTTAATGGCTTTTTCTTTACCTGTAGAGTCGTCATGTTGCTCTACGCTTTCCAACCATAGACTAATTCTACCAACTACTTTTGCACGTCTAGAATTTAAATCTTTTAATGCGATAGCATCCTGATTTTGAGTATAAATGCCATCAATTTCAGACTTTACTTGGATAATGTCTTGTCGTATTTTTTCCCTCTCTGATTCAAGTGAGTCAATATATTTTCTTAATTTGGGTTTTTCTCGAGTAACGTTTTGTATATTGTCATCTAGGTTTTTAATAGCGGTTCTTATCATGTCAATATTGGGCAAAGGCATTTCTAGTTTGTTGGCACATAAGGGGCAATGATCCGGTCTAAAATCAAGCTTTTCAAATAAGCCAATTGAACTCAGCCTAATTTTCTGATGCTCAACTTCATTCGCGTAGCCGCTCGTTTCTCCTGCAAATGTTTTTGCATTACTAATATCCTGATTAAGTTGTTCCAATTCATCCTCAGATTTTTTAAGCTCTGATTGTAAAAAGCTTAAACGATCCATACCAACAGTTTCAGCATTTACAGGAGTCCATTCATTCACGCTTTTTAAAACTTTATACACAGATTCGTAACTGTCATAATCTGCTTCAATATTATCGTATAAAAGGCCTACATACTTTGCTTCGGATATTAATGAAATGGCCCTTTGTAAACCTCCTCCTTGAAGCATTCTAATTTCTTCCAGTCTGCGTTTTTCAATTGCTAATTTTCTTTTTAGAATACTTCTTTCATTTTCTAAAGCTAGCGATTCCTCATTCACTATACCCAAAAAATATGGCAAAGTGTCTTTTATGGCCTGAGTAATGAAATCTTCCGATTGCTTATGAAATAAAAAAGTTTTTGCTGCTATCTCATCCTGATTTTGAAAGCAGTAGTATAATGCATGTCTAATATTAGCAGCAAGGGGATCGCGGCTTTGTCCGTCTGGCGGTATATTTAGGTTCTCAGAAATGTCTAATCTCTTAGTTAAAGCCTCCTCCAATCCAGCAACATTAGTATTGGAAACAAAATCACATTTTTCGGGAACTTCTATTTTTTCTCCAATCTCAATATAACAGAAGCCGGTAGACTGTTGACCGGGGGGCGGATTTTGGCGAGCTACAAATACTCTTTCGCTATCAAACTGCAATAGCAATCCATACCACGACACATTTTCTCTAATTACGCCATCGGCAATATCACAAGAACTTCCGCCAAGGCAATAATCAATTATGTCGCCCACAGCGGATTTTCCGGATTTTGATTTTCCTGATATTATATTGACCTTTCCTAATTGAAATGGCAAATGCCTTACTTGTCCATTTAATCCGTATAGGACTAATTCTCGTATTTGCATCATGGTCTTACCCCCAAACTAACATATACTGTTTCAACTTTTCCTGCTGCAGCAAACCATTTAGCTACATGTTCGCTTTTATTAAGACAATCTTTGATTTCGTCATTAACATATTTTGTCTTACTGAGCGGTCGAATCGTTTGAGATATTTCAAGCTCTGCAGCGTTTGTTAACAGTACAACACCACTTTGAAGCAAAAGCTCCATAGCCTCATTGGTTATCTGTACCATATCTTTTGTTCTCTCAGCAAAACCTATTAATAATTCAGGATATCGTTGTTGCCATATGATCAATTGTGTACGACTTGATATGCACTCTCTAGTTTTTTTATGAAGTATCAATGGAAGAACCAGATAAACAAGAGGAAATGGAAAAGCTCTTTTTGTCACCTCATTATATGTTTTAATGCAACTGTGCAATAGCCTACCACAAAACGCCGGATTAAGTAAATAAGCTACTTCCTTTGCTCTAAGATTCCAATTCCTCAAATAAATCACCTCAGTTCTTTAATAATTGCTCTAAACGCTCATAAAAATCAATATGCCATCCTACCCTAAGCTGATTCGCTAAGATATGATAACTGCCTCTCATTACAAATGCATCACTGCAACGATCTCTAACACGTATATCTTTTTCCTCAATTTCTCTATACAGTTTTTTGGCATTTGATACTTTAATGTCTTCCGTAACTTGATTCCCATAATCTAACAAGTCATCTTGCATTGCATAAAATGAATGTTCCCATTCATCAATGAGCCTTTTTTCATATTTGTCCAGCTCATTTGTGTATAATAATTCCTCCCTGACCCAGTTTGCTCGCTGTTGGAAAGCACGATAATAATCTCTGATTGCCATTCTCAATCTATTACTTCCTAAACAAATTAGCTTTAATTGTTCATAAAATATTTGATCATTTGGAGACAACTCTTCTAATTTGAGGTTTTCATATTCGTCCACATCAATAGGTAAATTATCGGGTGCATATTCCAATCCAACCGATACAATGTGTGAACGCACTTGACTCTGAGATATGAATATCGGTGTTTCTGAGCATAAAGCTTCTATTGTTTTCTTATACCACCAGCCTTCCAAACGTTCACATATTTTATCAATATATTGAGGAAGGCTACAATATCTAATAGCTTTTTTTATATCAGATTCAACATCGACTATATTGCTACTCTTATCAAGTATATAAATACAATCTAATAATTGCTGAATTTGCGTTTCTGGAATGCTGGTAAATGCTTTATAATAACTTTGGTGGCTTTTGTTCTGAGATTCTTCCGCAACTTTCTTTAATATATTATAAGCCAAAATAGAATTTCTTTTTTCAGATTCAGTTTTTAAATAATATGCTGCTGTGTCCCCTGGTGCTGAAGCAGTAGTTATTATCATGAATTTTGTTTTAGACAGTAAATCTGGTTGCTTTTTAATAGCATCTATCCAGACTTTTAGTGTTCTCCATATATCTGTACTTGCGTTATTTAAATCACCATAAGCCTTTACATGATGCTTGAGTTGAATCATGATTTCAGGAGTATCATCGTTTCCAAAGCTTACATCGTCAAATTTTTCAATGCTAATTTCTGATTGCTCATCATCATTATTCAATAAAAGGTACAATGCATACCTAGCCTGATAAAGATAACCTATCATTTGTTCTGATGCTTGATGGCTACCCATGATGTCACTCCCTCCACAAAAATATTCTAACCGCTCAATTTATTAGTAACATCAAGCTGTTCTATTCTGTCTTGTTTTTATTATATCGACCATCTTTGGGCTTCACCGCATCGTTGGGTATCGCCCAAGTAACCCCAAACCGAATAGCGCCCGGTATTTTTCTCTGTGCGCAAAGCACCTGTACCCGGCGTGGAGTGATTGCCCATTTTTCCGCTGCTTCTTTCGCTGTCATATAGTCCATTAAAACTATCCTTTGCCAATTAAATATTGTATATATTATATATCGTCACAGCGAACAAAGCAATTAAATCCGTATAAATTATGGAAATATTCACAGTATTATGGTGAAACGGATTGAAATATAGCAGAAATTCTGTCCAAAAGAGAAATGCCGCCAGCTTTGTGGCGGCTTCTCCTGCCATTTTTATTCACCCGGCAGTTCCTGCCCCATTTCCGTATTCCCCTTAAAGGTAATCCAGATACGATCTGCCGATAGTACCTCTACCTTATCAATCACAGCCTTAACCACATCCTCCCGATATTCTTTCAGGCTGAGATCGGTGGTTTCCATCATGTAAAGCAGCTCGTGGATTCGTGCCTGTGTATTTTGAGCGAGCATGGTTTGTTCTTGGTGTTCTCCAAGCTGCCCCTGCAACCCTTTTATCTCCGCAGCGATTTCTTCAAACTTGGCATCGAAATAATCCGCACCGGCACTGGATTTGGAGCTGAGTCCCACTAAATCCATCATCACGCTTTGCAGCTCGGCGATGCGGTTTTGGACAGCCGCTTCATTGAAGCTGTCATCATCCTGTGAACCAATGGCCAGCTGCAGGCCTGCCTTGAGGGTTTCGATAACATCGGCTTTATCCTCATCCAGCCGGTTCAGGGCGGTGATAATGGCTTGGTGTAGGCGACTTTCCTCTATGGTAGGCGATTCCTTGCAGTATTTCGTGCCGTATTCCAAGCGGTTGATGCAACGCCAGACCACCTTTTTCTTACCATTTCTCGCCCAAGTAACCCTGCGGTACTGAGTGCCGCATTCAACGCAGCAGAGAAGCTCGGTCAGGGCGTATTTGCTGCTGTATTTTCCTTTCTCGGTTTTCACAGCTTTTCTGGCCACCTTTCGCTTACCGGCTCTCCGTGCGATTTCCTCCTGCACAAGGTTGAATAAATCCCTTGAAATAATCGGTTCATGATTTCCGGTTACATAATACTGCGGGATTTCACCATTGTTTTTACGGGTTTCCTTGGTTAGGCAGTCCACCACATAGGTTTTCTGCAGTAGGGCATCCCCGATGTAGCGCTCGTTTCGAAGCATATACTGGATCACTCCCGGCGACCATTCCTCCTTGCTGGTGGGCGTGAGGATTTTATCAGCCTCCAGAGATTTCTTTATCTTTCCGATGCTTGCACCTGAGTAATAGCTTCGGAAAATCCGTTTGACGATTTCCGCTTCCTCCGGCACAATCTTTGGCTGACCGTCCTCGCCTTTTTCGTAACCTAAAATGCGGGAATATTGAAATGGCACCTTTCCGCTTTTAAAGCTCTGGCGTTTGCCCCATGTGACGTTGCGGCTGATGGATTCGCTTTCTGCCTGCGCAAAGCCGCTGAGGAAGCACAGTGCCATTTCGCTGGCCATCTCCATCGTGTTGATGCCCTCTTTTTCAAAGATGATGGGGATGCCCTTTGCCTTGAGCTTCCGGATATACCCAATGGCATCCAGCGTGTTTCTTGAAAAACGGGAGACGGACTTGGTCAGCACCATGTCGATTTTGCCCTTTTCGCACAGTGCCATGAGCTTGAGAAACTCAGTGCGCTTCTTGGCACTGGTTCCGGTGATGCCCTCATCGGCAAAGATACCGGCAAGCTCCCAATCCTTGTTTTTGCTGATTTTCTCTGTATAATAAGCAATCTGCGCAGCGTAGCTGGATTGCTGTTCTTCCTGTTCGGTGCTGACCCGACAGTAGGCCGCCACACGCAGCTTTCTCTTTCTGGCGTTTGGTTTGGTTAAAAGAATATTGGCGGGGATTACATCAACCCTTTTCTGTACGGGTGTTATGGTTTGTGCTTGCATGGCGGTTACTCCTTTCCTGCTTGATTTTGAATCAGCTTTCCGTTGATCATTCGCAGCCCCAGGCTGCCGTCCGAATCAATGACCACCTGTTTGACGGTGTCCTCAAACATCCGTACCGAAAAAGCATCCAGCGGCGGCTGTTGCTCAAATATCGCCAGCAACCGGCGGGTTAAGTATTCCGGCTCCCTGTCAGGGCAGGCCTCATATTTTGCGGCGGCACAGCCGAATATCAGCAACTTGATGTAGTCGCTGTCCACCTCGCTTTTTTCAAGCTCCCGGTTGATTTGGTTTTCTGTCCGGGCAACATCGAGGGAATAGTTCTCCCTATGCGGTAAAGGAAGCTCCAGCAGGCTCGGCTCACTGATGATGATATTCAAGATTGCGGTTACGCTCTCCAGCAGGGCTTGGTCAGTGATGCGCTTGGGTGTGATGCGCCCCTCAGCGGAGCAGCACCACGCTTCATACTTCTTGCTTCTGCCATCCCTTGTGTACTTGGCTCCACAAACCCCACAAATCGCCTTACTGCGGATGCTGTCCAGTTCCTTGGATAAAGGCTCCCCTTGGCTTTTCTGCCCGATTAGGGCGGCTACAGCCCCGAACGTGTCGGCAGGGATAATCTGCGGGAAATCATCACTGCCGCAGTAACGTGAATTCTCCAGCATACGCTTGACCCTGTGCTTATTCCAGTCGGTGCGATTCTCCATATAGGGGATGCCTTTGGCTGTGAGGCTTTCGGCAATCCGGCGATAGGATTTCCCGGCTTGGTAATCCTCAAAAACTTGCCGTACCACAGTGGCTTCCGCTTCATGAATGCACAGCGTACCGTTTTGAATGTGATAGCCGAAAGGAAGGTATCGGTTTTTATTCATCGTCCGAACACCTCCTTGGGCAGCTGCTCGGTAAAGGCAAGACCACCGATCAGGCAGAATTTGAGTTTATCCTGCTCGGTGACAACGATCTGATTGACAATGCTGTGAAATAGGGCTTCATCAAAAGCAGTCAGGTACGGCGATCCCTGTTCCATCAGCTCAATCAATAGCTTGCAGTCGGAAATCATCTCATCGTCCGCATCGCTTTCCAGCAGTCTGCGGCGGTTTCGCTTGAGCAAATCGAGCTGCTGGTTGATTTCATTGTTTTTCTGCATAAAAACAGCAGAGTCCATGTAACCTTTCGTCCTGAGACGATTCAGTACCAGACTCTGCTTGGTGAGTTCCGCTATTTCCTTATTGATGCTTCCAACTTTTGCATCGCTCATGGTAATTTTGGATTTGAGATCCATCAGCTCGTTTAAAGCGGAGGAGAGAATATAGCGGCTGTTCTGTTTTAACTTGTTGTACATTCGGATGAACGCCTGCATGATGGCATCTTCCCGGATTTGACGGATTTCGCAAAGCTCCTTGCTGCGGAAGTGCCTGTGGCATACCCAATAGGTTTTTCCATTGGTCACCCTGCGGGAGAAATTCGTACCGCATTTGCCACATCGAATTTTCTGTGAGAAAGTGTATTGCCTGCCACGCCCCTTGTTTGGATAAAGGGAGTTACGGGCTTTCATCAGCCGCTGTGCCTGCTCAAACTCCGACCGGCTGATAATCGGTTCATGGGAACCGGTGATGTAATAGCGGTCACGCTCGCCCTTGTTGCGCTTGGTTTGAAAGGGCATGGTGTCGGTGGTGTAGGATTTCTGCAGCAGGGCATCACCGATGTAACGCTCGCTTTTGAGAATATAGCTGACAGCGGTATACAGCCATTTTACCTCTCCATTTTTGCAGGGGATGCCATCTGCGTTCAGCTCACTGGCTATCTGCTCCATGCTCTTGCCGGATAGGTAGCTTCCGAATATTCTTCGCACCATCGGTGCTTCCTTGGGATTTGGAATCAGTATGTTGTTTATAAGATCGTATCCGTAGGGTGGGCAGCAACAAGTGAAATTTCCGTTTTGCATCCTACGAGCGTAGCTCCAGCGCATATTGTTAGAGATGGAGGTGGATTCCTCTTGGGCGATGGAGCTGAAGGCTCCAATCATCATCTCATCGTGCATATCCGCTGTCTTGATACCATCTTCCTCAAATTCCACCTCTACACCGAGGGCTTTCAGCTCTCGGACGGTGGAGAGGCAGTCATGAATGTTCCTCGCAAACCGGGAAACGGATTTCACAAGGATGCGGTCGATTTTGCCCTTTCTGCAGTCGGAAAGCATCCGCTGGAATTCCTCCCGCTTGTCCGACCGGGTTCCGGTAATGCCCTCATCGGCATAGATGTCCACCAGCTCCCATTCGTCATTTTCGGCAATCAGGGAAGTGTAATGCTCCATCTGCACGGAAAAGGAATTTAGCTGATCGGCGGAGTCACTGCTGACTCTGGCGTAGGCGCAGACACGCAGCTTGGGCGGTGAATATCGGTAAATGGAATTTACCGGTTCGATAACCTGTACCTGTGGCATGGCGGCACCTCCTTTGGTTTTCGTATTTTCATGTGTGACAGCTCCTTTCGTGTAAGTTCAATACCCCTTGGGTATTAGCACATACACTACCACAGAGATGCAGGGAAAGCTATCACATAATCCACTAAATAATCCGGAGCCTCGGCTTGTACTTTTCGACCACGAATTGGTCTGCAATCTGAAATTCTTCCTGAGTAATTTTGCCCTGCTCCAGAAGATAGGTGAGGAAGTTGTGCGCCATTAAATAACGGACTTCGTTTACTGGTTCTGTTTTCGTCATAGCATTTCCTCCTATCGCAATTGAAACGGCGGCCTCATAAAATCAGACAGCTTGATTTCTCCCTCCATCGGGGAGTAAATGCTGATACCGCAGCCGCTAATTGTTTGAATAAATGCTATTGTCTTTTTCATATCCCGCCCGATTCGGCTCACCGAATCCACCAACAGAATCTGAAAGCTCCCGGCTTTTGCTGATTCCAGAACAGCCTGCAGGCCGGAGCGGTCAAAGTTTAGACCACTGCCTAAATCCTGCGAAGAGCCGACAACGGTAAAGCCCATCTGTGCGGCATAGGTTTCTAATCTTTCGTATTGTCCTTTCAAAGCGCCATGTACATCCTCCGGCGCATCGATGCGGCAGTAAATCCAAGCGGATTTCTTGTCCATAAAAAATACCTCCTTTTACAAGCTCAGGCTCATTTGCGGTTCCGGCAGCAGGGCATCCAGACCGAAGCTTACGGCTAAGGCTTCATTGACCTGCTGCATCTGTGGTTCGCTCAAATGGCCTATGTACTCACGCAAGCGGGAACGGTCAATGGTTCGCACCTGCTCCAAAAGCACAAGGGAATTCTGCCGCAGCCCATACTGCTGGCTGCACAGTTGGATATGGGTGGGCAGGTGGTTTTTTTCGGTGCGGCTGGTGATAGCGGCCACGATAACGGTGGGACTGTAGCGGTTTCCAATATCATTTTGGATAATCAGTACCGGTCGGATGCCGCCCTGCTCACAGCCAACCACAGGGGTTAAATCGGCGTAGAATATATCGCCTTTGTAAATACGCATTTCGCATTCCTCCTTTGCGTGAAATTGGTTGTTATACCACAAGGATAAGGACAGCCGCCAAATTTGACCGGGTATACCCACAGGTCGGCTGTCCCCATAGTTTCTGGTATAACAAAACTCTTGTTCTTCGTTTTCTGCTGCTTCTATTCGACACTACTCCCCGAAGCAGAACACCACAGGCAGATTGCCTGCGGCATAAGGACGATTTCGTCCTTTGGGCAGTCAGCTTAAACCAGCCTTGGTTATTGGCTGTCATGGGACTCTCACCCCCACCGGGTTCTCCGGCGACCGCACCCATTGCGATGTCTGTGGCTATGCGGAAGTATCATTGTAGGCTGTTCAGGTCATGGCGGGGCAATCTACCACAGATTGCTTTATGGACGGACATTTTTCGCTCGGCATCTTTGATGCTATCGTGTTTACGGATAGTTCTGATCTATCCGCAGATGGTCTTGGCGTGTCCTCCAAAGCCGCTTTCCCCTCATCGGAGCTGAACAGCTAATGTATCTAAGCTACTGGATATGACCAAATGACTTCGGTGTTTTTCAAGGAACATAAGAGAGATAAAAAATCCCCCTCACTTCTATAAAGGAAAAAGTGAGGGGAGCTATGCGCTAAAAAATTAAATTTCCATCAAGTTTTTTAGCTTAGACAGAATTTTTGAGAGCCTGCGGCTGACCGTAGATTGGTTTACTCCAATACTTCTGGCAACTTGTGACTTGCTTTTCTCATTGAAAAATATTTCATCAATGAGCAAGCGTTCATCCTCCGACAAAGATTGAAGAGCGCTCCACAGAGCCTCCAGCTTTTCCTGATGAATGAGCTTGTCCACGATGTCCGGCTGAACACGGACTATGAGGTAATCAATATTGACACCGTCCTCCCTGAAGCGTTCCAGCGACAACTCGTTCTGGCGGATAAGCTTACTCTGATAACGCTCCGCTTCCCGCTCTTTATGATAGGCACGGTAGACGGCCTCGCTAACCTCTACACGCTGCCGTTTTACTACGATTGTATATTTTTTGTTCTCTGACATATGCTTGTCCTCCAAATTTTCAAAATGTGATTGAAAACGAAGGACAAGAGGCGGTGACCGGCACCGAGGCGTTATGCGGTGGAAAACAAAAAGAGCATACCCACAGACAAAAAAGTCCGTTTGTACGCTCTTATACATTAATTCATGTTTTATCTGTTCTGTTGGTTCGTATTGATAGGCATACTTCTCCGTTGAGAAATATAGGCTTTTTTTAACGAATCACCTATGTAAATATGGGTTATGTAGATAACCTAATGTCGCTGCAGCAGATGCGCAGCGGTGCGGTATGCATTGACCAACACATGAAAAACCCCCCCAAACTTCACGGGTTTGGAGGGTTGCTTTAGAAGATCCGGGCATAGAGAAAGACCCGCCAAAGCGCCGTTTTTTTTATTCGGCGGGTGATACTTGCTATTTATGCTGATTTAAAATTAATAGATTTTAAATCATAGGGATTTAATAGTGAGTTCCTATAATACACAAAGATACACAGAAATATATGTTTGGAGCTATCGCCCAACCCCTAATGTTCATCTAATAAATGTACCAAACCCAAAATAAAGAAATACAATTATTCCGATCAAAATTCGATACCAACCAAATACCTTAAAGTCATGTTTTTTGATATAACTCATCAAAAATTTGATTACAAGTACTGACACTAAAAATGCTACCGTCATGCCAAGCCCCAGCGTTAGGGTTTCTATACCTGTAAAAGCAAACCCAAATTTTAATATTTTCAGTGCACTTAGCCCAAACATCACAGGTACAGCAAGGAAAAAAGTAAATTCTGCTGCTGCAACTCTTGACACACCAATTAGTAATGCACCGACAATGGTTGCACCGGATCGTGATGTGCCGGGGATAATGGATAGCACCTGAAACAATCCAATTATCAAGGCAGTTTTATAGGTAATATCGGATAAGTGGCGTATGCTTGGCACGCGTTTTTTATTCCATACTTCAATTACAATAAATGCAATACCATATAAAATTAAGGTTGAGGCAATCACAACCGGGGTATGGAAATGTGCTTCAATATAGTCATCAAAGAGGAGGGTTACAATAGCCCCTGGAATACAGGCGACGACCACCTTAAACCAGAGCGAAAAAGTGTCCTTTTTTACAATCGGCTGAGTTTTATCTTTGAACTGGAATGGAAACATCTCGTTCCAAAACCTTACTACAACCGCTAAAATCGCTCCAAGCTGTATCACTACAAAGAACATTTCCTTAAACGCTTCACTCATATTTAGAGTAATTAATTCGTCGACAAGCAACATATGTCCGGTACTGCTGATTGGTAACCATTCTGTGATTCCTTCCACGATACCAAGGAAAATGACCTTGAGAATTTCTATAAAATTTAGTTCCATTATTTTAAATCCTCCCCTTTGAAATATCTAAATGTTGCAAGCAGTCCAACTACACTTATTGCAAAGATGATTGCAATTGATAAAGGAATTGGATATCCAATACTTTCCAACCTTCCGTCCATTAAAAAATAGGTTGCTGTCCATGGAAATAATGCTCCCATATCTTGATTGGAAAGTGCTGCGCTACTCATAACAACCACTGCCGAAGCAATCATCGGCACCACCAGACCTTTTGTTTTTTGGGCAATAAAAGCAAAAGGGGATAGGGTGAAAAACATGAGTATATTTCCAAGGAGAAACTTTAAAAGCCAGAGCCCTGCAACGTTAAGACTGAAACTGTGCATACCAAATATAACATGATAGACTGAGAACAAAGCAAGAATACCTGCCCATGTAACAACCGTCAATAGCATAATCCAGAGAAATAGGACAAGAAATTTCCCTACAATAAAAGCTGTTCGTGAAACAGGTATTGGCAACAGCGTTTTCAACGTGTTTTCACTATACTCACGACTGAATAAATAGGCAGTTACTGTCACATAAACTATAAAGTTAATGAGCAGCATCGCATAAACCAGACTGTTATCGTAGATGTCAGCCAAGGTGAAAATTTTATTAGGATCTTCAAAATGCATCTGCAATGCTCCGGCCAGCATCATGCATGGTGTAGCCAAGACACCTAAAACACTTAAAAGCACCATCTTTGAATGCTTCAGCTTTAATAATTCACAAGTAATCAGATTAAGCAATACCACTACCTCCAATCAGTTTCGAAAAATAATCCTCTAAGTTTTCTTTGCTTTGACCAATCTTTGTTACAAGCAAACCGTTTTCCACAAATGTACGATTAATTTCTCCAAGGTTATAAGTGCAGTCAAAGATTTTGATTGTACTGCCATGTACCGAACAATCTGTAATCTGATATTTACTTTCTAATAAATTTAAAGCAACAGTTATATCAGATAACTCAAATTCAATATATCTGCGTTTTCGTTTGTGTAGTTCAGCCATATTCACTTCCTCAATCAAGCGCCCTTCGTGCATCACACCTATGAAATCTGCAATTTGCTCAATTTCACTTAAAACGTGGCTGGAGATTAAAATAGTCGTTCCTTTATCGCAACTTAGTGCCGAAAATAATGATCGTATTTCTGATATACCAATTGGGTCAAGACCGTTAATTGGTTCATCAAGAATAAGAAGCTCCGGTTGGTGCATAATTGCAGCAGCAATCCCAAGGCGCTGCTTCATTCCCAAAGAATAGTTGCCAAAGGGTTTTTTATACTCCTTTTGAAGTCCAACTATTTCTAACGCTTTATATATCTCTGTTTCATTTTCCTGTCCTCTTAAGCGTCCTAAAATCTGCAGGTTTTCATAGGCGGTCAAATTATGATAAAACCCCGGAGTTTCAATAATTGAGCCTACTTTTCGATAAATGCTATGTTCGTTTTCTCTGAAATCCATTCCAAACAATCGGATTGTTCCTGCCGTTGGCTTCACAAGTTGTAATATCATTTTCATTGTGGTAGTTTTTCCGGCTCCATTTCTGCCGAGGAGACCATAGATTTTACCCTTAGGCACGTGAAGATTGAAATTATTAACAACGGTAGATGTTCCGTATTGTTTTGTTAGATTTTTCGTTTCAATAATATGTTCCATACACATCTTCCCTTCTTTTTATTTATTGCTGTCTATGCCAGACTGCAATTTTATTATCCGGTCAAATGCGGAAAGAGGCAAGAAACCTATCATCACAACAGAAAAAAGCCCTGACACTTTTCGTGTCAAAGGCTTATTTTCAAGGGTTTATAACTTTTTTACTTCATCTGGGCGCTTTTTTTCAAAAGCAACACTTTTATTAGAAATTGTATAAACAAAAGTGCAGTTACGTAAGGCTCTTTTGCTGCAGCAAAGAAACAGATAGAAAATGCTTCAATTATAAATGAAAATTTAGCAGAAAGTCCTTGCCATTTTTCTTTTTCAATGTAGCTAAATATGAACTGAGCGATACCAAATACGATAATGATAGTAAAAACAGCCCAATAAATTGCAAGATTTATTGGTGTTGTGTCTGTAAATGAAAAAAGGTTTACAGAATGAATGTATGTACCGTCAGATTTGCCGTAAAGCGGTAAAAAAATAAAAGCAATAACTGCCAAGTCGAGTGCGGCGTTAATCAAACCAAATATTTTATGTATATTTGAACGGTTTTCGTTAACTGCAAGAGTAATCAATTCTTCTCCGGACAACAATTCATCGATAGATACCGAAAATAGTTTTGATATACTTTTTAGCGATTCTATATTTGGGTAGCCTTTACCGTTTTCCCATTTCGAGATTGCTGTTCTTGATACATATAATAATTCCGCAAGCTGTTCTTGTGTCATATCGTTCTGTTTCCGCAGCTGTTGTAGTTTTTCGTTAAATTCCATATATAATTCTCCTATTATTTATTCGCTTTCGTCCGCCCATCAGAGGGCTTTTCCGCGTTTTTTGGTATCATCCATACTCGGCTGAACCGCACTGCACCCTTAACTCTATTTTCTTCACAGAGTTTCTGCACCCAGCGCTCTGTAATATCCCATTTTTCGGCAGCTTCCCGAACAGTTATGTATTCCATATTCTTAAATCCTTTCATGATATATCTTATTGTATTCGTTTAAACGAAGAAAATCAAGATAAAAATGTTAATATTCTATTATTGTTCGTATAAAACGAGAACTATCAAAACGTTCCGCTTTCTTTACCCGAACTGTAAAATGGTGTAGGAGGTGAACGTTAAGTGAATATTATTCTAAATAATTTGGGAGCAACCATCAAACAGGCCAGAATAGCAGCCAATCTTACACAGGATGAGCTTGCCGAACGGATCGGGGTGACGGGTCGGTATATCATGGCACTGGAAAATGAACATAAACAGCCCAGCTTTGAGGTGCTATGTAAACTCATTCTTGTGCTGAACATCCCTGCAGACAATATTTTCTACCCGAAAAACCCACATACAGAGAATGAAAAAGAACAGCTGATGCGGCTACTCTCCCAATGCGATGAACGTGATCTTAAAATCATAACCGCAACGGCGAAAGCAATGCTGGAGTCAAAGTAAGTGACCATCTTCTTTTCGGAAGGATGGTCATTGTTATCTCTATCCCAATATTGTTCTTTCTCTGTGTTTAAAGAAATCCTTAGAGTGAAAGGTTCACTGCATAGGTCATGATGACACATACCATATGCCGCCAACAGGGCGCACTACTCCCTTGGCGGCAGGGTATGTGTTTTTTCATTTCACGGTAAACAGTAAACTACTCTTACCGCCGTTTTCCCGCCAGCGCTGCTCCTTTTGCAGATACCCGGTCTTTTCAAGGTCAGCGATGGCTCTTTGCACCGTGCGGCGTGAGAGTTTCAGGTCATTGGCAATGGTACCTATGGAAGGATAACAGGTTCCGTCCTTGTTTGCCCGATCTTTCAGGTAGCGGTACACCACCACAGCACGGTGAGGGACATTTTCAGCGTAGAGAGAGGAAAGATAGCTCAATCACAAACACCCCCTAATCGGTACGCAGAGGCATGGCAGGAGGCTCCGGCTCATGCATCTGCACTGGAGTATGCAAAGATCCACCGCTGCGGTCGCCACCGGGTGGCTCTGGGAACTCGGCAAAATCATCTTCCTCATGGGCACAGCCTCGCTGGAGGATTTCCTGCTCCAGCTCGAAGCGGTCAGCGTAGTGAACCTTTCGGGCGGCTCGTTCATCCACCTCAAGGGGCTTTTCAAAGCGGATGCCCCATTTAAGAAACAACGGTAGCTTGGTGCGCATGGGATAGCAGCCAGTCTTGGCCAGAATAAAATTGCCTTTGGGCAGGGTTTTCAGCTCATCCGGTGTCATCAGCGGTCGCTGGATCATCTGCAGGCTCTGACTTGGATCGTTTTTCCCTCTGCTGATGGAACCGGACATAACGGTCTTATTGCCAAGGGCTTTAGAGAGAATATCGGCGCTTTCCGAGTTGGGGGCAAAACCGCCGAACAGAATATCCTGACAGTTGTCGATGATGATAGCGGAACCCTCCTTGCTGTAGTTTTTCTCAAGCTGGGCAAAGGATTGGATGATGGGTACCATGCTGATGCGGCGGGAACGGCCGGCGGAGAACATCATTTCCATCGACTGGATTTTAGGGATGGTTCCGATTTCGTCTGCGAATATCATCACTCGGTTGGGGAGCTTGCCGCCGTATTCATCAGCGACTGTCAGCATCTCCCGGTAGAGCTGCTGCAGGAAGAGCGACACCATAAAATATTTCGTATTATCTTCCTCTGGCAGTACGATAAAGATGGCACACTTTTCTTTACAGAAGGTTTCCGTATCAAGAGAGCTGTCAAAGCACAGGATTTGCTCCATCTCGGAATCCAGAAACGCATTCAGTCTTGACATGGCAGTAGAAAGAACAGAAGCCATCGCTTGGTCTGCGGTATTTAGTGCGGCTCCCGCAAACCATTTCGCTTTATGGTCAGACGGCAGCTTATCCATTAGAAGCTGGAACTGGCTTTTATTCTTCACCGGCGAGGGAGCCAGCAGATCCTGTATCATTTTAAACACCGATATGATGTGTCGCTTCTCCGGAGGACAGTATTCCGCAATTAATAAAATAACCGAGGTCAACAAACCCTCGGCGGCATCATAGAAAAATGCATTTTGACCGTAGTTTGCCGAGTCCTCGCCGCTGCTGGAGATAATGGTCTTGGCGGTAATCTTGGCATA
>CALLZZ010000553.1 GCA_937858235.1 uncultured Clostridia bacterium
AGGATCTAGTCTGGGTTAAACTGGGTACGGGTTCAAGTCCCGTCAACTGCAGTAAAAACAAAAGGCAAAAAAGATTTATTGCTTACAAAGCCAGTAAATCCAAGCCTTTCGAGGGCTTCCACGATGAAAAGTGGAAGCCCTTTTCTCGTAGATTTATTAGGGTAAAAGCTTCACTCAGACAGGACTCAAACCTACAAGTAAGAACATTCATGAGTGGCGCCCTTTTTCGCACAGAGAAAATGAAAAAGGGCGCCACTCAAAATACAATCAAAGGAATGAGCTGAAACCAAAAAGGGCGCTGATTTTTAAGGCTGATTGAAAGCCGATAAAGTTAGCGCCCTTTTTTATATATACACCAAAATCACATTAAAAATGAAAGCATCGGAAAGCCGGAGAATTGGAGTGCGGAAACGCACTTTATTTTCCGGCTTTTTTTGTTTTCTGGAAAGGAGTAGCCATGTTGGTACGCTATAAAAGAAATAAACAAACCGCCTGCTACGATTCAAACACTCTCTCCACTGTAGGCAGAATACCACCGGCCGAACGGCCACGCGGTCCATTCCAAAGCTGCGGCAGCTGCCCGTACCCATCCCACGGTTTCTTCTGCTATAGCTCGGAGGGAGATTGCCTCAGAACCGATATGCAAAAAATTGCAAAACGCAGGAAAAACGAGATGAATGATGGAAACCGAATTAACAAAACGGATTAAGGCGCTGACCCATCACTACCGTCCAAAGCTGCATACCGAAAAGCGAACCCTCCGGTGGGCGGATGAGGTATGGACGCCGTCAGGGATCGTAGACAGCATTCGGTTTGAGGACTATTACGAGAATGAGGAATATCTCTGCAGGCTTCTGGATGCGGAGCGGTTTTCCAAAAAGGAACCATACCTGACGGAGCATAGACATGAACCCGGAAAATGCTTTCGGGACGGCAGCACAGAGCAAAATGCGCAGAAATGCCGGGGCTGTGTCCTGCGGTGCCATAATTGGCGCATTGGGATGATGGTCACCTGTTTTGAAGTCAAAATCACCTATCAGGATTTCAAAAGCAGGAACGGCCATAACTTTCATGGGAACGAAAATTACTACTGTGTGCCGAAAGCCCTTGCCGCCAGAATCGCTGGGGAAGTTCCCGCCCACATCGGCATCCTCGCATATTTTGAAGGGGAACGGCAATACGGGCTCCGGCAGTTCAAACCGGCTGAATGGCAGGAGGTATCGGATCAAACCAAGGTACTGCTGCTGTACAACGCCATGAAAAAGTGGTGCGACGGAGCGGTTTTCGTGTAACCGCCGGATGTGCATTGCAGTGATCAATCAAACGGAGGTATCAAGATGAGCGTTAACGCCAGAGAAGAAAAAAATTTTTCAGTAGAACTCAGCCGGTGGAACCCTTCCGGTATAAATCCGTCGGCAGAAATCGCACTCCCCGCCACACCCTATGAGCTGGCGGATGCGTTGGAAAGAGCGGGAACCGCCGGGGACACCGTTTATTCTGTTGAGGTTTTAAGCTGCCAGCTGGGCTATCTGCCGCAATTTATCACCCCCGATGCCAATCTGCATGAGCTGAATCATCTCGCCCGTCGACTGCCGGCTCTGAGCGAATGGGAGTTGGACTGCTTTGAGGGCATGGTGATGATGGATGCCGTTCAGACTCAATACGCTCCTATTCCGTTGGAGCGGCTCATCAATATGACACACAGCATGGCGCATTGCCAAGTTGCCTACGAAGCTCATGACGATGCTTCCCTCGGCAAATTTTATGCGGATAATGACTTTGTACCGGCGCTGGAAAAGGTATCGGATGAAGTCTACGCATATTTGGACTTTGGTAAAATTGGCAGAGAAATGCGAGAGGGCGAGGGCGGCGTATTTACGCCTCATGGCTATGTGGTGCAGAATGGCGAGATTGCGGTCTGCTACCATAGTGGCGATGCCATTCCCCTTGAAAAGCCGGATTACGCTGTGCTTCTCCGTGTAATCAAGGGATATTTTAGCGGCCCTGCACAGGACAGTGAACCGGCTGTCTACCTGAAGCTCCCTGCCGGGGATGGAGCGCTTATGAAAGCGATGGATGCTGTCGGAGCCGCCTCCCCGGAAGAATGTGTATTCTCGGTGGAAGACTGCATGGCGCCCTTTTTGACTGAAAAAATAAATGATGCCTTGTATGCCTCTGAGGGTGACCGCTACGGTCTGGTCAATGAGCTGGCGGAACAGCTCCGGCAGCTTGAAACGGAAAACCGCCTGCCGACCTACAAGGCGATGCTGGAGGAAGCACCCGGCGATCTTTCTCTGGAGGAAGCCCTTGACCTTGCATCCATGACAGAGGAATTCAAGCTTTTGTCCGATTCGGTTTCTCCCGCAGAGTATGCGAAAAAGGAAATTCAGCTGATGCTGTCTTTGTCAGACGATAATGGAATGAGCCTGTTCTGTAATCTGGATGGCTACGGGCGGTATCTTTTGGAGCAGCGCGGCACTGTCGAAACTGTTTACGGACTGCTGGAGCCGCAGAACGGCATAACGGTGGAGCAATGCCTGAACCGTCCCGGCCAGAGCTTTGGGATGGAAATGAAATAAGTGGACTTTTGTTGGCATTTGGTATAGCTATTCCTACAAAACTGTGGCATTGTGTTGGCTTGAAGGAGGTGAGGCAGTTGGATGAAAAGCTCTTGGATTTACTGGATATGACGCTTGCGGAACGGTTTCAGCTTGCATATGCTGCCCTGCGTGAATCAGACCCTCAGTCGGAAAATCTGGCGCAGGAATTAATGTCACTCAGTGACAGCATTCGTGACAGCACTGAAATCAGTCAAGGTACGAAAGACAGAATTGAGTGCTATTTGAGTCAAAATTCGGATTTGGAGGTAGCGTTTCAGAAGCACCTGTACATTCAGGGCGCCAAGGACTGCGTGGCAGTGTTAAGAGAGCTTGGCGTAATCAAGTAGCGCAGGCAGAGATGCCTGTGCTTTTTTAGACCCCTATCAAAACAGGGCCGTTTCCCCAACAGGAGGCGGCCCTGTTTTTTTTGCGTCCTTTTTGCCTTTCTTTCCGGGGAAGCGGCCGGAAAGGAGGACCCATGCAGAAAGAACAGCTTGCAGAGCATCTGCGCCGGTATCACCACGGCGCAGAAAACGCCGTCATAAGCAAAGAGCTGGAACGCAGCTTCGGCGTTTCGGGCAAGGAGCTGCGGGATCAGGTCAACAGCCTGCGCCGGGAGGGTGTTCCCATTGCCAGCGACCAAAACGGGTACTTTTATGCAAAAACCGAAGCAGAGGTACGCATGACCATCCGCCACATGAGAAACCGCATCAGCGGAATCAGCGCCGCCATTACCGGTCTGCGGCACTCTCTTGCAGCCTTTGACAATACGCAGCTGCGCCTGCCGTTGGAGGGAGGTGATGACTCCTGAACAGCTTCATGTCCTGGATCGGCGGCAAGAAATCCCTGCGGGAGCTGATTGTCACCCTGTTTCCCCTCTATTATGAGCGGTACATTGAGGTGTTCGGCGGAGGCGGCTGGGTGCTGTTTCATAAGCAGCCCGGCAATGATTTTGAGGTCTACAACGACTTCAACAGCCTGCTGGTTAACCTCTACCGCTGTGTGCGGGACAAACCGCAGGAGCTTATGGCGGCCCTTGCCTACTGCCTTAATTCCCGCGCGGATTTTGAGCTTGTGAAAAACGCCCTCGCCCGTGATTCTCACGCATCAGACGTGCAAAGGGCGGCATGGTTTTACCAGCTCATCCGCTACAGCTACGCGTCGGGGCTGACCAGCTACGGCAGCCAGCCCCACGACATCCGCAGCAACTTTCCCCTCATAGAGCAAGCACACCGTCGGCTTTCCAAGGTCGTCATCGAAAACAAGGATTTCGAGAAGCTCATCGGGCAGTATGACCGCCCCGTGAGCTTTTTCTACTGCGACCCGCCGTATTTTGAAACCGAAAGCTATTACAAAAACGTGGGCGAGGACGGCTTCACGGAAAAAGACCATATTAGGCTGCGGGATGCACTGCTTCGGATCGACGGCAAATTTCTGCTGTCCTACAACGACTGTGAATTTATCCGCAGCCTCTATGAAGCACCGGGCATCCAGACGGAAGCCTTTACCCGCATTAACAATATCAAGCAGCGGTACGACAACGGAGCGCAGTTCCCCGAAATCCTCATTGCCAACTATGATCTGCATGAGCGCGAGAAAAACGCTCCGTCACAGCTGAATCTGTTTGGAGAAGGAGGCTTCATGGAATAGGCAAAACGCCCTTAGCACAGCATTGCATAAATCTCAAACCCAATCTTTTATAGGAGGAACTCATTCATGAAAAAGAATCAAATGCCCCAAATCGGTCTCCCTGCCGACGCCTGTGAGCAATCCGGCTTTACCGACAAGGATACGCTGGAGCTTCATGCCGGACAGAACGCCCTTGTGTTTCTGAAGGACAAAATGACGGCCTTGGAGGTGGCGAACGCCATCCATAGTCTCAGCGCCCTCGCCTCGGATTTGACCGTCGTTCTCGCCTCCGCCTGCGGCCTTTGCAGCAACTGCGGCGATGAATGCGGGGAGGGCTGCCCCGCCGAATGGGTGGCAGGGTGCTCTCTCTGCCATGATCTGCTGGATGAAAGCCAAAGCATCCGCATCCCCGGCTATCTACTGGAGGAATCGGGCATCCCCGCGGACGCCAAGCTGGAAGCCTATACGGACGAGGACAGCGGCGAAATCACGGTGGTAGAGGCGGATGTCCAGCAGGACATTACCGATGTGCCGGCAGGTATTCTTACGGTGCTGGCCCAAAGCGGCGTGTGCCTCGCGGAGCTGGATGAGCTGATTATGCTGGAGGAAATCGTCTACGGCAAATAATCGGTCTTGGATTCCCAACACACGATCCGGGAGGTGAGCATATGCCGGGAATCACCCTGAAAAACGGCCTCATTTCCTACTATGGAAACCCGGCCGGATATACAGAAAAAGAAAAGGCGGTGGTGGACAGCATCTTCCGAAACGACGAGCTGACCACATGGCTCAAAAGCCGCAGCCTGACCCCGCAGTGGACGGACGGCGTGATGGAGCGCCTTGCCGCGGGGGAACGGATGGGCGGCATGGCTGAAGCCGCCGCTCCGCTCAAAAATGTCCGCATCTGGCAATTGAAGCCGGATACGGACGTGTATATGAAGTTTATCTCCTATGAGGAAACGGTGCGGCAGTTCGGGGAGCCGTCCCCGGAGCATTACCGCGTTGCCTATGACGGCCAGCTGGATACCAACGATCTCGAAGCCATCTACACAAGATGCAATGTGAATCATCCGCCCGGTTATGACGGACACTCCCTGTCCATGTCCGATGTGGTGGAGCTGTATGACGCAGAGGGCAGCGAATTTCACTACTGCGACCGCTTTGGATTTCAGAAAATCAGCTTCGGGGAACCGGAGCAAACCCAAACCATGGGTATGCGTATGTAGGCAGCCGTCGGCTGTCTTTTTTCATGCCCTCATCATTAGAACGGAGGAAAAAAATGAAGAATCTATTTTGCAAGCTTAAGAAAAAAATCGGCACGGCAGCTGCCAAAAGTCGCTCCATCCTCACGGGGAACGCCGGGGAGGGCTACATTGACACCGCGATCAAAATTCTGATTGCCGTTGTTTTGGGCGCTTTGCTCCTTGCGGGGCTGTATGCCCTGTTCGGGGAAACGGTGCTGCCAACCCTTGTGCAGCGCATTAAAGAGATGTTCAATTACGCCGGTTAAAGATGCCGGACATTTTGAGAAGGAGGAAAGATCATGCCTAACAATACGACACCATCCGCCCCCAAGTACGATGTGAAAATCCACTCCATCCGTCCGGAGGGCAGCTGCAAGGCCACCGCCTCGGTCAATGTCTACGGCGATTTTGCCGTGCGGGGCATCAAAATCATGGAGGGCTCCAAGGGGCTGTTTATCTCCATGCCAAGCTACAGAGCCGGAAACGGCGAGTACAAGGATATCTGCTTTCCCTGCACCAAAGAGGCCAAAGCGGAATTCGACAAGGCTGTCCTCGGCGCTTACCAGCAGGCGCTGACTCAGGGACAGACCGCCGCGCAGAAACAGGAATCCCCCGCCCAGCAGGAGCAAGGCCAGCCTGTCATGGGCGGAATATAGGAGGTGCCTATGAAGAAGAAAATGAAAAAGCCGCTGGGTCTCGTCCTCGCCGTTTGCCTTGTGCTTTCCCTGCTGGCAGGCAGCGCTTATGCGGTAAACCGGTATTTTGAGGATGCCAAGGGGCATTGGGCGGAGGAAGCCATTCAGATTCTCACGGAAAAAGGCGTCATCAGCGGTTATCCAGACGGGCTGGCGCACCCGGATGACATCATCACCAGAGGGGAATTTGCCGCGCTGGTTTCCAGAACCATGGAGCTGCCGGAACCGGAGGAAAGCGAGGTTACCATTCGCTTCACCGACATTGCCGGACACTGGTCGGAGCAGGATATTGAAGCGCTCATCATCGCTGGAATCATCCAAAAGGACGATTTCGGCATAGAATTTCAACCGGATCAGCCCATTTCCCGTATGGAAATGATCCGTATGCTGGTGCGGGCCATCGGTAAGGGGGAACATGACGCCTCCTGCCCCTGCGTCACCGGCTTTTCCGATGACGGCACACTCTCCGAGGCGGATAAATCCAGTATCTGCACCGGCAAGGAATACGGCATTGTAGACGGCTACCCGGACGGTACGGTCAAACCGGACGGCGAGGCCACCCGCGCCGAAGCCTTTGAAATGCTGGTGGATACAGAAAAGGCCAAAGAGCAGATCAAGAAGGAAGAACCGCCCAAGCCGACGACTCCTGCCAAGCCGGAGGATAAGCCCTCTGGCGGAGGCAGCTCCAGCGGCGGTTCCGGTGGCGGCAGCTCTTATGTTCCCGCCCCGCAGTTCAGCTTCACCTTGCCGAAAACTGCCTATACCGCCGATGAAATTGAGATCAAGCCGGAAAGCCGTTCTGTGAGCGGTGTGACATGGTCCGCCCTGAAAAACGGCCTGCCCGTGGAGCTTTCCGGGCTGACAGACGGTACCCTTGATAAAAACGGCGGCAAAGTGAAATTCACACAGACCGGCAGCATTACCCTGATTGCCACGGCAAAAAACAGCCGGGGCGTCACGGTGACCCATGAGCAGACCATCAGCATCTACCCAGTGGTGACGGCGGCGTTCACGCTGCCGGAAACCACCCATACCGACAAATCCGTAGCGGTGGAGCTGACGACCGAAAATCTCGGTTCCAATGCGGTGGTGTGGTCCCTTGAAAAGGACGGCGCTGCCCTGGATATGGAAACGGCTCTCAGCGGAGCGCTGGATTCCATAGGAGGCACGGTGCTGTTTAAAGAAAAAGGCGTCTACAAACTGACCGCCTCTATTACAGACGAGTTGGGCAAAGTTATCACCGCACAGGACAGCATAAATGTCTACCCGATAGCGGAAGTCAAGCTGACACTCCCAGCCGTTTCCCATACGGATAAAACCGTGGCGCTCAAGACAGAAACAAAAGAAGCGGAGGGGCTTGCAGCAACCTACTCCCTGACCCGGAACGGCGAGCCTGCCCAAACCGGCTCCTTTATTGAAGGTGCGCTCTCGGACGGCAGCATCCGTTTCAAGGAAAAAGGTGTGTATGCGCTGACCGCCTCTGTCACCGACGCCACCGGCAGAGTGTTTTCGGATACCGTCAATATCACCGTCTACCCGGTAGGCTCCGCGGGCTTCTATCTGCCGGAAATCTTCCACACCGACAGCGCCGTCACCGTGGAGGCGGTCTTCGGGGAAATCGGCAGCCATACCGCAAAATGGACGCTGCTCCATGATGGAAAAGAAGTATCCCTCACAGGTGTCACCGAGGGTACGCTGGGCAACAGCGGCGGCAAGATGCGGTTTCATGCCAAGGGCAGCTATGTTCTGAAAGCGGAATTCACCGATGACGGCGGCAGAACCTACCGCTACGAGCAGAGCTTCAAGGTGTATCCTGTGCCTGCCGTCCGCTACAGTCTGCCGGAGTATGTCCACACCGATACGGATATCACAGTCAAAATCGAAACCGCCGATCTGGACGGCCTCACCGTTGAATGGCTGGTGGACAACACCTTCGGGTTTCAGGACTGGCCGACCTATGTGGACGGAACACTCACAAACGGCGGCGGGACCATCCGCTTCAAACGGGCCGGTGTCTATGAGCTGGCAGCCAGAGTCACCGATGAAACCGGCCGTGTATTCCTGTACGAAAGCCATGACAAATGCGAGGTTCTGCCTGTGCTGACCCTCGGTTTTGACCTCCCCGAATTTGCCTATACCGATACCGTCCTCGACCTCAGAACCCACGGCAACAATCAGGTGCTGCCGGTGGAGTGGTCCGTGACAAAGGACGGAAAGAGCCTTCCGCTCTCGGAGGCTTTCAGCGGCGGACTCAACGCGCAGGGCGGCAAAATCACCTTCAAGAATGACGGCGAATATATTCTCACCGCTACCATGACCGATTACCTGAAACGCAGCTATTCCCACAGCGAAAGTATCCGCATCCTGCCGGTAGTGCAGTACGCATTTATCATGCCGCAGACCGTTCACTACGGCACGGAGTTTGAGGTTGCCGCAAAGAATGTTCAGTATCTTGGTTGCTATACCGTAGCTTGGACACTGGAAAAGGACGGCAATCCCGCACAGTATCAGGGAACCCTCGGCAATGACGGCGGGAAAATCGCCATCCGTGATACCGGCAC
This sequence comes from uncultured Clostridia bacterium, assembly GCA_937858235.1. Lineage (GTDB taxonomy): Bacteria > Bacillota > Clostridia > Oscillospirales > Oscillospiraceae > Onthomonas. Next base: position 8,730 of record CALLZZ010000553.1, read on the forward strand.
ATTTACCCTGACCGCCTCTGTTAACGACAGCGAAGGACGAGTCACCACCCATTCGGAGAACATCACGGTCACCAACACGGCGCCGAATGCTCCTGTGGTAGAAGCGGTTCCCACCCGTACCGCCAAGGACGGTATGTTCCTTGTAAACGTCACCGCCAGTGCCACAGACCCCGATGGGGATGCGGTAACCTTGGAGTATGCGGATACCGCATCCGACAGCTACTATGCCGTGGGCACCCACACTATCCGTGTCCGGGCAAAGGATATCGCGGGGGTATATTCCCCATGGGTAGAAAAGACCTTCACCGTGACCAATGCCGCACCCACCGTGACCCTGACCGCCGAACCGACCCGCACGGTGAAAGACGGCAAATTTCTTGTCAATATCAGCGCCAAGGCAGCGGATGCGGATGGCGACGCCACCACACTGGAATGGGATAACAAGGCATCAGGCGGTTACTATTCGACCGGCACCCATACCATAAAAGTCCGCGCAAAGGATATTGCCGGGGCGTATTCCCCATGGACGGAAAAGACCTTTACCATTACCAGCTCCGCACCAACGGTAACCCTGACCGCAGCCCCCACCCGCACAGCGAAAAACGGCAAATTCTTTGTGAATATTACCGCCACAGCCGCCGATGCCGATGGCGACGCCACCACACTGGAATGGGAAAACAGGGCGTCAGACAATTACTATGCCGTTGGATCGCACACAGTTCGTGTTCGCGCCAAGGACGCAACCGGGTTGTATTCCGATTGGGTTTCCAAGACCTTTACTGTGGCAAACTCTGCGCCGACAGCGCCGGTGATTACCCGAACGCCGAACGGCAACAGCGTGGCGCCGGGAACGCCGGTCACGATTACGGCCGCCAGCTCCGACCCGGACGGCGATTCCGTCACCCTGATTTGGGAGGGCAGAAATTCCGAAACACAGACCTATCCCCGCGGAAAGAACGTAGTCCGTGTCAAAGCGGTGGATTCCGCAGGGGCTGAATCGCCCTGGGCTGCTATCGTGTTCTTTGTGGCGGACTCCAACGGCGGCGGTGGCATGACCCTCACCGGCCCTGATTCCGTCATCATGGAAAACGGCATTGAGGGCGCCACCATCACGGAATATACCTTTACGGTACCGCCTGTCATCGGGCACAGCGGCTCGGATTTCGGCAGAGTGCGCGGCTACAACAGGCTGACCGGCCAGTGGGATCAGCTGGACTACGGCACCACCTCCAACGGCATCACTTTTACCCGCACCCTCGGCGCAGGCGTATACACGCAGCTGGAGTTTTATTATTATACCAACCACTCGTGCATGTACAACAAATCCAACATCACCTACTCGGTGACGTACCATTTTGAATAAGGGGGGAGCATTCATGAAACATCTCATTTGCAAGCTGAAAACCAAGGCGGCCATGACCGCCGCCAGAACCCGCCGCGTCCTTTCCGGCAGCCGCGGGGACGGCTACATTGACACCGCCATCAAAATCCTGATTGCCGTGGTCTTGGGCGCTCTGCTCCTTGCGGGGCTGTATGCTCTGTTCGGGGAAACGGTGCTGCCCACCCTTGTGCAGCGCATTAAGGAAATGTTCAACTATGCAGGCTGATAGCACCCTTCAGGCGGTGCTTTTTTTCTGTCTGCTGCTGGCGGCTTCTGTGTGGGATCTCCGCAAGCGGATTATCCCGGACAGCATCTGCCTCCTGATTGCACTGACGGGGCTGATTGATTTCAGCCCCGTCAATCTTTTAGGCGTCCTTGCGGCACTGCCCCTGCTGCTTGCCGCCCTGTACAAGCCGGAGGGCATCGGTGGCGGGGATATCAAGCTCACAGCCGCCGCAGGCATGGTGCTGGGCTTTGTGGGATGCACGGCCGGGCTGCTGCTCGGCCTGACGGCATCCCTCTTTTTTTATCTCATAAACCAGCTCATCAGACGGCTTCGCAAGCTGGAGCCGCAGAAAGCGTCACAGGCATCTCTGCCTATGGCGCCGTTTTTGTCCCTCGGCTTTCTTGCCGTAACCATTTCAAAAATTTTAGGAGGAATTGTCTCATGAAAAAAATCCATATCAGCAGAAAAAAGGCCCTCGTCGCTGCCGGTATCGCCGCCGTTACGCTGGCCGCCGCCCTGATCCCCAAGGCTGTGAAAGCAGTGAAACACCGCAGATACAGCTCCAGTTTCTAAAATCACCATGAAATCAAGGAGGAAAAATCTATGAGCCTTTTCAAAAACCGCACGGTGGTCGGAGTGATCTGCATTCTTTTGTCCCTGCTTATCTGCTTCGGCGTGACGCCGCTGTTTAACCAGTCGGTCAGCCAGAAAACCGAAATCGTCCGCGTCGTGAAGGAAATCAAGGCAGGCGAGGAAATCACCAAGGAGATGGTGCAGACCGCGGAAGTGGGCGGCTTCGGACTGCCCGAAAATGTTCTTCGCCAGAGCGAATCCGTTGTGGGCAAGTACGCCACCGCCGATCTTTCCGTTGGTGACTATATCTTAAACACCAAGCTATCCGACACCCCGGCGGCAGAAAATACCTACCTGTACAACCTGGACGGCACCAAGCAGGCCATGTCGGTCACCATCAAGAGCTTTGCCAACGGACTGTCCGGCAAGCTGGAAAGCGGCGATATTGTGTCGGTGATCGCCCCGGATTACAAAAAGCAGGGCTCCACCGTGATCCCCGCCGAGCTGAAATATGTGGAGGTCATCGCCGTCACCGCAGGCAGCGGCTATGACGCCAACCAGCGTGACGCTGGACCCGATTCGCCTTCGGCGGAGAATGAAAAAGAACTTCCTGCAACCGTGACCCTGCTGGTATCCCCCGAACAGAGCAAGGTGCTGGCAGAGCTGGAATCGGACGGCAAGCTCCACCTGTCCCTTGTTTACCGCGGCACACCCGCCAACAGCGCCAAGTTTATCGAGGCGCAGGACAAGGTCGTTGCGGCACTGTATCCCGCGGAGCCGGTGCAGGACAGCGCTCCTGAATCTCAGGAACCGGAGGAAAGCACTGCATCCGAAGCGCCTGCGGAAAGCGAGGTGCAGTGATGCTGAATTTTAAGAAAAAGGGCATCTTCACCCGCCAAGCCCCAAAGGAGGATGCCTTGCCGCAGCAGGAGCCGCAGGATGGCATCCTTGCGGTTTGGGGCTCCCCCGGCAGCGGAAAAACCACTGTAGCGGTAAAAATTGCAAAGTACCTTGCCGACCGGAAGAAAAACGTGGTGCTGCTGCTCTGCGATATGACCGCACCCATGCTGCCTTGCATCTGCCCGCCCTCCGAACTGGAGGGTGAGCATTCGCTGGGCAGTATTCTTGCGGCGGCTCATGTGACGGAGCCGCTCATCAAGCACAATCTGGTGACGCTGAAAAAGCACAAATATCTCACCATCCTCGGCATGAAAAAGGGAGAGAACGAGTACACCTACCCGCCCTATGAGCAGACCCAGGCGCAGGAGCTTCTGGACAATCTGCGGAAAATAGCTCCCTTTGTGGTGGCGGACTGCGGCAGCTATATCGCCAACGATATTCTCTCCGCCGTGGTGCTTATGGAGGCCGACAGTGTTCTGCGCCTTGCAAATGCCGATCTGAAATCCGTGAGCTATCTCTCCAGCCAGCTCCCGCTGCTCCGGGATTCCAAGTGGGACGCAGAGAAGCAGTACAAGGTTGCCTGCAATGTAAAGCCCCGGCAGGCCGGGGAGCAGATTGGGCAGGCGCTGGGCTCGGTGGCCTTTACCCTGACCCATTCTCCGGAGCTGGAGGAACAGTATCTGGTGGGAAATCTGCTGGCGGATTTGTCCCTGAAGGACAGCCGCCCCTTCCGCAAGGAAATCGAAAAAATTACAAGGGAGGTGTTTGGAATATGAGCTTAGGCAAAAAGCGAAGCGCATCGGCATTTCAGAATAAGGCAGCACGCATAGAAAAAAACGGCAGTCAGCCGCTATCCACAGAACCGGAGCTGATCACCAAAGCTGTAAATACCTCCGAACCCACGACGGAGAGATTTGCAAACTTGCAGTTCGGTCCTGATGTAGATGTTTTGAATCCGCCGGATGCGCAGGAAGCCGCACCGCTACGTGACAACCGCGCGCTGCGTGCGCATGGCCTGTTCTTTACCCCGGAAACGGAGGGAAAAGACTTCTCATCCGTGCTTGCCGAGGTACAGGCGTACATCTCCGAGCATTACAGCACCCTCCTCACCGCAGGCGGCGAGGACGCCAAGGCGCAGATGAAGCGGTATATCCAGAAATTCCTGCAGGACAACCGCATTTCTGTTAATGGCATGAGCGGCGGCAGGCTGGCGGACGCCCTCTACACCGAAATGGCGGAGTTTGGATTTCTGACCAAATACATCTTCGGCACCGGCATTGAGGAAATCGACATCAATTCGTGGAAAGACATTGAGGTGCAGTATTCGGATGGCCGCACCGTGAAGCTGGAGGAACGCTTTGAAAGTCCCCAGCACGCCGTGAATGTGATCCGCAGGATGCTCCACATCAGCGGCATGGTTTTGGATAACGCCAGCCCCATCGTGTTGGGGCATCTCAGCAAAAATATCCGTATCGCCGTCCTGAAAAGTCCCATTGTGGACGAGGATGTGGGCGTGGCGGCCTCCATCCGTATCGTAAACCCGCAGAGCATGAAAAAAGAGGACTTTGTACGAAGCGGCACGGCGACAGACCCTATGCTGGACTTTTTATCCCTCTGCGTCCGCTACGGGATTTCGGTCTGCGTGGCGGGCGCCACCAGCTCCGGCAAAACCACCGTAGCAGGCTGGGTGCTGACCACCGTGCCGGACAACAAGAGAATCTATACCATTGAGAATGGCTCCCGTGAGCTGGCGTTGGTGCGGGAAAAGGACGGTAAGGTGGTCAACTCGGTCATCCACACCCTGACTCGTGACAGCGACAATGACCGCCAGCGCATCGACCAGACCAACCTTTTAGACTATGCCCTCCGTTTCAACCCGGACATCATCGTGGTGGGCGAGATGCGCGGCGCGGAGGCAAACGCGGCGCAGGAGGCCGCCCGAACCGGCGTGGCGGTGCTGACCACCATCCACTCCAATTCCTGCGAAGCCACCTACCGCCGCATGGTGTCCCTGTGCAAGCGCGCCGTGGATATGTCCGATGCGACCCTCATGGACTATGTCACCGAAGCCTATCCCATTGTTGTGTTCTGCAAGCAGCTGGAAAACAAGCAGCGCCGCATGATGGAGATTCAGGAGTGCGAAATCCTGCCCGACGGCACAAGGCGTTTCCGCCCGCTGTTCCAGTATGTCATCACCGAAAACCGCATGGAGGACGGAAAATTCATCATTGAGGGGCACCATGAGCAAGTCAATACCATCTCGGACAGTCTTGCCAAGCGGCTTCTGGAAAACGGTATGCCGCAGGCGGTCATTGAGAGCCTGGGTCGAAAGGAGGCACAAATCGCATGATGACGGTACTGTTAATCGCCTGCATCGGCATGAGCGCAGGCTCTTTTATTTTGCTTGGGCTGACACCCATGGCGTTTACAACCGCCATCTTCGGCAGGCTGACCGATCAGCCCAAAGCCCTCCGGGACGAAATCAACGAAACCACCCGCAGGAAAAAGAAATCCTATCTTCGCCGGGAGCTTGCCGAGGTGCAGTCCATCCTTAAGGTCACCGGCCGGTCGGCACGCTTTCCCATGCTCTGTGCCTTGTCCCTGCTGTTCTTTGCCGTAGGTGCGTCGGTGGCCGTGATGCTCTCGAACTTTTTTCTGGTTCCTGTCATGGCGGCAGGCTGTATGCTCCTGCCGTTCTGGTGGGTGAAGCTCACGGCCAGCCACTTCAAAAAGGACATTGCGGCGGAGCTGGAAACGGCGCTTTCCATTATCACCACGGCCTATCTTCGAAACGAGGATATTCTGACGGCGGTGGAGGAAAACCTCCCGTACCTGAACCCGCCGGTGCTGTCGGTATTTCAGAGCTTTGTGTCCCGCGTCCGGCTGGTGGACCCCGATGTGACGGCGGCACTCCATGATGTGAAAACGAGAATTGACAACGCAGTGTTCCATGAGTGGTGCGATGCTCTCATTGCCTGCCAGCATGACCGCAGCCTGAAAACCACTTTGACGCCCATCGTCAGTAAGCTCAGTGATATGCGGGTGGTCAACGGTGAGCTGGAAAACATGGTGTTTGAGCCGAGAAAGGAATTCATCGTTATGGTGATCCTCGTCATCGGAAATATCCCTCTTCTGTATTTCTTGAATCAGGACTGGTATCACACCCTGATGCACACCCCGCTGGGACAGGTGGTGCTGACCATCTGCGCCGCCGTGATTTTCATTTCCACGGCGTTTGTGATCAAGCTCACCCAGCCCATTGAATATCGAAGATAAGGAGGAGCCCATGACAATCTATCTGTTTTTATTCGGAGTCCTCCTATCGACAGGACTCTTTTTCCTTGCCGCCGATCTGCTGCATCTGCCCACTCTCGCCACCCAAAAGGCGATGCTGTCGGCAGGAAAGCAGGCCAAGTCAAAGCCCAAAACCACCGATGCCCTGCTGCGAAACGCCGCCGTCGGGCTCTCCCGGTATCTCCGCATGGATGCATACAAGAAAACCCGGATGGCAAATGTGCTGTCGGCGGCAGGGCTTTCCGACTCGCCGGAGCTGTTCACGGCAACGGCTATTGTCAAGGCGGCGGCTATCGGGCTGTGTATCATTCCCTGCCTGATTGTTCTGCCGCTGCTGGCACCCATTGTACTGTTTACTGCCATACTGGTCTATTTCAAGGAAATCCGTAAGGCGGATGAGGCGCTTTCCGCCAAGCGGGGGAAAATCGAACAGGAGCTGCCGCGCTTTGTGGCTACCATCACCCAGGAGCTGAAGGCCAGCCGTGACGTGCTGTCCATGCTGGAGAATTTCAAGAAAAACGCAGGCGAGGACTTCGCCGCGGAGCTTGACATCCTCACGGCGGATATGCGCTCCTCCAGCTACGAGGCGGCGTTGACCCGCTTTGAGGCGAGGTTCAATTCGCCCATGCTCTCGGATATTACCAGAGGGCTGATCGGCGTACTGCGCGGGGACGACGGCGGGATGTATTTTCAGATGCTGGCCCACGACATGAAGCAGCTGGAGCTTCAGCGGCTGAAAGCGCAGGCCATGAAGATCCCGCCGAAAATCCGGGTGTTTTCCTTTGCCATGCTCATGTGCTTTCTCATGACCTATATGGCGGTTATTGTCTATGAAATCATCACATCCCTTTCCGGGATGTTCTAAGGGAGGTGCGAACTAAATGACGGAACAGGAAATGATGACGCTTCTGCGCAAAAAGCTGGACAACGGAATGGCGCGGTATCAAAAGGAGTGGCGGCAAAAACCGGCCTCCGAGCTGGTGGAGCTGGCAAGTGAAATTGCCGCTGCGCAGTTTGTGTATAAAGAGCTGGCCGAAGGCAGCTATTCCGCCGAATATATGGAGTATCTGCTCCGCTTCGAAAACCCGCTGGAGGTAGTAACGGATCAGTGGATATCCGAACAGAACGTTGATTTCAGCGAGGAGCTCACCCATGCGCTCTGGACGCTGTGGGACAAGGGCGAATCGGAATCAGAATATACCCTTGACCCGGAATATGCGCCCGTTTCCGCGGAGGAAGTGAGAATCACCCTGCGGAAATTTATTGTAGCGCACCCGAACGCATCGTTTGACATGATGACGCCCGGCGGGTATGTGTACCTGACGCCGGAAACCGCACAGCTTCTGCTGACAGGCCACAGCGTGAAAGGAAATCCCGGCAGCTCTGAATTTGCCAGAGATATTCCGGCGGAGGAACTGCTGGAGCAGGAAATCTGCACCGCCGATTTCAGCAAGGGTGCGTGGCGTATCTTAAGTGACCACAACCCGGAACCAAGGCTGGAACAGGGACCCTTTGAGCAGGGGGTGACCATGTGCTGAAAATTCTGAGAAACAAGCGCGGAGAGGGCTACATTGACGTGGCCGTGCTGGTGCTGTGTGCCATGCTGGTCATTGCCCTTGCTGTGAAGGTGTTTCCCGTCTACATCCAAAAGCAGCAGCTGGACACCTTCGCCACTGAGCTCATCCGGGAGGCCGAAATTGCCGGACAGGTGGGCGGTGAAACCAGCCTCCGTGAGCAGCTTCTGCGGGAAAAGACCGGGCTTTCCCCCAGCGTGGAATGGTCTGAAACCGGCAGAATCCAGCTCAATGAGGAAGTCACGGTAACGGTCACCTACCAGACCAACATCGGGCTGTTCGGCGGCTTCGGATCGTTCCCCATTACGCTGAGAGCAGACGCGGCGGGAAAGAGCGAGGTTTATTGGAAATGATGGATAAAATCAAGCAAATCCTACGGGGAAAAGGTGGCGCGGGCTTTCCGCTGATTATTGCGATCACCCTGTCGCTGGTCATCATCTTCACCGGCATTTCTGAATATTTTCGGCTGATGATCATAGCGCAGGGTGTTCGGGATGCGGTGCAGGCCGCTGTCATCTCCACCGTGGTGGAGAATTACGATGATGTGTACCACGGTGTGCGGGAGGGCTATTCGGGCGCTTACCAGCCCTATGCCGGAGATTTCGAGGAAAGCCTCGATTACGGCGATATTTATGACCGGCTGGACGGCATCCTTGGGCTTTCCTACAATAGTGGCTATCACGAAAAGCGCACCCCGGACGGCAAGCTGGAATTTAAGGCCTGGAACCTAAATGTGGATATTCGCAATGCACCTTTTGCGTCAGGGGATCATGCCTCCGACCGCTTTGAAGCGGACAGCACCATCCTGCTGGAGGTTCCCGTATCCTTTGGCGGGAAGCTGCTGCCGCCCATGACCATCAAGGTCAAAACCAGCGCCGGGTATACGCCGAGGTTTTGACTGGTTTCAATTTTTTCTATAATATGGATAGACTTTTTGAAAATTTCGTGGTAGGGTGTGACTTAACAAGAAGAATCTCAAAATTTAACAATAGGAGGATACTCTTATGAAAAATATGAATCCCAAAATGAAGAAGTGGCTGGCCGTCGCCGGTGGACTCGCCCTCTGTGCGGTGCTGGTAGTGCTGATCGGGCGGCGGCTCCAGACGCCGGAACCGGCAGATGCGCCCCTTCCGTCCCAAAGCTCCGAGGTAAGCAATGTGACGGTAGACCCATCCGAACCGGAAATTACAGAGAATGAAAAAGAGGTCACCGTAACCCCGCCCGATACCACTCAGCCGGTAAGTGCCGACAACGGCGCGGTTTCCAGCGGCACCGAGCAGACCATTCAGGGCGATGTGAGCAAGCCCGAATATACCGAGGAACAGCTCAAAGACCCTACGCAAAAGCCCAATGGCGAAAAGGTCACCGAGCCTCCCACGGCTGTCGACCATGACAAGGTGGAACAGCCGAAGGAAACACCGAAGCAGGAACCCTCCTCTAAACCCAGCAGCGGTGGAAACAGCATCCCCGGCTTTGATAATGTGCCGGATGGCGGTGCTAATCATGGAGAAGTTGTTGATGGAGACGGCGATATCAACAAACAGGTTGGTATCATGGACTAAATAAGAATATACCCCATGGCACGGTTGAAAGATACCGTGCTTTTTTATTTGCAGAAACAGGAGGTTAGGATGAAAAATTTACTTTTAAGAGCCCTGCCGCTGTTCCTCATTTTGTGTATGCTCTGCCCGATGACTGCTTTTGCCGACACCGGCGGCAGCGGGAACATTGACGG
>CALLZZ010000554.1 GCA_937858235.1 uncultured Clostridia bacterium
GGGTCGCGCGCGTCGCGGTCCATCTTGTTGATAAAGGTGAAAATGGGGATGTCCCGCATGGCGCAGACCTTAAACAGTTTTCGGGTTTGGGCTTCTACGCCCTTGGCACCGTCGATGACCATGACCGCACTGTCCGCTGCCATCAGCGTCCGGTAGGTGTCCTCAGAAAAATCCTGATGTCCCGGGGTATCCAGAATGTTAATGCAGAAGCCCTCGTATTGGAACTGGAGTACGGAGGAGGTGACGGAAATACCACGCTGCTTTTCAATTTCCATCCAGTCCGAGACGGCTGCCCGGGTGTTCTTCTTCCCCTTGACTACGCCAGCCTGGTTAATGGCTCCGCCGTAGAGCAGGAATTTTTCGGTGAGGGTGGTTTTGCCGGCATCCGGGTGGGAGATGATGGCGAAGGTACGCCGGCGGTTGATTTCAGATTCATACTTTGACATTGGAATCCTCCAAAATGTTAAGATGCTCAGTATAATTTCTGTTCTGAGTAACGAAAATGTATGCAATTCATTATTATAATTCCAATGGCAAGAAATTGCAAGGCAAAGCGGCGCTGCTCTCCCCGACGAACGAGAAAAGCAGCGCCGACTTCCTTGATTTTCGGGGCAGTTTACATCCCCCGATACTTCTTTCTTGTGGCGATGCCGCCGCGGATATGCCGCTCGGCCTTATTCTCATCCAGAATCACCTTTACCTGCCGGTAGAGTCCGGGATTGATACCCGGCAATCGATCCTGGAGATCTTTATGTACTGTACTTTTCGAGATTCCGAATTCTTTTGCGGCGCCCCGAACAGTTGATTTGTGTTCGATGATGTAGAGCGCTAAGTCCTGGGCCCGCTCTTCGATAGTCCCTTTCAATGGCAACCACTCCATCCATTTGGGGCCGGGCGTTTTGCCCGACTGTTGGAGTCTATGCGAAAGGAAACCATAATATGTAACCGATCTGCCAGGTCGGAAAAGAACGACGCCATTGCTTGCAAGATAGAAGGGGGAGTGTTATAATCAAAAACAGTATCTATTTTTCCGGAACAGGCTGAAAAGAGGCCGCATGGCGCGGCATTGAGGTATTCATATGCTGTTAAGTTGTGTCATTCCCTGCTATGATGAAGCGGAGAACATTCTCCCCTTTTTTCAGGCCGCAGAACAAGCGCTGCTGCCTTGGAAGCAGGAATATGAACTGATTTTCGTGGATGATGGAAGCCGTGACAATACGTTGAAAGAGTTGGAAAAGCTGTACCAAATGGCACCGGATCGGGTGCGGGTGGTGAGCTTCTCCCGGAATTTCGGGAAGGAGGCGGCCATATACGCCGGCCTCCACCACTGTGTGGGAGACTATGTGGCGCTGATTGATGCAGACTTGCAGCAGCGCCCGGACTACATGGCGCAAATGCTTCGTTTTTTGGAGCAGCACTCAGAGTATGATGAGGTGGTGGCCTATCAGGAGCGGCGGAATGAGGGGCGTATGCTGACCTTCTGCAAAACCATGTTTTACAAGGTGATCCGCCGACTGACCGACCTCCCATTCACCCCGGACGCCAGCGATTTTCGCGTCTTTCGCCGGAACGTTTTGGATGCGATCCTGGCACTGTCTGAGCGGGGACGGTTCTCCAAGGGGATTTTTGCGTGGATCGGGTTCCCCACCTACAGTATGCCCTACCAGGTGGAGGCGCGGGTCAACGGCGCTTCTAAATGGAACCTGGGGAAACTGTTCAGCTACGCTATGGAGGGGATCTCTTCCTTTTCCACCAAGCTGCTGCTGATTCCGCTTCTGCTGGGATTTTTCCTGACCGGTGCGGCGATTCTGCTGGCGCTGGTGCTGAAAGTTCTGGCGGTCGTGGGCATCCTCCATGTGACGTCTGTGGGTTGGCTGGCGTTGCTGCTTTTGCTGCTGGCTGGATTCCAGCTCCAAGGCATGGGGCTGGTGGGCTTCTACATGGGCAAGCTCTTTCAGGAGTCCAAGGGTCGACCCGTATACATTGAGCGACTGGTGCTCACCGACAGCGATGAGAAGCCATGAGGGAGACGCGCTGGAGTCGCGCCTGCCGACAGAGTTTGCAGGAACCAAAGGGAACTTACCGTCGTTATGTCGCCCTGTACACCATCGTCTTTTCGGTCGCCATTTGCTGCGTTTACTACTGCTTTTGGAAAAACGGAAAGTCGTTCCTCTGGGGCAACGAATCCAGGGGGGACGGGCTGCAACAGCATTACACCGCCTTTGTTTACTTTGGTCAGTGGGGCAGGGAGCTGTTAAGTAACTTCTTCGTTTCTCATCAACTGGTGGTTCCCACCTGGGATTTCAGTATCGGATACGGTTCCGATATTGTTACTACGCTTCACTACTACGTTCTGGGAGATCCCCTGAACCTGGTCTCCCTCATCACGCCTATGGGAGCAGCGGAGTATGTTTTTTCCGCATTGGTGCCGGTTCGCCTCTATCTGGCAGGGCTGTTTTTTTCCTGCTTCTGTTTCCGCTTCGACAAAGGTCGGGCGGCGACACTCTGCGGTGCCATCAGTTATGCTTTCTGCGGCTTTTCGATCTATGCCGGGGTGCGTCACCCCTTTTTCCTCAACCCCTTAATCTATCTTCCCCTGCTGCTCCTGGGCACGGAACGGGTGCTGCATCGGGAAAAACCCACGCTATACATCGTGGCCGTGTTCATTGCCGCAGTCAGCAACTTCTACTTCTTCTACTTGCTGGTGATTTTCACCATCCTCTACGCCGTTTTCCGCTACTTTATGCTTTACCGCGCTCATCCCGTCAAGGAGATGACGCTGGCTACCCTCCGGCTGGGGGGCTACGCCCTCATCGGCGTGGCTATGGCAGCGGCGATTCTGGTTCCGGTGCTGTTCGCCTTCCTGGGGGACAACCGTCTCGCCAGCGATTATGCCTACCGGTTCCTGTACAACTACGGTTACTACGAGCGGCTGCTGAACGCGTTTCTCACCGCTTCCGGTGCCGGGTACTGGACCTTTATCTGCTTTACGCCAGGGGTTGTGCTGGCGGTCTTCCTGCTCTTCTGCCGCAGGAAGGAGCATCGCGCGCTGAAAATCGCATTCCTGCTCCTGACCGCTCTGCTGCTGTTGCCGGTGTGCGGTCGGATGCTCAACGGCTTCTCCTACGCCACCAACCGTTGGTGTTGGGCGTACTCCTTCCTGTGCTGCGTGATTTTGGTGGTGCTGTGGCCAGAGTTTATGGCGATTACGCGGAGAGAACGCCGGGGAATGGTGCTGTTTGCAGCAGTGTTGACGACCTTGGCTATGGTACTGCCCAGCTGCCGGACCAACAATGTGTTTATGGCGCTGCTGCTGCTGGCTGCCACGCTGCTGGTGCTCTTTTACCATAGCGGCGCCAGACAGGAGGCGGTTCAGCTGCGCACCTCCGGTGCGATGTTGCTGATCACCCTCCTCAGCGTTACCATTTCCGCCTTTTTCTCCTACGCACAGCAGGAGGGGAATCTGGTGGCTAACTATACTGATCTGGGTAAGGCGGCCAAAACCATGGTACAGACCGAGGATGTAGCGGTGAAACAGGCCATGAAAGACTGTGGGGACACCGAGTTCTCCCGGTATACCGGCTGCACGGCTCTAATGAATCGGACCGACATCAGTTCGACCTTGTTTTCCGGATTATACAGCACCAAGTATTATTGGAGTCTCAGCAACGGCAACATCAGCCAGTATCTGCTGGAGATGAACAACTTGGAATACAGCACCTATCGCTACAGCGGGCAGGATGACCGAACCGCACTGCTGGAGCTGGCCAGTGTGGGCTACTACACCATCCCAGTGACCTATCAGCAAGAGAAAGCGGCAGAGCAATATCTGCCCTATGGTTATGAACTGGTGGGACAATACTGTGTCAACGAGACTGAGGTACAGAAAATCCTTTCCGCCTGGGCCAAGGAGGAAGGGATCGATCAGCTGAACTCGGAGGAAGAGACCCAGCTGCGGAAAGAGTACGGGGAGTATTATAACGTCTACCGCAACCAGTATGCGCTGCCCATGGGGTATACCTACTCCTCTTGGATGTCCCGGGCTGATTACGAAACCCTTTCCACCACCGAAAAACAGGAGGCGTTGCTGGAGACCGTGGTGCTGGATCAGGCAGTGGATACGGTACCACAAAAGAGACCAGAGCTGAGTCAGCAGGCCTGCGGCTATGAGATGAACTGCGGCAGTGGTGCGATTTGGGAGGACGGCCACCTTATCGTTACCGACGAGAACGCCGAGGTGACCCTGACCTTCCAGGGGTTGCCGGACAGTGAGACTTATGTGAACCTGACGGGACTGATTTATGAGGGCAGTTCCCCCCTAAGCCGGTACACGCAGGAGGAGTGGGATCAGCTGTCCCAATATGACCAGCTTCAGCAAAAGTTCCAGGCCCGCTACTGGCAAGAGAGCGATACCTATATGCTGTCGCTGCGCTGCGATTCGGTAACCAAAGAGCTGACCACCCACACCAACACCTATACCTGGTACAACAATCGGGAGGATTATAGCGTGAATCTGGGCTGCCGGAAGGAGGCTACTACAGAGATCACCATCCGCTTCTCCGACATAGGGGTTTACACCTGGGATGGCCTTGGGGTAACCTGTCTGCCCATGGGGAACTATACCCAACAGGTGGACAACCTGTCCCAGGATGTGTTGGAGAACGTGGACATCGGAACCAATCAGGTGACCGGTAGGGTGACGGTGGCAGAGAATAAGCTGCTCAGCCTGTCCATCCCTTACGCCTCCGGCTGGATTGCCTATGTAGATGGTCAGGAGACCCAGCTCCTTCGAGCCAACACCATGTACGCTGCCCTGCCGCTGACGCCGGGCACTCACACCATTGAACTGCGCTACACCACCCGGGGCCTGAAGGCTGGAGTGCTTCTTTCCGCCGTTGGCATCCTGTCGTTCTGCGGCGTGCTGCTCTATTTCCGCCGAAAAAAAGGAAACGATCAAGATGAAAAAAAGAAAACTCTGGCTCCGTAGCGTGATCGATCTGAAACTGCTCAAATTTATTGCAGTGGGTATCATCAACACCCTAGTGGGCACCTCTATCATGTTCGGCCTGTACAATCTGGCAGGCTGCTCCTACTGGGTGTCCTCCGCCACAAACTACACCTTAACCAGCATCCTCAGCTTCTTCCTGAATAAATTCTTTACCTTTCAAAATAAACAGAGATTACTTGCGCAGATCCTCCGCTTTGCCGGCAACATTCTGATTTGCTATCTGGTGGCTTACGGCATCGCAAAGCCCGCTGTCATGTGGGTGCTGTCCGGAGCGGGGAAGCAGTTGCAGGAAAACATTGCTATGTTGGTCGGTATGTGCCTGTTCACTGGGTTCAACTATCTGGGCCAGCGGCTGTTCGTCTTTTCAGAGGGTAAGCAGCAGGTTGGTTCTGACCGAGAAACAGATGAATGCAACTAGGATGAAAAAGGAGAAATGATGGGAGAAAACGCCGAGTCTTGCAGAAGGAAATAAGGAAGTTGCAAGAAAATGGAAATAATGGGTAGACGCATCAGATGTAATCGTGGTATAACATAAAAATGTGTTATGTTGTCTGCCATACGCAGTCCGATGGAAGAATGGAGTGCAGGCAGAAGATCATTGGAAAAGGAGAGATTCGATGACAAAATGGATCGCCCAACTAACGGCACTTCTTCTGGTATTGGCAATGACCTTGAGTCTCTTGCCTTCCTCCGCGCTGGCCTCTGATCAGAATGACAGCGGCGCCACTGCCGGTGCAGTAGTGGAAGCGCTCCAAACTGCCCAGACGCAGGAGAACCAGTCGGAAGCGGAACCGCTGACAGCAAGCACCAATGACAGCGATCAGAACGATGAGGTAACCACCTACGCCACCACCAGTGATCTTACGACCTCTGAGTGCGATCCCTGTCACAGCATCCTGTATACGTACTCCACCACTGTGGATAGCGGAACCATCCGCTACGTTTCACAGCATCCCTCCAGTAAATATTTTCAGGGCGTAAAATACTGGGGAGAGAAGCCGATTAAGGAGAAAAAAACCAAGTGGCTCTGTAAGAGCGCTGACGTTTCCATGGCTCTGTCCTATCTGGGGGTAGATATGCTGCCCAAGGACATTATGGGTATATGCAGCGACAACAAGTGCCTCAATCGGGACTGGGGAACGACGAAACACTGTAAAAACCTTGCGACTTCGGATACCAAGAAGAATTTTCTGCTGGCTGTGGACAACTATCTGAATGGCGGTGGTGTTTATAGTCCGCCCATCATACGGTTAGAGAACGAGGCCTATAAAAAATCGGGACAGCACTTTGTTGTGGTACTGTCTCGGAAGGATAGCAGCACCTATCAAATTTTGGATCCCTATCAGGACAAAATCTGGGACTTGACGGTGGAGGGAGATACTCTAAAATACTACTACGGCGCGGAGCGAACCTCACCGATTACCGAAGTCTACCAGTATTATCTGGAGCAGGAAACTGCCATTAAGGATGCCTCTAAGCCCCAAACCATGAAGGAGGGCAGCATCTTTGCGCCCACGGGTGTCCTGTACGGTGACCAGACGATCACGAAGGTTACGGTCGGCTGCTATGATATGGAAGGAACTGCCCAGGAGTGCTGTTACCAGACCGCAAAGCCCAATTCGGTAGGCTACGATTTGGCTAACATGAATAATAAGCTCAAGTTTAGTGATCTAACCCCCGGTGTCTACAAGTACGTGGTGCAGGCCACTGTCAACGGCACACAAAAAACCTATCTCTCCAAGTATTTTGTGGTGCTTTCCACCGGGAAGACCGTGAACAACGCCACCTTCTACTTTGATAACCGCAGCGATATTAAGTACTGTGCCGTACCCACGGGGGAATCCAACGGCAACAACGTGGATATGCGTGTGACCAGAAATACTGAAAGCGCCTACATGCGGCTTCGCGCAAAGTACGTCAGCGATGGTTACTATACCCTTCAAATTTTGGGCTCTGGCAAGTATTTGACGGTGTACAAGTCTGCCAATGTCTCTGGAACCCGCATGATTCAGAATAGCATGGTGAAGCGGGACGGGCAGTACTGGCAGATCCTCCCCACTGGCAACGGGAATTATTATCTGGTACCAAAGTGCGCCACCGGATGCTGCCTGACCCTGACTGATGCTACGGCTACAGAAGGGGTCAAGATGCAGATCAAAACAGCCAATCATAAAACCCCAAAATCCTGGCTTCTGCGCTACGTTCGGCCTCTGATTACCACGACCAGGAACACAACCCAAGGGGTGCAGCTGAAATGGGGGGCGATTACCGGTGCCAGTGGGTATCGCATCTATCGAAAAGCCACCTCTGCTACCAGTTGGACGCGGGTGAAAACCATCACCTCCGGCAGTACCACCAGTTGGACAGACGCTGATTTGAGCAATGGCACGCTGTATGACTACACGATGCGGGCGGTCTACGACAAAAAAGTGAGTCCTTCCTGTCCCGCTAAGAACATCCTCCGCTTGAATGCCCTCGGGATCAAGACCCTCAAAAACCCCAGTCAACAGAAGATTACCCTTACCTGGAATGCGAATACCAAGGCAGATGGCTATCAGATCTGCTACGCCACGGCGGAAAATTTCCAGAACAACAAAACAGTTACCGTGGCTGGGAAAAAGAATCTTTCTAAGGAGTTGGTTGGGTTAACCAAGGGAAAAACGTATTACCTGAAGGTTAGAGCATACAAAACTGTTTCCGGTGAAAAGTATTACTCCGGTTGGTCTACCCCGAAATCACTGAAGATTGTCAGGTGAGCCTGGGTGCGAAAAGCGACACAGCTACATAGCTGTGTCGCTTTTCGTTTCCGGAGGGACTAAACGGTCAGTTTCCAGATCGCTTTTTCTTGGACTGGAACGTCCACAGGCACAGACCCGCGAATACCAAGGTCACGGCCAGAGTAACCACCCAGCGCAGAGTGGTGCCGGTACCGAATAGGAGTCCGCAGCCTTCCAGCATGGTGGTGAAGCCGAAGATGGTAAAGATCACGGAGGCTAGCAGGTTTAGAAACCCGTCAGGCATTTTGCTCTTGAGCAGGTAGCCCACCAGCATTCCGATGATGTCTGCGGCAAAGAGTCCGATAGAACAGGCTAGCCAGATGCTGAAAGCGTGGCTGAGGCCTTCGTTGGCGGCGAATGTGATGGCGGTGAGCTGGGTCTTATCCCCCAGCTCCGCCAGGAAGAAGGTGCCGAATACCGTTAAGATAGGCAGCTTGGTCTCTTTCCCGCCGCCGGATTCCCCTTCGCCATCGTCCCTGGACAGGGAGGACCAGGCAAAGAAGAAAAAGGCCAAGGCTGCGATAATCTTGATCAGATAGGCGGGGATCAGCTGGCTGATCAAGGATCCTACCCCTACTGCCAGGCCGTTGAGAACCAAGATAGAGGCGGCAGAGCCGATGATAATATCCAGCAGCTTGAAGCGGGAGGTCATGGCCACCAGCAGCAGCTGGGTTTTATCTCCCATTTCTGCGATAAACATGGTCAGCAGAATTGTAAAAAATAGTGCCAAGGGCAACAACTCCTTCTCTTTCGTGGGCAAAAGGCGGCATGAACCGCTGAGACAGCTCATACCGCGTCTTGATTTCGGGTGAAACAATTAGGTCGATTGGATTGCAACCTAGCTTCGAACCATCAGCTTTTTCATGGCCTGTTCCAACCCGGCTACTGTCAACTGATACATGTTGAACATCGAAGAGATTGTGTCATAGGTTTTGCCCCAATCTCCAAAAAATTTGGTATTGGTATAGGGGTTAAGCCATACCTCATGTTTGTAGCGGGTGAGAATGTAGTTCAGCCAGTCGCACCCCGAAAATCCCATGTTTTCATAGGTGACCTGCTTGGCGGTGTAAAACAGGTCGCTTGCATCCATGGTAGCGTCACCGACCAGGATCACACGGTAGTCCTTATCACACTTTTGCAGAATGTTCCGAGTGGGGACTTTGTCTTTGGGCTTCAGCGTGGGGCTGGTGTAGCAATATTGATCCGGGCAGTTGTGGAAGTAGTACACCTGCAAGTCCTTAAAGCGATTGGAACGGCTGGCCGCCTGGAACAGCTGGCTGCACAGCTGGCTGTAAGGTTCCATGGAGCCGCCGGAGTCCATCAGCAGCAGCACTTTAATGCTGTTGCGCCGGGGCTTTTTGTAGTGTATCTGGAGAATGCCCGCCTTTTTGGAGGTCTCGTCGATGGTTTTATCTACGTCAAACTCTTCCTCTGCGTTGAGTTGGCTGGAGTAGTGCTGGAGCAGTCGGAAGGCCATCTGGAATTGGCGAATATCCAGCACGTTGTCGTCCCGGAAATCTTTGTAGTTCCGTTCGCCGGCGACCCGCACAGCCGTCCGGCTGGTGCTTTGCCCCCCCACTCGGATGCCATTGGGATTGTAGCCGGAGTTGCCAAAGGGGGAGATGCCGTGGGTGCCCACCCAGTAGTTGCCACTGTCGTGCTTGCGGTCCCGCTGTTCCCGGAGTCGATCTTGTAACATGTCCTCAATCTCTTCCCGGGTTCGGTTTAGGTCTTCCTCCGTGACGTCGTCCTGAGTAAACTGTTCTGCGTTCAATCCGTTGTGGTGATTCAGCTGATACATCATTTTCTGAGTGATTTCTTTTCGAACCTCTCCGTTTTCATCGTAGATTTTTCCGTCATTAAAGAACTCCAGAAAAGCCTGTCCGAACTTATCATAGTCGGACTCCGATTTGCAGAGAATCGCCAAGCAGAGATTATAAAACCCCTTCATGGTGGAGTCGTGGAGCCCCAATTTCAAGGCTTCGATCAGCGTCAGCCATTCCTTCATGGAGATGTCCAGCCCTCTTGTCCGTAGCAGGTAGAAAAAGGCGCTAAACATGCTTCATCACCTCATTTGTTTCCCAAGTGCTGCTGGAGAACCTCAAGGTCGCGATCCTTTTTCAGTAGCACTCCGGCAAAGGGAATCTTCTCCACAATTTCGTCGTGGGGGATGCCGCTGAGGGAGAGCGCGTGAATCCAGTCCACCAATTCAGAGGTGCTTGGCTTCTTCTCCACCTCGTCCAACTCTCGAATCCGGTAGAAGGCCTCCAAAGTTTGTTGCAGCAACGCTTCGTCCAGGTTGTCGAAGTGTACCCGTACAATCTCCTCCATCTGCGCCCGATCCGGGAAAGAGATGTAGTGGAAGATGCACCGCCGCAGGAATGCATTGGGCAATTCCTTCTCCGCGTTGGAGGTGATGATCACGATGGGACGATTTTTCGCCTTCACAGTCTCGCTGGTTTCCGGAATGTAGAACTCCATTTTGTCCAGTTCCCACAGCAGGTCGTTGGGGAACTCCAGATCTGCCTTGTCGATTTCGTCGATGAGCAGAACCACCTGTTCATCGGACTGGAACGCTTCGCCCAGCTTGCCCGGTTTGATGTATTTGGCGATATCGTCAACGCCGGTGTTGCCGAACTGGCTGTCGTAAAGCCGCTGAACCACGTCGTATACATACAGCCCGTCTTGGGCCTTAGTGGTGGACTTGATGTTCCAGATGATCAGATCTTTATTAAGTGCCGTGGAGATGGCCTCGGCCAGCATGGTCTTGCCCGTGCCCGGCTCGCCCTTTACCAGCAGCGGCTTCTGGAGCGCGATTGCAATATTGACTACACCCAGCAGGTCTTCCGCCGCAACGTAATTGCTGGCGCCTTTGAATTTAACGTCCATGATTGAGAGGACTCCCTTCGTAATTATAAATTGATATATAAGGCTTCATTCCGAGGCGAATGAGCAGGGGAATGCAGCGGTTTGGTTAGGGATGATTTACAGTCGATGCGGCGCTGAAGCAGCTCGACCAGATTCGATTTTAACAGAAAAAAGGGGGCAAGGCAATAGAGCTCAAAAACTGTTTGCAAATAAGCCCCTGTTTTATGTGTTGGCTGCAAGGGCAGCACCTAGGCTCCGCCCATCAGCTGCTGCATGGCCTGATCCAGCCCGGAGACGGTCAGCGGATACATATGAAACAGATCGGTAATGATGTCATAGCTCTCCTTCCAAGTCCCCATAAAGGTGCCCTTTTTTCGCAGAATGGGGGTCAGCCACACGGTATAGCGGTACCGGGAGAGAATGTATTTTAGCCAGTCCCGACCGGAAAAGCCCTTGTTGTTCAGCGTGGTTTCCGGCGGATAGTAGATCAGCTCGTTGACGTCCATGGTGCCGTCACCCACCAGAATGACCTTGTAATCCTTATCGCACTCACGCAATACTTTCCGGGTGGATACTTCGTACTTCAATCGCAGCGTGGGATTGGTGTACAGGTATTCGTCAATGCAGTTGTGAAAATAGTAGATCTTCAGGTCTTTGAACCGGTTGGAACGACTAGCCGCCTGAAACAGTTGGCTGCACAACTGGCTGTGTGGGGACATGGTGCCCCCTGAGTCGATGAGCAATAATACCTTAATGGTGTTGCGGCGGGGTTTTTTGTGCCGAATCTGAAGGATACCCGCTTTTTGACAGGTGTCTTGGACGGTGCGGTCGACGTCCAGTTCGTCCTCCGGAGCGAACTGCTCCGAGTAAAGACAGAGCCGCCGGAACGCCATCTGGAACTGACGGATGCTCAACAAATTGTCCTCCCGAAAATCCTTGAAGTCCCACTGCGGCACCCGCAGCGCAGCATTGCTCAGAGGTTTGCCACCGATCCGAATGGCGTTGGGATTAAAGCCGGAGTTGCCGTAGGGTGAGATTCCGTGGGTGCCTACAAAGATGTAGCCGCCGTTGTGCTCCTTTTTCTGGTTCTCCAGCCGGTGGCGGAATTTGCGCTCAATCTCTTCCAGAGACCAGTTTTTCATTTCCTCCGTGATGTCCTCCTCCGTTTTCCGGATGATGCGAGGCCCCTTCTGTCCCGGGTTGTTTACATAGTCTAAAATGTAGTCCGGGATTTCCGTTCGGGGCGAACCGTTGGCATAGAAAAATACGTCGTGAAAAAATTCTAGAAACGCCTGTTGAAACTTATCATATTCTGTTTCAGACTTGCATAGAATGGAACGACACAGGTAGTAAAAGCCGGTGATAGAGGAGCCGTGCAGACCCAGCTCCAGCGACTCCATCAGGGTCAGCCACTCCGTCATTGAGACGTCCACGCCTCGGTCACGGAGCAGATAGAAAAAATCATGAAACATAGATACCTCCTGAAGTTGTAAGCGTTGGCCGTTGGACGGGAACAGTTAATGCGGGAGGAGAGACTCCACACTTGCAAAAAGCTGCCACAGGGTAGGGAGGTTTTCCTCGCCAAAGGTCTGTCGGGTCCGGGCTTGCAGCTCTTCCCAGATAACAGTGCCCTGAAGCACGGCGGCTGTGCCGGCCTCGGTCAGTTCAATTACATTGTTGCGGAGGGTGGCGCCTGGCCGCTCCCAGATCAGAGCTTTCTTCTTCAGTATGCTGAGGTTCCGGATGATGGTAGTGCGATCCAGCCGGGTGTACTGGGCCAGCTCGCTCTTGTTGCAGGCGCCCAGCTGGGCGATGCTGTTGAGCAGGAAAAATTGATTGCTGGTCAGGCGGATGCCGGCAAAGGCCTCATCGTAGTATTTGGTCAGAATGTTGGCCGCCCGGCGAAAGTTTACGCAGTAGCACGGGCTGTGTGTGGGTTCAATGGATGCCATGGTCTCCCTCCTTGAAAAAACGCTTGGTTATGTGCATGAGCACATGTGCATATACACATCGTAGCACAGCAGAGGTGCTTTGTCCACCCTCAAACGCACAAAATTCCGGCGGTAAAATGCCTGATGATCTGAACTGGCGGCGGAAAACCCGGAAAGCCGGGCGTTTGGATAGAAAGAGAAAACTTTATCTATTCTGCACGAGCGAGGGGTAACATAACTGGATTATCCCGTCAAAAGTTTACAAAAGTTTTTTTGAAAAACCACTTGACAGCCCTGAGGAGGTATGCTATGATGCAGATACAGAAAGGAACCCGCCAACAGAGTTGCTGAAGCCGAAAGGATGGATGCTAGATGATGACGAAGTTCGTTTCCCAAACCAAATTCTATAGGAGGACGGTCCATTGAACAGCTAAAACCCACTGGCAGTCTTCGCGGGAACTGTCCAGTGAAGCACAATGAGTTTTAACCGCATTACCTACTAGGTTCTCTCAACCCCTAGAGACAAGGAGGCGGTTCCCAATGGCACTTGTTCTGAAACTGATTCAAGTACAGGTTGGAAAGGGGATGATTCCAAAGTACAATGCATGATCAGCCGATATGTTCCCCCGGCTTCCATGTCGGTTTGCAAAGTCCCAGCCGGAAGTTGGACGCTTGAGCTGAAAGGGTGATGCCCAATGGTACAAGTGAGAATCCCGACACAAGTCTGACAAGGAGGACAGTCCATTGAACAGCTAAAACCCCACTGGCAGTCTTCGACGGCA
>CALLZZ010000555.1 GCA_937858235.1 uncultured Clostridia bacterium
AATAATGTTCCGCTGGTGGGAAGTGCCGTTGCCTTTTCGCTGGATTCAAAGGAATCCAACAGCATGAAATCAGCCAATCCCCATTCGGGGTGCCGGGAAACGGACATTGCCAGAACCATTGACACCACCAACCCCGACCCCAGCAAGAACCAAGGCGGCATTGCTATTTTGCAGGAAACCATTTGCATTGCGGGTAACACCATCGACCGGGAGCCTGAAAACGGCGGAAACGGACTCGGCTGTCAGCCGGACATCAGCTACACCATTACAACCTCCGATCGGCACGCGGTATTCAGCCGCCAACGAAGCGATGAGTTTTTTGAAAATGATGTTACTGCCACGCAAAGTGCAAGACAGCATAAGGATGCCACTGATCTCATTTGTCAGCCTGAAATATTCGGTCAATCACAATATGGCAACTATGCGGAGGGCTGTGCTACTCTGCGTGCCCAAGGTGGCGATAACGGAGGCGGAAGTGAAAATCTTGTAAAAGAGAATGGGCGCAACCTCATCCGCAGGCTCACCCCACTGGAATGCGAACGGCTTCAAGGCTTTCCTGACGGCTGGACGCTGATTCCCGGCGCATCCGACAGCGCCCGGTATAAAGCGCTGGGCAACAGCGTGGCGATACCCTGCGTGGACTTTGTCCTCCGAGGTATTGCCTATTTTTTGCGAAAAATCTACGAGGAACAGGAGGAATCACCCCCATGTACATCTACCCCGACAACTTAAAATCCAAGGCGACCCTGTGGCTGTGGGAACTGCGGGATATCGGAATCATCGGCGTCGGCTGCCTGATTTCCGTCTTCGCGCTCTCCCGGCTGGGCTGGCTGCCGCCCATCGTTGTGACGGCGGTCTATGCCTTTTTATCCATCCGCTTCGAGGATGTGAGCATCCTTGATTTTATCCGCTATGCCGCCGCTTTCTTCTTCGGCAAGCAGCAGACCTATGAATGGAGGGCGTGAATATGAACAGAAAAAAGAAACAGGAGACCAGAGAAAAAGCCTCCACCCGCCAGCTCATGGGCATCGAGGGCATCACCGGCCACAGCCTCGTAACGCCTCATGGTGAGCTGGTGTTTTTTATGATTAAGCCGACCAATATCAGTGTTTTGTCTGAGAGCAGCGTGGGGGCAAGAATCTACGCTCTTATGAATGTTCTCAAGGGCATTGCTGAAATTGAAATGCTGTGCTTAAACAGCCGGGAAAACTTCGAGGACAATAAGAGTTATCTCAAAGCAAGAATGGATGCCGAGCAGAACCCCGTCATCCGCAAGCTGCTGGCACAGGATCAGACTGCCCTTGACCGTATGCAGGTGCAGATGGCGACGGCGCGGGAATTTTTAATCATCATCCGGCTGAAAAATGAAAAGGAAAGCGATGTTCAGCCCTATCTTTCCCGCATAGAAAAGAGCCTTAAGGATCAGGGCTTTACGGTACGCAAAGCGGATGAAAGCGACATCAAGCGCCTGCTGGGTGTTTACTATGAGCAGAATGTCACAACGGAACAATACGAGGATTATGACGGAGAAAGGTGGG
>CALLZZ010000556.1 GCA_937858235.1 uncultured Clostridia bacterium
AGCAATATGAATACAAGGGAAGTGTCGCCGTAATCCCCGGTATGGTGCGCGAGAGGGAATACATGTCCTATGAGCAACTCGCTCAGTTGGATAGGCTACACTAAACTGTACAGAAAAGATAAGGTAATGGTATTCTTAAGAGAAGAGAAAGAAGGAGAAAACCATGACCGAGAAACGAGCAAGACGAACCTACAGCGAAGAACAGAAAAAGCAGCTGGTAGAGCTATTCAACCGGGGAAAACCCAGGGGCGAGATCATCCGGGAATACGACCTTACAGCTTCGGCATTCGACAAATGGGTGAAGCGGATCAATACAACCGGGTCCAGCCGCGAGAAAGATAACCGAACTGTAGAAGAGCAGGAGCTGATACAGCTTCGAAAAGAAAATCAGCAGCTACGCATGGAGAATGACGTATTAAAGCAAGCGGCGCTGATATTCGCACGAAAGTAATTGTGATTCGAGCCAATGCCCACAAATACTCTATATCAGCGCTGTGCAGATGCTTAGGCATTGCGCGGAGCACTTACTATTACGAATGCCATGGTTGCCACGACGAGAGCGCCCTTGAAGAAGCTGTTCAGACTGCATACGATGAGAATCGGCATGTGTACGGACAACGAAAGCTGAAACGGGTGCTGCATCGAGCGGGATGGACGGTATCACGCCGCAGGATCGGACGAATCATGAAGAAACGCGGCCTGGTTTCTGCCTATACGCGCAAGAAATACCGTGTACATTCATGCAAAAGCAATGAAGCGGCAACCCCCAACCTTTTAAGCAGAAACTTCAACGGCCAGCTGCCGGGCGCATGCGTTGTCAGCGATTTGACATATGTCCGTGTAGGAGCGAAATGGGCATACATCTGCATTCTGCTGGAGCTTGGCGCTCGAGAGATCATCGGCTATAGCGCCGGTGCTTACAAAAATGCGGAGTTAGTATACAAGGCGTTTTCTACGGTGAAAGGCAATCTCTTTGAAATTCGCATGTTTCATACGGATCGCGGAAGCGAATTTGACAACGCACTAATTGACGGACTTCTTGAAAGTTTCCGGATCAACCGTTCTCTAAGCATGAAAGGATGTCCTTACGATAATGCCGTGGCTGAATCGACCTTTAAAATGATCAAAGCGGAGTTTGTTTCCTGCCGTCGTTTTGATACGCTTGATCAGCTTCAATTGGAACTGGCGGACTATGTGCATTGGTTTAACAACATACGCTTACATGGTACGCTGGGTTATCTGTCACCGGTGGAATTCAAAAGATCCCGTACCTTATAATTACTGTCCGATTTACTGTTGACGATCCACTCAAAAAATAAAGCGAGGGAGTTAATTTTGAAACTGAGATCTTACAGCATTCTCAATGTACCTCTTTTGGGGCTGAGCGTAATGGTCTTGTTTTTTTCTAGTCTTTTTATCGATTTGATTTTACCAATAGACCTTATTGGGAGGCATGTAACGCCGGGCCTTTTTGTAAATGTAATAGGTTCTTCGTTGCGCACCGCCTTGTTCTACCATCTATTTTTTAGGCGCTTAGCACAGATTTATCCTGACCGCAGAGACGAACTGGAGGAAGCGGCTAGACTGCTTACCTTGCTGGGTAAATGGCGTAAAAGACAGCCTCAAAATAGGTGCGCTAGCCCATCTTCCGATCCTCATATGCTTCTCTCCTTGGATTGAAGCTGGGCAGAATTGGCTATGGCCATACTTTCACATCTTCCGAAGGTAGGATGCTGCGGTGAGTTCAGAGCGCAACTAAGCGATGAAAATGAGGGGCCAAAATGAAAAAGATATCCTTTATCTTAATCTTTGCGACCATCGTGTTAACAGCACAGCCTGCTCTTGCTAACTCCGCACCAATTCATTATTTCTCCGAAGGCCCCCATTATACCATGGGGGTC
>CALLZZ010000557.1 GCA_937858235.1 uncultured Clostridia bacterium
GAGGTCGGGAAGCTGGTTGATGATATGATACGTGATACGATGAAATATTTGCCGAGGGGCTGGGAGAAGTAAAAATAGTTCTGATATAAAAAAGTTGCTGTAAAGTGGATGGAAATAAAAAATAAGGGTTTGTAACCTTCCTGAATTACACAGAATCGAAAGATAGATGGGTTGCTTTGTCTTTCGATTCTGTGTGAAAGGAAGATTACGGATCCTTTTGTATTGATTACGTCAAAAATGCGACAACACTCCTCTTGGTTATAAGTTTTTAATGAAATCCGAAAATGTGGGAGCACCCAATTTTCGCCGTTTGTGTAGCATTGCTGTCCATATCGTATTACCTTCGGTTTCGGTAATAAATCCTTGCTGCAATGCTTCAACTAGAATGTCTCCTGTAGTTTTATGATTGAGATGGAATTCTTTTATGTAGTCAACAATATCTCTAAGATTGTTGCTGGCAACGATACCGCCCTTTTCCTTTGCTAATGCTATGGATGCGGCTTCACCATTACCGATTATTTTATGACCAAGGGCAGGATTTTCGGTCAGTTCATAATAGATGTCAAATTCAACTGTCCCAACAACAATATCCTCAATGACAAGCTGTCCTTTTGCAAGCATGGAATCGATTCGAGTTTTTAAATGGGATATTCCGGGATTGGATAATTCAACATATACAGGCCGGGGTATCACGACTTTTTCAGGATACAATTTTGGAAGTAAGCTCTCGTGGTGAACCCATAAAAATGCGGATATACAATCGGTATCAAAGAAAAGCGAATCAGTCAACCGTCTCGCCTCCCTCTTCATCACCGAAAACAATATCATCACGGAATGCATCCAGTAACAGCTCTTCATATTTTCCGGTGGAAATCATATCTGCTTGAAGCAGCTTTTCGGCTTGCTGAATGTAGTGACCATACACGCATCTTTTTTTATCCTCGGGAAGCGGTTTATATAAAGCGGTATCAAACCCGAAACGTGCAGCAGACAAAATAACATCTTTTTGCATGTTGGCTGCCTCCGTAGGTGTTATTTCATTTTCGCTTTGTAAGCGGAATAACATAGCTTGCCTGCTCACTCCGAAGTATTGCTCTAATTTCACAATTTCCATCATGGTCAATTTGCGATTATCACTGTTTTTACAGCTTCTTATCATGTCATAAAGTGCTGTCGGAGGCATTAAGAGATAGGATGCAAACTGATCGGCTTCTTTTTCCTTTTTATTGCCGCTTCCTATTTTGCTTGAGCAAATTGAGGAAGACATACCCGTATCAAAAAACAGGTGATAAAGCTCGTGTGATAACGAAAACCTTTGCCGCCCCGCCGACATACCTGAATTAATGGCAATGATTGAGGAAAGATTACTTTTTATGCAGGCGCCGCTGATATTTTGGCCAAGTGGATAGAATACCAATGTCAGACTATTTATTGTGTGAGCTAATGCAAAAATATTAATAGGAGAAGATTCGTCTTCTCCTAATTTTTTCCGGATACTGGCCGCCTTGATGCTGAGATCTATCTTATCTATCATGAACGCCACCTCCGATAAGTTGATCCATCTGCATTTGATTCAGGGCGATTTTATTGATAGCAGCCAATGCGGATAAATCTTCCCTATTTAAGTTTTTGGTACGAAAAGCAAAGCTATATGGTGCAGATATTTTTTCGCCGGATATTATTGACGGTATAGGGCAGCAATACAAATTTGACAATGATTTTAACATATCGGAACTGATGGATCGTTCCCCGGTTTCAAATTTTGAAACCAGACTTTGATCTACGGATAGATAAGATGCAATATCCTTTTGCGTGAGATTGACGCTCTCCCGTAGTTCTTTTAATCGCAGCCCGATTTTTTTCATATCAATTGACATATAAATCCTCCTCCGCTTCATTTGCATTGTATATGCATATATATATATTATATACTACTTTGTCATAAAGTAAACCAAAAGCTAGGCGAAATATATGACACATAATTAAATGTCAGGCTATAATACAAATACAGAGCAAATGAAATTTGGAATCATTTGCTCTGTACTGGCTTTCGTATATTTATTCTCCCCGTTCCGCCATCAAAACTGCGATCTCATTTTCATTGAGGCCCACC
>CALLZZ010000558.1 GCA_937858235.1 uncultured Clostridia bacterium
CCGAGGATTTCCTATGTTCTGAACGCGATGGATTTATCTGTTCTTACCGGCTACGAGCATGAAGCGTGGAAGCTCGGCGACATCGTGACGGTCAAGGACGACGAGCTGAATCTTTCCATCAAAACGAGAATCGTCCGCAGAGAATATAACCTACGGGAACCGTGGAACACGGTTCTGGAGCTTTCCACCACGCTCCGGGAACTTGGCGATTCGTCCTCGCAGTGGGACGCCGCCGCGGATATGCTCTCCGGCGCTGACCTCGTGGACAGCCAGGAAATGAAGGACCTTGTACCGTTCAACCATCTGAAAAATTCCAGAGCGGATTCCGGCTTAAATTACTGGGAGAACTCCGGCTTTGAGGTGGATTCAGAGAACGGTGTGTCCGGCACGGCGTCCTTCAAATGCGAAGGTGCTCTCAATACGACAAAGAGCCTGACGCAGACCGTCACTCCGGCAAACCGCGACAGCTATACCTTCTCCTGCCAGATCGCGTCCGAGGATTTATCTATGGGCGACAACGGCCAGGTCGGTATCGAGGTGACATTCGAATATGAGGATGGTACGACCGAGACTCGGTTCATTGACCTGATTTGAGGAGGTATTCAGATGGCTTCTTTTAATCATATGGCGCAAGCGGTTTCTCCGCAAAATGGACGCGTGAAGAAAATCCGCATCCGCGTCTGCGTGACGGACTGCACCGGCACAATTTACATCACGGATATGTTCCTGCAGGGCGGCTCTATCGCGACCGGCTGGGTGGGACATGTCAGCGAGATTCAGTGGACGCAGGACGGTGACTGATTATGCCGATATTCACAAGATTCACGGAGACAATCGATAAGAAAGAGGATAAGCGGATCGTGAGCGTCACCGTAAAGCCTGTGGTCACCGACTGCACCGGGACATTCTGGTTTACAGACCTCATGCTGCAGGAAGGCGCGATGCTTTCCGGGTATGTCATCAATACCGAGACCTTGCAAAAGAAGTATGCGACCGGCGATGAATACGCTGTTTCCGGGAAGCGGTTCTTCAACGGTATCGTCAGAGGGAGCGCCACCTGCATTATTTTTAATCTCGGCAAGACCTCGACCGGACTTGACTGGAAAATCCATCCAAACCAGAACATGGCTGCCGGGAGCATTTCTCTCGGACTCGGTGCGGGAGCGCATAAGGCGACCTTCACGAAAGCGGCAAGTGCTGGTGATGAACTCTCGCTCCTTGCCTCAACAAGAGAATGCCTGAAAAACGGATCAGCGACAGACAAGGACGGCTTCTTTCAGTACTCCGCCGCCGGAGACAGCAAGCATCCGGTTACGGTTGAGGAGAAGAAGTCGGCAAGGCTGTATGTGGAGTTTCAGGAGATGGAGGACGGTGATGTGATATGAGTCTGGATATCTTAAAAGGCCGCAAATGCATGGTCTGGACGTTCATGGGAAACGCCCGGATGTACACTGCTCTTAAGAATTACGGAGACCGCCTCTCGCAGGTAGGTCTCTTTTCTTTTAAGGTGGACGCTACAGGGACGATTACCGAGAGCGGTGTAGCCATATCCGACATGCTGACGTACATCAATAAATATCCGCATATCACATGGCTGCTGACCGTCCGCAATGACGGCGTGGCGAGTGTGTTCACCTCTCTCCGGGATAATACCGATGGAGCGCAGGACACCTTTCTCTCAGAGCTTGTGCGGATCATGGAGAAATATCCGTGGTGCGACGGCGTGGATATCGACCTCGAGCGCGGCGGCGATTATTCCACGGCGGCAGCTTCAACCACTATGTTCCGTAATATCTGGAACACGGTAAAGAGCTACGATTCCTCGAAGCTCGTCAATATCTGCCTTCCGGGCATGGATTCCATAAACGGCTCGGTCGGCGGCGAGAACTGGTGCGTGTATGCTGACCTCAATCCGTACTGCGACACAGCGGCCATCATGAGCTACGGCATGGCGTGGGCAGGCTCCGCTCCCGGGCCGGTCTCTCCAAAGGACTGGCTTGACGGCATCTACGATTACGCCGTGACAGCTATGACGCCGGACAAGGTATTCATGGGACTTCCGGCTTACGGATGGAACTGGCAGATTTATGATCTTCCGGAAAACCTCGGAAAGACCTACCGCGGCACATCCAACACCTACTATGCCGCCAAGAACTGGATGACCGGCAAATACAACTTCACGGACGACGCTGCTCCGCAGCCGTTCATTCCGATCCTCGCCTACTGGGACGACTACAACAAGGTGCCGTATGCCTTCCCGCAGGTCTACGACTTCATGGAAGGTCAGGACGCTGCAAGCTATGAATATCCTCTGATGAGTGGAACCTACAACCGCAGGCGGTACCTTACTGCCTACAGCAAGCAGCAAAGTGTGTCATTCGGTACGATAACCGTCGACCGTGACGGAACGCCTGACAGTTACTCGGGCATCGTATCCTATGATAACGGCATCGCTGTCCTCGGCGACGAGGGCGAAGCAACATATACCTTCAACATCTCGTCTGCCGGAACATATGACATCGCCGTTCGGCTTTGCTATCCGTTCTGGGATAAGAACGGGATCTATGTGAGCATTGACGGAACGCAGACGCACTTCACCGAGTCGAGGCTCTGGTGGCCGTACTGGAGAAGTACCTTCTGGGCATCGCTTGAGGACGGCATCACGCTTTCCGCCGGAACGCATACCATTACAGTTTCAGTCGACGTGAAAGGCGTGCAGTTCTACGGCTTTCGTGTCTGCTCTGATTTCTCGGAGAAGCCGACCGCAGGAAGCGCGTCATTTACGCTGTCTCCACGGCATTTCATCGATGTGGACGGCAACGAATGTCAGCCGGACAAGGGCTTCAAGCTGACGACTGAGGTCCTCCGAAGGAAACCGGACTCGGCACTCATCTGGTACGCGGACTTCGAGGACTACGGCATGCTCGACACCGGCTACTGGCAGACACTGTCCGGCTCGTGGAAGATCTGGCGGGAGGACGAATACTCCGAGGAGCGCGTCTACTCGCAGCTTGACGGCAGCGGACAGTTTGCGTGGAACTATGACGGATTTAAGGACATCCACCTGCGGGCGAGATTGGCGTTCCCGGCAGGAAGCACTGGCAAGGCTGGTATCTTCTGCGGCAGTCTTTTCTGCTGCCTGAACTACAACAGTCAGGCCGTAGAGCTGTGGAACGGAAGCACCAAGCTCGGCAGCTACTCGCAGTCGATCCAGCAAACACCATCGTCAGACCTGCGAACTGATCCGACAACCTACACCATCGAGATGCGGATCAGAGGCAGCACGGTGCGCGTCTATTCCGGCGCGTCAAACACGCTGCGGTTCACGGCTACGGTCAACGGATTCTCAGGAGGAACCGCCGGATACCAATCAGACCAGAGAACAGTCTGCGAACTGCTCCGCATGGGCGACTCTTGGACGTATGAGCCTTATGAGCAGTTCGACGTCACCTTCCCAGATGGCTCGGTCACGCAGTACGGCAGAATCAGCCGGAGCAACTGCACCTGGGACGAGGAGTTTCAGGTATTCACGCTGACATCGGATATTGAGGAATCGGCAACACGGTCTGAATCCATCTCAATGGACTACGAGTTCTACCACTCTGGACAGCTCAACCTCGAATGCGGGAAGGACTACACGGTGACGATCACGCCGAAGGACATCGACATCTGGATCTCGCGGCTTTTCCTCGGAGACGCGGACGGATTTTCCATTCTCTACTATCAGGACGTGGATTCGCTCGTCTACTGGGCGAATCAGGCGGCGTACCACTGGGGACTTCGCGGCATCGCGATCTGGTCGCTCGGGCAGGAGGATTTAAGGCTCTGGGAGGCATTGCCGAAACAGACCGACACCTCATAACTTCATAAATCACAGAGTTTTTTCAAGGCTGTCAGCGTACCACTGGCGGCCTTTCATTTTGCTCAAAATCAAAGGAGGGACATTTTGATGAAGGAATTCTGGAACACCATACAGCTCATTTTCGCGGCCATCGGAGGATGGCTCGGCTACTTTCTCGGAGGATGCGACGGGCTTCTTATCGCGCTGATCATCTTCGTGGTCTGCGACTACATTACCGGCGTGCTCTGCGCCATCGCGGACAAGAAGCTCTCGTCTGCAGTTGGATTCAAAGGAATCTGCAGGAAAGTCTTGATCTTCATTCTGGTCGGCATCGCCAACATCCTCGACATCCACGTGCTCGGACATGAGGGCGTGCTGAGAACCGCAATCATATTCTTCTACATTTCGAATGAAGGTCTTTCTCTCACTGAGAACGCCGCACATCTCGGACTTCCGATTCCCGGCAAGCTCAAGGATGTGCTTGAACAGCTTCACGACAGAAACGACAAGGAGGAACAGTAATTATGGCTATCAAGGGAATAGACGTATCGGTCTGGCAGGGAAACATCGACTTTGGCAAGGTCAAAGTGTCAGGCATCAATTTTGTGATTATCCGCGCCGGATACGGCAACGGGAACAAGGACAAATGGTTCGATGAGAACTACCGGAAAGCAAAAGCAGCCGGGCTCCACATCGGCGCATACTGGTATTCATACGCCACATCCGCTGACGGTGCGAAGCAGGAAGCGCAGTCCTGCGCCAAGGT
>CALLZZ010000559.1 GCA_937858235.1 uncultured Clostridia bacterium
AATTGATGCAGTCAAAAAAGATCAGCCTAATTTCAGCACCCGTGTTGGTGAAATTAGGCTGATCTTTTTTGACTGCATCAATTGCTTTCTGTATGGTCTGAAAATCGGTCTCGAACCACTCTCTACTGGTCGAGTTTTTCATCTTCTTTTTTGGAATTCCGGAATTTTCAAGCACGCGATGAACATCATAATCGCGGAATGGTTTCAGTTCATAACTGCCTTTATCGTTTTTGACTGTGCGAACAGCAAGTTCCGTGTGCAACAAATGAGGCATCAATCCGGCAGTATTCGTGTATTGCCGGATTCGCTTGAGCGCTGCTTGATTCAATTCTTTGCTGTTGGGAGAAAGACTGTCGATTGGACTATCCGTGTAGAGCGAGGCGTCGCCCACCTTAAGCAGTCCCTTATGCGTTTCAGAGTTAATTTCAAAGACATAAATGACCTTATAGCAAAAAGCCGAGCCGAATTTTTTGCTCATGGTCTTGCCTCCTTCACCAAAGATTTATATTCCAGAATCACTTTCGAACGCCAATCTTTTATAAGACAAAGTTTAGCAAATACTTCATTCTGGGGTTCCATTGAACCATTTATATAGCCCTCATCAAACAGACTCAATTGATTACTGTCTTCTTTAGCTTCACCGTAAGGGATGGTATATGTCATGCCGTCCATTTGCCATAGATTCCATGAGATGATTGTGGCGATTGATTCTAATTCATGTATGGTCGGATCGCGTTGAAGTTTAAATCGAACGTTATCAATAAAGGTATAAAGCAAATTTTCTCGCGCCAACAGAAGATTGTCACCTTGAAATTCATAAGCATATACGCTTTGAAAGGCCCGTTTCGTCCATTTGAACCATTCTGATTCTTCGTCAGTGTTTTCATTGACAATGCGAAGTTTTCGGTCTAATAGTCCAATTCTTGATGGCAAAGCAATTATTTTTCCCGTAGTGGTATCGTATCTGCTTACCAGATATGGAGCTTCACCGCAGGAGATTTCCATGCGCTTTGCATCGACATACTTTTGCCATGTGTTGCCTTTTTTATTGGGAAATACAATCGGCTTGGTTTTTGCTACCCAAGAAGTGCCTCGCGGTGTATTGAATATATTTTTTCTGCCAAACCATGCCTCATCAATAAGGTTGTTCTGAGCATTACATATCCAGGACGGAGTGAATACCTCTGCTTTGTCCCTTGTACGAGAGATTTGATCTGTTTGTGCCTTAGTTATCCGGGGCTGTATAACCTTTGAGTAATTTCCTGTTATTTGCGTTGCTTGTATCGATTTTTTCGCCCCATATTCTTCACCGAATTGAGCGTAGTCTTCCGTGGCCCAAATGATATTTCTGCCCGTAGTATGGTCAAGGAGGATAATGTGAAGCAGCAAGCTGCTGTAATCAGCTATATCCCGTTCAAGAATATCAATTTCAGGATTAACTTGCACTTGCTCACCTTCCAATATAATTAAGATTAACTATTGTCAAATACTCTGCCGTATCAGCTCGTCAAGTGTTTTACCGTCCTTGCTCTTCCATTCGACCCAGCCGTTGTTGCTACCGCTGAGGACAAAATCAGCGGCCCCGCTGGGTGTTTTGAATCCTATTATTTTTTTGAGATAATACTTGCCGTCACTCTGCTTAGTAATAGTTCCATCACCAAGTAGCGCCTTGCGACGAGCATTATAGCTTTCTAATTTTGCCGGATGTGAAAAGTCAATTTCAGAATTCGGTTGCACCTCAAAATGTTCACCAGTATAGACACCATAGGCAACCACTCCCCGTCTTGATGTGGTAAAAACATTTTGAGCATCAACACCACTCATCCGATAACCCAGTGTTGCCATAACAAATTCGATTTCCTCATAGATTTCCTCTATCAACGGAAAATCATATTCTGAAATTTTGTATTTTGGAACTGCTTTGTTATCCACGCGGTAACGATTAGCATCAATGGCACGTTGAATCGAATATTTTTCAAGTCCACTGATTATATTCAGCGTAAAATGTTCGTCGTTTGCCAGAAACAAAATGGCCTTATTCCAAAAATCTTTTTTTGCATTGTGATCGTCAAGTCTCGTAATGCCATTTCGGGTCTGCCCTATGTATATCTGCGTCAACGCTCCGGTTTCATCATTGATGAGGAAATATACACCGGGGTTGTCAGTGCCGGTCAAAGCCTTTGCTTCGTTGAGATACGGGCGCGGTACTACAAATGCTTTGATTGTGGAAAGTGGACGCATATAGATTCGGATGCCATCTGGTTCTCCGTTGTGAAAAATGATCTCTATTCTTTTTGCCTTACCCATGGTGCGCCTCCACTGCCGTCTCATCTTGAATTAAGTCTATAATATCGCCGATATTCACATGAAGCGTAGCACATATTTTTCCTAGTATTGCAAGTGAAACTTCTTCGTCACGACGCAGTTTCGTCATTGTATTGGGAGCAATTCCAGCGGCTTTCCGCAAGTCAGCTTTGCTCATCTTTTTATCCACCAACAACTTCCACAGCTTGTTGTAAGAAACGGTCATTATTGTGACCTCCAGTTTCATCGCTAAATCGCATAATATAGCAACATTATACAATGTTTATTGCTTGCACT
>CALLZZ010000560.1 GCA_937858235.1 uncultured Clostridia bacterium
TCGGAGGCACGACCTCCGGCAAGACGGTGACGGAACGCTCCGCCATGCAGATGACGGCGGTCTACTCGTGCGTGCGAATCCTCTCGGAAGCAATCGCGGGCCTGCCGCTGCACTTGTATCGCTACACCGATAACGGCTCGAAGGAGAAAGCCATTGACCATCCGCTTTATGAGCTGCTGCACGACGAGCCGAATCCGGAGATGACGAGCTTCGTGTTCCGCGAGACGCTCATGACGCACCTGCTCCTCTGGGGCAATGCCTACGCGCAGATCATCCGCAACGGCAAAGGCGAAGTCGTGGCTCTCTACCCGCTGATGCCAAACCGCATGACGGTCGACCGCGACGAAAACGGCCAGCTTTATTACGAATACCAGACCTCGACCGATGAGGCGCACACGATGAACGGCAGTCTGGTAAGGCTGTCTCCGATGGATGTGCTGCATATTCCCGGTCTCGGCTTCGACGGCTTAGTCGGCTACTCGCCGATTGCGATGGCCAAAAACGCCATAGGCCTTGCGATTGCGACCGAGGAGTACGGCTCTAAGTTCTTCGCCAACGGCGCGACGCCCGGCGGCATACTGGAGCACCCCGGCGTGGTCAAAGATCCGGAGCGAGTCCGCGAAAGCTGGAACTCGGCCTTCGGCGGCAGCGCCAACTCCAACAAAGTGGCGGTGCTCGAGGAAGGAATGAAATACACGCCGATCAGCATAAGCCCGGAGCAGGCGCAGTTCTTGGAGACGCGCAAGTTCCAGATAGACGAAATCGCGAGGATATTCAGAATCCCGCCGCACATGATCGGCGACCTTGATAAGTCGAGCTACTCGAACATCGAGCAGCAGTCGCTGGAGTTCGTGAAATACACGCTCGACCCGTGGGTATCCCGCTGGGAACAGTCAATGCGCCGAGCTCTGCTCCGTCCCGAGGAGAAGAAGGATTACTTCTTCAAGTTCAACGTAGACGGATTGCTTCGCGGGGACTATCAGAGCCGCATGAACGGTTACGCCACCGCAAGGCAAAACGGATGGATGAGCGCAAACGATATCCGCGAGCTTGAAAACCTTGACCGCATTCCAGAGGACAAGGGCGGCGACCTGTACCTCATCAACGGCAACATGACCAAGCTCGAAGACGCCGGAATATTCGCGGCTTCAGCAAGTACAGAAACGGAGGAACCTGATGAAACGCAGGAATCAGAAGAAACACTGGAACAATCGGAGCCCGATAACCGGCTCCGGGAAAGGAGGAAGTCCCTATGACAAGAAAATTCTGGCGATGGACCAGAAACGAAACGCCGGACAGCTTCGGTTCAGACCGAACGCTCTACCTCGACGGGGAAATATCCGATGAAACCTGGTACGGCGACGAAATTACGCCGCAGGCATTCAAGGACGAGCTGAACTCCGGCGAAGGCAACATCACGCTCTGGATCAACAGTCCCGGCGGAGATGTGTTCGCGGCGGCTCAGATCTACAACATGCTGATGGACTACCCGTATGACGTAACCGTCAAGATCGACGCACTCGCGGCTTCGGCGGCAAGTGTCATCGCGATGGCCGGAACGAAGGTCTGCATGAGCCCTGTCGCGATGCTGATGGTGCATAATCCCGCGACCATCGCGATCGGCGATTCGGAAGAAATGCAGAAGGCCATCGACATGCTCTCCGAGGTTAAGGAGTCGATCATGAACGCCTATGAGATCAAGTCCGGACTGTCCCGGAACAAGATCAGCAAGCTCATGGACGCTGAGACCTGGATGAACGCGAAGGAAGCCAAGAAGCTGGGATTCGCCGACGAGATACTCTTCACCGATGGCACTGAGCCGGATGACGACACCAAGGAGCCTGACGACGATACGGAAATCGAGATGCTTTTCTCCCGCAAGGCCGTCACCGACTCCCTGCTTTCGAAGCTGATACCGAAACGTAAACCTGAAAAGAAAACAGCGACTGTGAAGGCCGCAGATCTTGAGAAGCGGCTCTCGCTTCTCAGCCACTAATGAATGGAGGAAATTATTATGACCAAGATTATGGAACTCATGGACAGACGCGCCAAGGCGTGGGACGCGGCTAAGAACTTTCTCGACACCCACTCCGATAACGGCGGCAACGTATCCGCGGAGGACGCGGCCACCTACGACAAGATGGAAAAGGAAGTCACCGACCTGACGCACGACATCGAGCGCCTGCAGCGGCAGGAGCAGATCGACAAGATGCTGTCTCAGCCGACCTCTTCTCCGCTCACCGGAAAGCCGGGCGCGAAGGACGAGCCGGACGACAAGCCGGGCATCGCGTCCAAGGCGTACAAGACCGCCTTCTGGGATTCAATCCGCAAGCGCAACTGGTACGACGTGCAGAACGTTCTGGAGGTCGGCACCGACGCGAACGGCGGTTATCTCGTGCCGGACGAATACGAGAAGACGCTCGTGCAGGCGCTGACCGACGAGAACTTCTTCCGCTCTCTGGCGCACGTCATCCAGACCGACAGCGGAACGCACACCATCCCGATTGTCGCTTCCCACGGCACCGCTTCATGGATGGAGGAAAACGGGCTCTATCCGGAATCCGACGACACCTTCGACCAGATCACGCTTTCCGCGTACA
>CALLZZ010000561.1 GCA_937858235.1 uncultured Clostridia bacterium
CCCTGTATCAATTTGCTGTAATAGCTGACCTGCGATGACAGCGAGTGGAGCATTGCGTCCTTTCCCGTTGACACACGGGCATAGGCGGCCACCTTTTTCGGTTGCTCCAACCGCGGCTTTTGCGACAGTTTTATTACTGTTTTCGGCATATCGTCATCTCCTTGGTTGATACCATATTCGCTCTAAAAGCGACATTTATCAAGTCGATTTCGCGATATATACTGCCGAATTCAAGCCCGTATTTCTCGGCCAATTTGTCCTCTATTAATACAATGTCATCTTTGCTGATGATATCTTTTTCAAACATATTTCTTGCTTGTGTCATGGCAGACTGGTAGGCTTGTATTTTTGTGAAATCAGCCATTGCCACCACCGTCCTTATAACGAGCGGTGATGTAGCAGCGGTGTGAGCAGTACTTCCGTTCATTCTGCCTGCGCATTAGAATCTCTTGCCCGCAGCAGGCACAATTTGCTTTATATAGCATTTCGGCTTTCGGATGCTCGTTCCACCACTTGGTACGACAGGCATCGGAGCAGAATCGTCGGCTTCCACGCTTGCTCTTGTCTATGGGAATTCCGCATTCCGCACAGTAGTCGATTTCTTCTTTACAGTCAGTGTTTTTTTGCCTGCGGCAGTACGACTTTACTGTATTTTCGGAAACACCGATTGCTTTTGCAATCTTTACATAACCACACCCGTCAAGGCGCATTTTATCAATAAGGCTCTTTTGATTATCAGTCATGCCTGTACCTCCGTTCCGAGGGAGGCTAATTGCCGTCCTCACCTCGTACTGGACAGGCAGAGCGGAAAATCCGTAGTGAAACAGCAAAAAAATAATGCCCACCAGAGAAAAAATCTCTGATGGGCATTAACTGTAGGTCAAGAACTTGACTTCTGGTTTATAGCTTTTCATATCGAAGCGGTGTATCATACGGTTATTCGCCATATTTAATGTACGCATCCTTAAATCCCGCCGCCTTGACTTTGGCGAGCATAGCGTCAGCGTTTGCCTTAACCGAGTACGCTCCGACCTGTACACGGTACAGTTTTTTTGGCTCGGTCGGGGTGGGTGTGGGAGGTTTCCGAGCTTCAGTTGCCACGAGCAGCTTCCCGACCTCAGCACGGAAAGTATCCATCGATTTTCCGAATCTTGGCCACCAGTGCATCACATCGCCGTGGTTGCTGGCAATGCCCAGTTTGTATCCCTCTGAGTGGCAGAGAATATTCTTCTCGGTAAGCCCGTACTCCTTGCAGAGGTAGGCACACAGTTCGACGGCTTCCTGGTAAACGGCATTAAAATACGAAACATCGGTTAAACCGTCCTCGCAGATCTCAAAACCGATGTGGGTGTCGTTAACCGAGC
This sequence comes from uncultured Clostridia bacterium, assembly GCA_937858235.1. Taxonomy (GTDB): domain Bacteria; phylum Bacillota; class Clostridia; order Oscillospirales; family Oscillospiraceae; genus Onthomonas. Next base: position 1,365 of record CALLZZ010000561.1, read on the forward strand.
CTTTCGCACCGGAACCGCCGTGCCAGCCTCTATGATTCCACGGAAGGGGCTGGTATGTGGCGATACTCCCATCAGCAAGTTTGCCGATGAAGGCATGAACGCACACCTGCCGCCCGTCTGGCTTGTCTTGGTTCCAGTGGTTGTTGTACTGGTTCTTTCCCAGTAAACCGTCATCGGGACCGACGTAGCGTTTTAGATTCGGATTGTTCGCGCCGGTCGAATGGACTATGATGCCCTTCGGTGTAATGGTTTTGCCTGCCTTGTAGCAGGCGTTGTTGGTAAGGATCAGTTTTCTCAAATTCATCGTTAATCACCTCGTCAAAGATTGATGGGATACAAGTGGTAGGTAAACTTTAAGTCGCAATAGGCGGTCGCCGAGGTTCCGTTGCTCCCGATGCGGATATACAGCCCATATCCGGCGGGCACACGGCTTTGCCGCATGGCAATCTGAACGTGCTGAGCCTCTGCGGAGCTGTCCGAGCCAATGGGTGTACTCCTTGAGATGCGCGTAAAGGTCTGCTCGTCGTTTGAGATATAGAAGTCCAGTTCCTTCTCAGTGGTGTCCGATTGACGGCAAATGGTGATCAGGTGACAGTCGTAGGGAACAGGGATAAGCGGATCATCCTGACCACCGATTACAATGCTGCCAATAGGTAGAATGGTGTGCAAAGGCCCTCTGACGCTGTTGGCACCGCCCGAGCCAGTGGTGTTGCCGGACATGACATATCGCAGGTGCGGCATCCGAATGAAAGCGTTGATGGTTGACGCGGCAGTGGAAGTCAGCGGCAAGACAGTGTTGGTGTCCTCTGACTTTTCCAGTAGGAACAATCCTTCACCGGGAGCAACGGAAATATCTCCGATGGAAAACCGTTGCTTTGTCCAATAGCCCGTGCAGGTGGGGTGCGGATTTGTCCCGCTGCCGTATGAGATGTTTGGCGCATCCTGGACACCGCGTATGGCTTCAGCGAGCTTCTTGACGGTGTCGCTGAGATTACTCTGAAGCAGCACCTGCACGGTATTTGCCGCAGGACTGCCCAAAGCTGCAACAAACGTATAAGTCACGCTGCCCAGCACCATGTTGTTACCCTGCGAGATTCCGGTAAAAGTAATGGACGCTCTACGGCTCGCCATGTCCGGTGCCGAGGCTGTTTCTACCGGGTGCAGATGGTTGAGAAGTATCCCGGTGCGGGTATACAGCGTGTCGCGCATGGCGATTATGTCGGTGTGGGTGTTCTCCAAAAGCGTGTGGCTGTCGCTCATAAGTTCATGCGTGGTGCCAAGCAGCGTGTAATTGTTGCTTAGTAACCCATGGGTGGTACCAAGCAGGGTATAGTTATCATTTAATAAATCGTAGGTAAGGTTCAGCAGGCTGTAAACATCATCAATATTGAGTGCAGCCAAAGCTGACAGTACCTGATTCAACCATTCCTGCGCAGGCGGCTCCGGCGGTTCTGCAATACCATCCGCAAGAGCCTGCTCCACGATGGTGAGGACCCGTACACTTTTCCCGACCACATCTCCGGATACGACCCTGATTTCAAGCTGACCCACACCGGCAGTAATGGTATCGGTGGAACTGGGAGACCACGTTAAAACTCCAGTGGTATAACCTATAACTACAGGGTAGGCAGTGCCGTCTGGACGTTTGTAAATAGCGGTCAACATCTCGCCGGGATATTCGTCGCTGAGCAGGCTGGACACATCAAACTCGATGTTGCGGAAATGATGCTCACCACGCCGCCCGATGAACACCGTCGCGGCTTTGGTTAAATCAATCATTTTCCGTCACCATCTTCCCGCCCGTGCAGCTGCTCCAGCGCCGCCTTGAGCTTCTCAGGAATAGGCAGTCCCAGATGCGCCGCGTTTTCGAGCATCGACACGCCTTCGTTGGAGCAGTAGAAAAAGATAACGGCGGTACGCAGAACCTCACCGTTGCCGATGAGATAGAGGTCCATGATGTGCGCGACGCCTACCATGACGAAAATCAGCACCTTCTTGCAGATACCCTTGAAGCCGACCCCGCTGGACAGCTTTTTGTCCGCAATGGCGCACATGACGCCGGTGATATAGTCCACGACGACGAACACGAGCAGTGCGTAGAGAAAGCCGTCAACTCCACCGAAAAACCAGCCGAAGAAGCCGCCGACAGCGGCAAGCGCCAACTGCACCCAATTCCAAATTTCTTTCATTAGAAACACCTCCGTTTTTGAATTTGTGTATAGTGAGTAGGTAAACTCGGGATAGCTAATCCCGAGTTTTTCCTCTCTCAGAACCGTACATGCGGACCTCGCATACGGCTCCCGAAAAACCTCAGATGTTACTACTCATAGTAACAATACAAAATACCGACTTGCAATTTAGAAATGTCAAACAGTTTCAATTCATCAAACCATTTATTTGGAAGTGCCATACTGATAAGCAGAGATGCTGAATTTCTCCATCGTGTCATGGATATCTTTTCAAAATCTCCTTTATAACCCATTCTCCTAAGCTGCTTGTGTAATGCTCTCCATGATTTCCATTCCTTCATTTTCTTCATCCTTAACCTTCTTCGCAGCCATCCCATAATGTCCGCATATGTTCTTTTACAGTTAGCAATTTTGAAATAATTTGCCCATCCTCTTAGTATTGGATTGAGCTCCTTTATCATTATTTCAACATTCCTACCACTGTTTCTTGGAGTTATCTTCCTTATTTTATCCTTTAACCTTTTTATCCTCTTTGGATGAATGAAAATATATTTTCCTCTTATTATGAAACCTAAGAAGGCAACACCTTCTGTTATGCTGGTTATATGCGTCTTATCCTTATTAACCCTAAGTTTGAGCTCGTTTTCAAGTATTCTCATTGCAAAGGCCTTATACTTACCTGCTTCTGCCTTAGTTTTTGCAAAGACCAGTATATCATCAGCATATCTCACTATTCGAATATTATTAGCCATCATCTTTTTATCAAAGTAATCCAGGTAAATATTGGCTAATAATGGGGAACACACACCGCCTTGAGGACTTCCTTCCTCTGTTTCATAGAAAGCACCATATTCCATTATGCCGCTCTTAAGAAAGGATTTTATTAACTTTAATATTTTACCGTC
>CALLZZ010000562.1 GCA_937858235.1 uncultured Clostridia bacterium
CTCTCAACGCGGCACAACATCATTGTGATGGCTGATGAGGCCCACAGAAGTCAGTATGGTTTTGAAGAAAAAGTAAATCCAAAGACCGGTAAAATCTCTATAGGAACTGCACGGATTATTCGTGATGCTCTTCCGAATGCCACATATATTGGCTTCACCGGTACGCCAATCTCCCTCAAAGATCGTAGCACTACGGAAGTTTTCGGTAATTACATAGATATCTATGATATGACGCAGTCTGTCGAAGATGGTGCCACGAGACCTGTTTATTATGAAAGCCGAGTCATTAATCTAAAACTTGATGAAGCCACCTTGCGCATGATTGATAAGGAATACGACGCAATGGCGGCCAGTGCCGAAGAATATGCCATCGAAAAGAGCAAGCATGAGCTCAGTCGTATGGAAAGCATTCTCGGCGCTCCTCAAACCATTGATGCGCTCTGCACAGATATTATTGCTCACTACGAAGACAGCAGACAGTATGTGCTGACGGGAAAGGCCATGATCGTTGCCTACTCCCGAGAAATTGCCATGAAAATTTACCGGAAGATACTCGAAATGCGTCCAACATGGCAAGAAAAAGTCGGTGTCGTCATGACTTCCGGAAATAAAGACCCGGAGGACTGGAAAGAAATCATTGGCAACAAACAGCATAAGGAAGAGTTGGCCCGAAAATTCAAAGACAATGACAGTCCGATGAAAATTGCTATCGTTGTTGATATGTGGCTCACAGGCTTTGATGTTCCATCCTTGGCGACCATGTATATATATAAGCCAATGGCTGGACACAATCTTATGCAAGCCATCGCACGAGTAAACAGGGTTTTCCGCGATAAGGAAGGCGGCCTGATCGTTGATTACGTCGGCATTGCCTCCGCTCTAAAACAGGCGATGAATGACTACACCGTCCGTGATAAGAAGAACTACGGCGATATGGATATTGCCAAGACGGCGCTGGTAAAGTTTGAAGAGAAGCTCATCGTCTGCCGCGAGCTTTTATATGGATTTGACTATACAGAATTCATGACCACAAGCAGCGATCTGACCAGAGCAAAACTGATTAGCCGCGGTGCGGATTTCCTCACTGGTCCTGCAAAAGAAGAAAAACGGAATAATTTTATACGCGAAGGTTTAATGTTACATCAGGCTTTTTCGTTGTGCAAGAGTATGGTCGATGAAAAGAGCCGGCTTGAAACAGCATATCTTGAGGCCGTGCGTACTATGCTTACACGCGTTGAAGGAAAGGGCAGACTCTCATTCAAGGATATCAACGAGCGAATCAATGAACTTCTCAAACAAAGTGTTAAGAGTGAGGGGGTTATTAACCTATTCTCTGATGTCAATGAGGAATTCAATCTATTTGATCCGAAATATCTTGAAGAAATAGCACGGATGAAAGAAAAGAACCTTGCCGTCGAATTGCTAAAGAAATTAATTGCCGAGCAGGTATCTGTTTATCGACGTACGAACCTTGTAAAATCTGAAAAATTTTCTGATATGCTAAGCCGAATCATGAAAGCGTACCTGAACGGTATGCTTACGAATGAAGAAGTTATTAACGAGCTTATAAAGATGGCTGCCGATATGACAAAGGCTCACGATGAAGGTGAAAAACTTGGTCTTTCCGAAGAAGAGCTTGCTTTTTATGATGCCTTAACAAAACCTGCAGCTGTTAAAGATTTCTATCAAAACGCAGAACTTATTGCAATCACAAAGGAACTAACCGATTCCTTGCGAAAGAATCGAACGATAGATTGGCAGAAGAAAGAGTCTGCCCGTGCCGGGATGCGCAGGATGGTGAAACGTCTGTTAAAGAAACACCACTATCCTCCGGAAGGTCTGGAAGATGCCATAACGACGGTTATCGGCCAGTGTGAAATGTGGACGGATAATGCGGGTACAATTTAAGGGGGGACTCGGTATGGATGCTATCAAAGGCAATATGTTCGCAATATTAAACGGATACAAGCAGTTCATCATACCTGTATATCAGAGAATTTATAGTTGGGAGCGGGAACAATGCCAGCGCCTGTGGCAAGATATTGTTGCAATGCAAAAAGAAAACAAGGCGGGCCATTTTGTGGGTTCCATTGTCAATATTGCAGAACAAGCCATGCCCACCGGTGTCCAGAAATTCATGATCATTGACGGGCAGCAGCGCATGACCACACTGACATTGCTTCTTATTGCTCTTCGGGACTATGCGGACGAACACCAGGAAGATCAGACCATCAATGCTCCAATGATAACCAGCATGTGCCTGAAGAATGACTTCCAGTCGGGTTATGATCGGTACAAGATGCTTTTGACCGAAGCCGACCGCGATGCGCTCATAAATTTAATTGAGAAGAAGCCGACCCCAAATGAGAAGCCGTCCCGCATCATCGAAAATTACAATTTCTTCGTTGAAAAAGTCGCATCCGAAGAATTGAAACCTGCTGCTATATATGAATCAATCGGTAAATTGCAGATCGTGAACATCACACTTGACAGACAGGTTGATGATCCACAGGCAATATTTGAAAGTTTAAATTCAACAGGAATGGATTTGTCCGAGTCTGACCTGATTAGAAACTATATTCTTATGGGACTGGACAATGATGAACAAATTTATGTATATGAAAACATCTGGAGACCTACGGAGCTGCTCTTTGATTATGAAAGACAATCGGCTCTTATGGATCGCTTCTTCCGTGATTACCTGACGATGAAGCTCGGCCGCATACCAAAAGTCAATCATGTATATGAGGAATTCAAGCAGTATCACTTGAATTGTGAATTTGGTTCCGTGCGAGATCTCTGTCAAGATATATATACATTTGCCAAATATTATACGGATATGTGTTTCTGCAGGAGCAGTGAACCGGCCCTCAAAGCCTGCTACTCCGAGATTCAGGCCTTACGGAGTGAAGTCGTTTATCCTTTCTTGCTGCGAGTCCATCATGACCAGGAAAAAGGGCTTATTACGCTTGATGAGCTCATAGAGATTATCAGAATGTGTATCAATTATGTCCTAAGGCGTGCAGTTTGTAATATTCCGACTAATTCCATGAACAAGACATTTGCTACCCTTAAAAACTTTATAAAAACAGGTGACTATTTGAATTCTATTAAGGCTGCATTTGTACTTATGGAATCGTATAAAGAATTCCCGACCGATGAGAAGTTTGTCGCCACTCTGACTACACGCGATGTTTATAATATGCGCATTAGAAATTATATTCTGGGAAAACTGGAAAACTTTCAGAATAAAGCACCTATTACTATTGAAAATTATACCATCGAGCACATCATGCCACAGAATCTGAATCTCTCCCCCGAATGGATTTCTGATTTAGGGCATGATTGGCGTGAGGTACAAAAAACGTACCTACACACGCTGGGCAACCTCACTTTGACAGCATACAATTCGGAAATGAGCGATTCCTCCTTCACTGATAAGCTCAATATGGAAGGCGGATTTAAGCAGAGCGCATTAAGGATCAACAGCTATGTGGTTTTGCAGGACACATGGAATGCTAAAAAGATTCAGGAACGTGCTAAAGAGCTCGGAACAAAAGCTTTGCAAATTTGGTCTTATCCATCGATCACAGATGAAGGCATCGCCCCTTATAAGAAGAAAACCGAAGTGGCAAAGTCCGAATACACACTTGATAGTTATGAACATCTGAATTCATATACCCGGATGTTGTTTGAAAAGCTGGATCTCCGGATTATTAATCTGTCCCCGGACGTCCATAAGGAATTCAAAAAGTTGTATGTTGCTTATAAACTGGACACAAACTTTGTTGATGTCGTAATTCAGAAAGAGCGGTTACGCCTATCAGTGAATATGCCATTCGGAGATGTTATCGATCCAAAAGGCATATGCAAGGATGTAAGCGAACTTGGACGTTGGGGAAATGGCGATGTCGAGTTGTTCCTTGATTCGCTGAGCCAACTCGATGATGTGATGTCGATTAT
>CALLZZ010000563.1 GCA_937858235.1 uncultured Clostridia bacterium
GGGGTCAAACTCATGGTAGTTATCACTAATTGTTGATAATAGTGGCAAGCAATGCATCGTGGTACCCACGATGCCAATTTCCCAATTTTTCGCTTGCGCGAAAACCGGAAAATTGCTTGTTGGTGGCAGGCCCCCAATCCCCCTTGATCGCACAATGAATTGTGCGGCTGCGCGTCCTGCGGACGCTTCTGAAGCATGAAACAGCTCAACGCTGCTCATGCTCTTTTTGCTTTTTGCATTTACCGGAACTCTATAGTCAATCCACATTAGAATTCACTGTACACAAAATCATTGCCCGTGTTGTACGGTGTGTCTATATTCTTACCGTCTTTGATACAAACAAAAAAAGGCCCTCTCCGGCAGTGAACAGGTGCCGAAAAAGGCCGTAAACAAGGGCTTCCGAGGCTCCGAACCAGAGAGACCAGTTTTGATGTCATTTGTCACCGTCTAACCCTATCGTTCAAGGAAACACGTCTGCGAAAAAATGTTCGTTTAAGGGAAAATGCCGATACAGTTTCTTCGTGTGAGGGAATAGGGCGAGACATGAACATAGCGATTGGCCTTTGTGACATTCTAAAGCGACAGTGTCAGTCGAAGAATCCGTCATTTTCAAAGATATGGTCTAATTCGTCATTACTCACAGCGTGAGAAACCTTATCCCGAATCATACTCCGGTACATATCCAAACGCCTGAAGCGCTTCTTTCCGGCTGGATCTGTCCCCATACGGATAAGCTGTATTCTGCCAACGCCGGGATTCTGACGGGCATACTCAGCAAAGCCCTTAGCCTTACCAAGGTTATCTTTAAAATCGGAATTATGCGGTTCCAGTATGTCGATGACAAAACCTAGCCGCTCATCCTTCCTTACAATGATGAAGTCGGGATAAGTAGGCCGGATTTCTCCGTCTATTTCATAAGGAATGCACAGCGCCCAAGAGCCTCTGGAGGGATTACGGATCCAGCAGACAAAATCAGCACGTTTTTCTTCTTCCTCGATTACGCCTGCCTCCCAAGAGTTGAGCTTCATCGTGGCAACGCCTGTGTCGTCATTCACGAAGAGGTGATCTCTGTATTCTTTTCCTCCTGCTTCATGCGGCACCTGAATAGTCTCCGGCAACCGGAAATTGTGCTTGCTGACGACATCACCGTCAGAAACAATGCTGTCATACTGCCTACGGATTTTCTCTGAATCGATAGTAGCAATATACCGACGGTAATCATCATTGAGTCCGTGGAAGCGGGCCTCCGCATAGCTATGCAACTTGTTCATGCAGTCCTCATCCGCCACAAACAGAATGACATCCACTTTGAAAGCAGTCAGGTCGGAGAAACTCGTATACTTGTTTCCATAGGCCATACCGATACCCTCATTACCCAACTTTGCATCTGCAATTCGAAACTGCCGCTCGATATCCGTATCGGTTGTGGTAAACAGGTCATGTACGGAATAGTTATCGACAGTCTCTCCGAAGGCATCAAATATCTGCGTGGCCAGCTTGAACTGTTTCACCTGAAGCACCAGATCATCGTAGGTACCCTTTGCTTTCAGATTCTCCACGTAATCATGGATCATCTGAACAATTTCTTCCTGTATCTCACGGATGGCATCGCGACGCAGTTTGGACATTGTGAGCAAATGCGCCATTTTATACAATGAGCTCAGATAATTACTGATCCGTACTGCTCGGACATTATAAGAAAGCAGGCCGGCATCATTGATAAACTTCATGACCTCTTCCCGGTCAAACAAATCCTCTGCAGACTCCTCCTGAACAGGCTGCACAGATGAAGTAACTGCTACAGGATTTGCATGATATGAATTGCTTACTTCACTAAATGCTAATGGCATCGGAGATGTCGAAGCTGTCGGTTGATTGACCGCAGAAGCAGGCGCTTCTGCTACGGTCGCTGCGGATTGCGTTCCCATTGAAGCCGGAGCGGATTCCTGTGTCTCAGATGTGGCACCCGACTGTATGTTGTGGCTTGCGTCGTAGAACATTTCCAGTGTTGTCTGATTCGGATCGTAAGCTGGATCCTTTTTATTCCTGGGTCTGACCGTCAATGTTTCAAAGCGTTTTCCGGTCAGAGATTCTCCGTAAATATCGGTCGGAATGTCTCCGCCCTCACTGCTCTGAAGGGCCTCAACTACATCTTCCACCGTATTCTCATTGAAGTACGGCAGATAGAGGTGGACATCATTCAGGACGTCATCCACCTGAATATGGGACTGCATAGGTGTTCTCACCATGCGGCCCAGAAGCTGTGCAATGTACGTGGCATCATTCGCGTGCTTAAAGGACGCCATTGTCTCTGCACGTGGGCAGTCCCAGCCCGTTGACAAGTTTTCCTTAAAGAAGACCACCCGAATATTTCTGTCATCAGCAATCCGAGACGGCTCCTCATAGCGCACATCGAGACCATTTACTGGGATAGTAGATGTGGTCTGCCCGAATGTATGTACTACCTGACCAGCCTCAAATTTGAAACCGGTTCTCTCCTCAATCTTGCTCAAGCAATCATCCAAATCGGTATCCGTCAGTTTGGTGCCGCTGCCGTTCAATACCTGAATAATGAAAACAGGATTCACGTACGGATAATGCTGCTCACGGCAATACTGTGTCCAGTGATCCCATTTCTCTTTCCAGTCATCAGCGGCGGCCTGTAGAATGGCCATATCATTATTGATGGAATCTCCCTCCGGATAGGTGATGACAATCCTGTCCTTCAGCAGGCCAGAGGCACGTACCTCATCTGCGCTAACTGCAGGCAGTTCTGAAAACCGCTGTTTCAGGTATTCGCCGAGAATGTTGTGGTAGCGGTAAATTTCCTTCTTTTCATCGATGCAGATGAGAAACAGGTTTTTGTTCAGCAGGTTTTCCAGCATGGAAGCGTAGTCGAGCGATTCAAAAAGCGCGGAACAGATATCCGCATCGAACCACGGCAGAATTCCGGTTCGAATGAGAAAGCTCTGCTCTTCGGATGAGAGCTTTCCGAACACTTCCCGGGTAAGGTACTCCGCAGCGAAGCCGCCACTCTTTTTCAGAAGATCATCGGAAAATTCACCGCCTGCCGCGGCGAGCTGAAGACCGCCTACCCACCCTTCCGCAAAACCGCTGATTTTCTTGAGTTCCGCTTCGTCATACCGAAGCTTCATCGTCTTTTTCAGAAACTGTATGCTTTCCTCCTGCGAGAGCTTCATGTCTTCGCCGGAAAGGTACAGGAGCCTGCCGGAGACGGCGAGCGCACCGAGATAGACCGGCGGGTCCTCGCGGGAAAGCAGAAAAAGGTGAAGATTTTCCGGCATTGACTGGAGAAAAAACTCCAGCGAATCAATCAGAGCCGGGTTGGTGATGCAGTGAAAATCATCAAGAACCATATAGTAATCCGTGTCGCCGCAGAGCCGGTTAATAAGAAAAATAAGGTTTTTTTTCGGTTCCCGCAACTCGAAGATCGGCGCCGGTGCCGGACCGAACTCCAGTTCTCCCACAAGGGAACCTGCCGCCGCCGCAAAATAGCGCCAGAACGAGAACAGACCGTTGTTGCTTTCGTCAAGCGAGAGCCAGGCGGTGTTTTTCAGCCCGGTTTCCACGAAAAAAGAAGAAAGCAGCGTCGTTTTTCCCATGCCCGCCGCTCCCTTGACAAAGACGACGCTCATTTCGGAGCAACGTTTCAGTTTTTCAAAGAGAGCGCGGCGCACAATGTAATCCCGTCGTGGGCGGGGCATGATGAGTTTTGTGGAAAGAAGCGCGGGTTCCCCGCCCTTCGAAACTGCAGCAGACACAGATGGATTCCTCCTGAAAATAGAATCATTCTGATTGTAAACCGCATATTCCTTTTTTGCAAGGGCGGTCATGCGCGTTCCACAAAATCGTGCCTCAGTTTCACATAGGCGACGCCGAACATCATAAGAGAGAGGGCAAGAATGTAAATCACGGGGAACAGGTGCTGCAAAGCTTCCCCGT
>CALLZZ010000564.1 GCA_937858235.1 uncultured Clostridia bacterium
TCTGGGTCCCACAGGCAGCGGAAAAACCCTCATTGCTCAGACGCTAGCACGCATTCTAAAGGTGCCGTTTGCTATTGCAGATGCGACAACTCTGACGGAAGCCGGCTATGTAGGTGACGATGTAGAAAACATTCTGCTGCGCCTAGTGCAGGCTGCTGATTACGACATAGAATTGGCACAGCGTGGCATCATCTATGTGGACGAAATTGATAAGATTGCACGGAAAAGTGAGAACACTTCCATTACGCGAGATGTTTCTGGTGAAGGGGTTCAACAGGCGCTGCTGAAGATACTGGAAGGTACAGTGGCAAATGTACCCCCTCAGGGTGGACGAAAGCATCCTCATCAGGAGTTTCTACAGGTGGACACCACGAATATCCTTTTCATCTGCGGCGGTGCTTTTGATGGCATTGAAAAGATTATTGAAACCAGAACGGATCGTAAAAGCATTGGGTTTGGTGGAGAACTGGTAACCCGTCAAGCGCGGGAAACTGGCGCGCTGTTGCAGGAATTGCAGCCCCACGATTTACTAAAGTTTGGTCTGATTCCGGAGCTGATCGGCCGTTTACCGGTCATCACAACCCTGCGGGCGCTGAACCGGGATCAGTTGGTGGAGATTCTGACAACTCCTAAAAACGCTTTGGTGAAGCAATACCAAAAGCTGCTGGAATATGATCATGTGCAGCTGGAATTTGAAAAAACTGCGTTGGAAGCTACGGCGGACAAAGCGTTGGAACGTGGGATTGGTGCCAGAGGGCTGCGTGCAGTTCTGGAGGATACCATGACGAACCTGATGTATGAGGCTCCGTCTGATCCCACAATTTCTAAAATTGTGATTACAGCAGACAGCGTAATCAACCACAAACAACCCATTGTGGAACATGATGAAGCGCGGCTAAAGCAGCCGCTGCCCCGCCTGGGTGCAGCGACTGAACAGGATGTGAATCATACCAACTCCAGTAACGCATCCTAAAAAATGCAACTTGAGAGTAAGCCGCATAATCCAGGTGATTATGCGGCCTTTTCCCCAATTAACCCTGATTTAAGTGGGAAAGGAGTCGTATTTTATGAGCGAATTTGAAAATAAGGAAAGCTTGTCTGTTTTAACCCTTCCGACCATGGCATTGCGTGGACTAACGGTGTTTCCCAGTATGCTGTTGCACTTCGATGTGGGCAGGTCAGTTTCCATTCAGGCACTGGATCAGGCAGTAGAGCTTGGCTCTTATATTTTCCTGGTTCCCCAGAAGGATTTATCGGTCGATGATCCCGAACTGAAGGATCTCTACACTGTGGGCACAATTGCGGCAATTCGTCAGGTGCTGCGGTTGCCTGGCGATAATGTCCGTGTGATGGTAGAGGGAGTTACGCGTGCTCGTGTTATGGATTGCTGGCAGGATAAACCTTACCTAGTTTTGCAAGTTGAGCAGATCGAAGAGGATGAAACAGAGCATCATTCTGCACGGGCTGAGGCTGTGATTCGAACGGCCTACGAATTGATTGAGCATTACTGTGAGCTATCCACTAAAGTTTCCTCCGACATTATGCTGACCGTAGTCGGAAGCAAGAAGCCGGGCTATATGGCAGACTATATTGCCCAAAATATATCCATCCGTGGTGAGGACAAGCAGGCCGTTCTAGAGGAACTGCGACCGGTACGGCGTCTGGAGAAAATGAACCAAATCCTTCGTAAGGAAATCCGTGTTCTGGAAATTGAAAAGGATATGGAGAACAAAATTCGGGATCATATGAACGAGGCGCAGAAGGATTACTACCTGCGCGAACAACTCAAAGTGATCCAGGGTGAGCTGGGAGAAAGCAATGATGCCGATGATGAAATAAAAGAATATGAGCAAAAAATTGCAGAAGCGAAATTGCCAGAGGATGTCTCAGAAAAACTGAAAAAGGAGTTGCGTCGACTGAGTAAACAGCCCTTTGGTTCAGCAGAGGCATCTGTTCTGCGCAACTACCTTGATGTTTGCTTAGACTTGCCTTGGAACGTTCGTACAAAAGAACGTCTAAATGTAACAGCGGCACGGAAAGTGCTGGATGCCGATCACTATGGCTTGGATAAAGTCAAAGAGCGGATTCTGGAACTTCTGGCAGTTAAGCAGCTTGCTCCGGATTTGCGTGGGCAGATTATCTGTTTGGTAGGCCCTCCCGGTGTAGGTAAAACCTCTATTGCTTCCTCTGTGGCAAAGGCAATGAACCGGAATATGGCGCGGGTTTCCTTGGGCGGCATTCACGACGAAGCGGAGATCAGAGGTCACCGAAAAACCTATATTGGAGCGATGCCTGGTCGGATCATTGCAGCAATTCAGAAGGCAGGCAGTTTAAACCCCTTGATTTTGCTGGACGAAATTGACAAGCTGGGCAGTGATCATCGTGGTGACCCTGCTGCAGCTATGTTAGAGGTGTTGGACGCTGCGCAGAATGCTACGTTCCGGGATCACTTCCTAGAGTTGCCCTTTGATCTTTCAGATGTGTTGTTTATTACCACGGCAAACGATTTAGGGACGGTACCACGTCCGCTGTTGGATCGTATGGAAGTGATCGAGCTGAGTAGCTATACCGATGAAGAAAAGCTACAAATTGCGCGTCGGCATTTGCTTCCCGATGAGATGAAACGTCACGGTTTGAATGGTCGCACTTTACGTGTGACCGACGGTGCGATTCGTGAAATTATCACCGGTTATACGCGGGAGTCCGGTGTCCGTTTGTTGCAGCGGCAGCTGGCGGCGCTGTGCCGGAAAGCAGCGATGGAACTGGTTACTACAGATGTAAAACGGATCAGTGTAACTGGCGATTCATTAGAGCAGTACCTGGGGATTCGACGGTACCATCCTGAAAAGCTATCAAAAACACCTCAGGTGGGACTGGTTAACGGCCTTGCCTGGACCAGTGTCGGTGGAGCCCTTTTAGAAGTAGAGGTTAATGTAATTCCTGGTACTGGAAAGGTGGAACCAACGGGCAATCTGGGCGAAGTGATGAAGGAATCCTGCCATGCTGCCATTTCCTATATCCGTTCCCGGGCAACACAGCTGAATGTTGATCCGGAATTCTATCAGAACCGAGATATTCATATTCATTTCCCGGAAGGTGCGGTTCCAAAGGATGGTCCTTCCGCTGGTGTGACCATCACTACGGCAATTGTGTCAGCGCTGACCAACACGCCGGTTAAGTCTAATGTTGCTATGACCGGAGAGGTGACCCTGCGGGGCAGAGTGTTGGCAATCGGTGGACTGAAAGAAAAGACAATGGCTGCCTTCCGAAATGGGATCCAAACTTTGATTATTCCGGCAGACAATGAAAAGGATCTGGAGGAAATTGATCAGACAGTACGTCAGGCACTGCACTTTATCACAGCGGAACAGGTGGATGAGGTGTTGGCAGAAGCGCTGGATATCCCTTGTGCTATGTCGGCAAGCAGTGATGTAACCCCACTTCCCGTTGAGGGCAGTGGAACACAAACAACAATGAGCATTCAGCAATGAGGTAAACTATGAATCTGCACAATGCGGAATTTATCCGATCTGCCGCCCACAAGAAGGATTTTATTCATGATGGGCGTCCGCAAATTACGTTAGCCGGCCGCTCCAATGTGGGAAAGTCATCGGTAATCAACCGGCTCCTGGATCGCAAAAACTTTGCTCGAGTGGGAAATGCACCCGGCAAAACAAGTCATGTCAATTACTTTTTGATTGAACAAAAAGTATACTTTGTAGATTTGCCTGGCTACGGCTATGCAAAGGTCTCCAAAGCTGAAAAGGCTCGTTGGGCTCAGTTGATGGAGGATTACTTTGCCGATGGTCAGATTGCGATGGGACTTTTGATCGTGGATGCACGACACAAGCCTACGGCAGACGATCAGATCATGACGCAGTGGTTCCAGGAGATGAATTGTCCTTTCCTGGTGGTAGCAAATAAGATGGACAAGTTGAAAAAATCAGAGATAGCAGGAAATTTGGGACGTATTCGTGAGACCCTGGTTCTGAGAGAAAACGATTTGCTGATTCCTTTTTCAGCCGAAAAGGGAACTGGTAAACAGGAACTCATTTCCCTGCTGCTGGCCGATTTCTGATTTTATAGCGTAAAAAATACCCCCAGTCGTGGATTGCTGCGATTGGGGGTTTTCTACATTAGGTAAGTGAGAAAGCACAGTTTAAAATTGCAGCGCTGTGGAAAACGCCTGGGTTAATTGTGCAAACTCCGCCAAACCCAATTCCTCTCCGCGCACATTTGTGGAAAAACCGCAGGCTTCTATCAGTGCTGCAACTTCCGCTTTGGTCAGCTGACCGCTAAAACCAGCAGAGAGTCCGTTAACCAAAGTTTTTCGTCGCATCGCAAAGGAAGCCCGCACAATGCGAAAGAATAACTCTTCGTCTGTAACGGATACAGGCTGTGATGAAAGGGGAGTCAGTTGAATCACGGCAGAGGTTACTTTAGGCGCCGGAATAAAACAGTGAGGGGGGACTTCAAATAGTAATTCACAGTTTGCATGATATTGGCAGTAAATTGAGAATGCACCATAATCGGATGTGTGAGGTTTTGCACAGATTCTCTTTGCTACCTCTCGTTGAATCATAACGGTAATGGATGCAAACAGCTTAGAGTCCAGTAGCGTGGTTAGAACCGGCGTGGTGATATTGTAGGGCAGGTTGGCACAGACAACGGGAGTCAGTCCCGGAAACGCGTACTGCACCAGTTCTGGTAGATTCAGTTTGAGAATATCACCTGAGATGATCGAAACGTTGGGATAGTCCGCCAACGTTTCCTGGAGGATGGGTAAAAGTGCGCGATCCAGCTCCACGGCGGTAACTTGATCTGCCAGCTGCGCAAGCTGTTCTGTCAGCGGACCAATTCCTGGGCCAATTTCCAAGACACCATAGCCTGGTGCAGCTGCCGAGGCATCGGCAATACCCTGAGGGACGGCAGGATCAATGAGAAAATTCTGTCCCATAGATTTTGAAAAGCGGAAGCCATGGCGTTGCAGTAGCGCTTTAATTTGATTGATGTTACATAGATCCATTTTTTCGACCCTTTCTTAATGCGTGCCTTTCAGTATAACAAAAGAAACACCGCTTTGCAATGGTGCAAAGCGGTGTTTCAAGTTACATTCTTAACTTAGGATATAGACATTACAGTTACGGCGTCCGAAGGAGCAGCACTCGGAGAGTGTATTAAAATACAGATCAACGATATTGCCTTTTACTGCACCGCCGCAGTCACCTGCAACAGCAGTGCCGTAGAGCACGGAACCGGAAGAAGTTTGGATATACATTTTGCTTCCATAGGGGATCACGGTGGGATCCACAGCGATAACGCCTACCTGTGCTCTTCTGCCTGTGGCAGTACCACTTCCGGCAGGGGCGGTATAAGCAGTTGCGGAGCAGAGCATCTTTTTCTTGATCTTGTAGGTGTTGCCAGAAACGGTTGTCATGGTGCCTTTTTCTTCATCAATGTTCGTAATGTAGTCCCTAGACTGGCTCAGAGAACTGAGAGATGGTGCCGGGACACGGGTACCATAGGAAGTGACTTTTGTAACAGGCTTTGTGGTTTTGGTCTTAACCAGAGTAGACGTCGGCTTTCCACCATCAATGGATTTTAATTCGTAGGTGTAAACCCTTTTGCCGTTGACTCCCTTTTTGGTAACCGCTTCGGTGCCCCGAGTCATGCTGGGATCAGCAACGCACTTGGAGCTATAAGCAATGCTTTTGGATTTCTTTTTATAGGTGATTGTAACGCGGTTGATCACAATCGAGTCGCCACTACTCACTTTCGTATCAAGCTTTTGGGAAATAAGATCGTGTTTCCCGAGTTTGATATTCAACTGATCTAATACATCGGAGACGGTTTCCCCTTCGTCAGTCAGAACAGAGATAGCGGCACCGTCACAGGTTACTGTAACGTACTGCTTATGGGTGATGGAGACTTCTACAGTGTCCTTCTTCTTATTTTGAGAAGTATCAACACAGTCACTGGCGGACAGTTCCAGACCAGCCTCGTCTAATACATCATCCATTTCGTCAGAATAACTTTCAACAGTATACGTTGTATCATCCAATGTGATCTCGTAAACCGTTTTTGCCTT
>CALLZZ010000565.1 GCA_937858235.1 uncultured Clostridia bacterium
GGCGTGGAGAAGCTTCCGGCGAATATCCGCGCCCTGCCCTCCACGGCAAAACAGCGACGGCTCATCGGTGATCTGCTGGCTCAGTTTCCAGACACCGCGGACCTGCTCGAATATGAAGACTACCAGAAGCAGCCGACTATTGAAAACGCCTCGGAATTCATCACAGCGGCGCTGGAGCAGAACATGGATCCGCTTGGGCGCAAGGACGTGTATGTTCAATATATCGCCACCCGCCCTCGTGTGGAGAAATCCGGCACGCATGGCCTGTTCTCGGATGCCGAGGCGCCACCAGTATTGTCCGAGGTGGCGGAGGAAGTCTCCCGCCACACGGGAAACGTCTGGACACCGATTATCAGCCTGCGGCGGGAGGACGCCGCCCGGCTCGGGTATGACCATGCCGCGGCGTGGATGGCGCTTCTGCGCAAACAGCGCAACCTGTTTTCCGAGCAGATGAAGATCTCCCCGGAAAACCTGCGCTGGTACGCAGCTTTTCACGATGAAGGCCACCATCCGCACTGCCACATGATCGTCTATTCCGTTGATCCCCGCGAGGGTTACGTCACCAAACCCGCCATCAACGAAATGCGGAGTACGCTGGCGCATGAAATCTTCCAGCAGGACCTGATGCAGATTTATCCGGATCAGACCGCACGCCGCAACGAGCTCGCCGAACAGAGCCGTGTCGCGCTTTCCGAAATCATCGGGCAGATGGAATCCGGTGTCTACGAAAACAAGGTTATTGAAGATATGCTCTCCCGGCTTTCCGAACGCCTGAAATACACCTCGGGCAGAAAACAGTACGGTTACCTCAAAGCGGAGCTCAAGACCCTCGTCGATCAGATCGTGGATGAGCTCTCAAAGGACGCGCGGGTGGCGGAAGCCTACCGGGCATGGTACAAGTTACATAACGAGATTCTGCACACTTACGCCGACAAGCTGCCCGACCCGCTTCCGCTTTCCCAGCAAAAGGAATTCAAGCACATCAAGAACATCGTGATCGAAGAAGCTCTGCGTATCGGCGAGCGGCAGATCATGTTTGAGGGCGACGAGGGCATTGAGGCTCAGGCGGAAACGGCAGCGGATCAGACCGATCCGGTGTATGAGCCGGAGGATGAGCCAGACGATGAATCCCCAGAAGACGGGAATTTTCCGGACAGCACATCAGAAGGCCCGGAACCCATTGAAAGTCCGCCCGCGACACCCCACCCATATATCGAATGGAGCGACCGCTACAAACAGGCCCGTGAATTTTTGTACGGGAAAGACGATATGGAGCCGGATTTAGCTCAGACGCTCCGGCTGTTTCAAGAAGAAGCCGATGCTGGAAACGCACTCGCCATGCATGATCTCGGACGCATGTACGCAGACGGACTGGGGATAGAAGCCGATGCGGGGATTTCTTTCACCTGGTACGAAAAGGCCCTCACAGCCTTTTATGAGATTGAAATGGGGAAAAGCCACCGCTATGTGGAATACCGCATCGGCAAGATGCATGCTGCCGGTCACGGCATCGATCAGGACTATGAAGAAGCGGCAGGCTGGTTTGAGGAATCTGCCTCGGAGAACTACAAGTACGCACAGTATTCCCTCGCCGGCCTGTACTACCGGGGCCAGGGCGTGGAACTGAATTATAATACAGCGTTTGCGCTGTATCAGAAAGCGGCGCGGCAGCACTTCCCGTATGCGTCCTATGAACTGGCGAAGATGTA
The DNA here is from genome assembly GCA_937858235.1 of uncultured Clostridia bacterium. GTDB lineage: Bacteria > Bacillota > Clostridia > Oscillospirales > Oscillospiraceae > Onthomonas. The sequence continues at coordinate 1,710 of CALLZZ010000565.1, forward strand.
CCGGGACGGCATCGGCACGGCAAAAGATAAAAATGCGGCCGCCGACTGCTTCCGGGAAGCCTTTCTTGGATTTCAGCAACTGGAGGCACAAAGCCGCGACGACAAGCTCCAGTACCGCCTCGGGCAGATGCTCTACACCGGCACCGGAACGGAACGGGATATCGGCGCTGCGGTGCAATACCTCGAAAAATCGGCCAAGCTCGGAAACGTCTATGCCCAATGCCTGCTTGGGAAAATTTATCTGGCTGTTGAAAGTCCGTTGAATCCGGATGAAGATACCCACGCGGATCCCGAAAGGGGCGTTTTCTGGCTCACCAAAGCTGTGGATGCCGGAAATGACTCCGCCGAGTATCTGTTAGGAAAGCTCTACCGGGACGGCCTGTATGTGGAGCGGAACTCGGAAAAAGCCGTCGCACTGTTCACCGCGGCGGCCAACCAGAAGAACCCCTATGCCGCCTACGCCTTGGGAAAGTTGTGCCTCGAAGGAACGGCTGTCGCAAAGGATATGGGCGTCGCAGCCAGATGGCTGACATTCTCGGCCGGCCTCGGCAATGCGTATGCGCAGTACGCGCTGGCAAAGCTGTATCTGGCTGGCGAAGATGTGCCAAAGAATATTCATCAGGCGGTGGATCTGCTTACAAAGGCGGCCCTGCAGAACAATTCCTTCGCCCAATACCGCCTCGGCAAGCTGTACCTTCTGGGAGAGGAAGTTCCCAAAGATGTGGAGGCCGCCGTCAAGTGGCTCACAGCTTCCGCGGAGCTGGACAACCAATATGCGCAATACATGCTCGGCAAGCTCTACCTGATGGGGCAGGATGTTCCACGCGACCGCGAAGCCGCCGTTCGATGGCTGACGGCTTCCGCCGGGCAGGGCAATCCATACGCCCGGTTTTTCCTCAATCATCTGGACTCGTTCCGTGATCCGTCCCCGATGCTGGCGGTCACCCGGCTCCTGCACCACCTGAGCCGGATCTTCCGGCAGCAGCAAAGTAGGCTGTACGGAGGCCCCGGCATGGGAACGGACAGCAAGCTCCGCCGCCGGCTCCGGCAGAAGAAGATGGCAATGGGTCACGCGCCCGACGAGCGGGCGCCCGAACAGAGCTATTAAAAGGAGGCGCACATTTGATGCGAAAACAGTATCCACAGACAAAAGAGATCCCGCCCGCCAAAATCAATATGGTGCTGGATAAGCCGTCCGTACATCAGCGGACGGCCTTTTTTCGCCGGTGCGGGAAACGCAAACGCTGAAAGGAAGGATCCTTCATGTCCTATATCCCGTTCACAGAGGAAGAAAAACAAAGGGCCAACTCGGTTGACCTCGTGGACTTTTTACAGAGGCAGGGCGAGCAGCTCATCCGCTCCGGGCATGAGTGGCGCTGGAAACGGCATGACAGCGTGACTATCCGCGGCAGCGAGTGGTTTCGGCATTCCCGCAAGGAGGGAGGCCACGCGATTGACTTCGTCCAGCGGTTCTATGACATGGATTTCCCCGAAGCGGTCACCTTTCTGCTCGGCGGCGAGGGCGGCCTGGAATGGAACCAGACCGAGAAAAGCGCGCCGCCGCCCAAGAAAGACTTTGCACTCCCGGAAGCCAATCCGGACATGCGCCGGGTGTTCGCCTATCTGCTCAAACAGCGGTTCATCGATCCGAGCGTGCTGTCGTATTTCGCACGCGAACACCTGATCTATGAGGATAAAGAGTACCACAACGCTGTGTTTGTCGGTGTGGATGAAAATAGTATTCCCCGTCACGCGCACAAACGCGGCACCTACACCAAAGGCGAGCCTTACAAGGGCAACGTGGAGGGAAGCGACCCGAAATACAGCTTTCACTACATCGGCGAGGACGACACCCTTTATGTGTTCGAGGCGCCGATCGATATGCTCTCTTTTATTTCTCTTCACCTGAAAGACTGGCAAAAACACAGCTATGTCACGCTGGACGGTGTGTCTGAGCACGCGATGCTGCAACAGCTGAAAAGCCATTCGAACCTGAAAAAGATTGTGCTGTGCCTTGATCACGACGAGGCCGGGATTGAGGCCACCGGCAGACTGAAGGACATCCTTGCGGAACACGATTATTACGCCCCCGCTTATATGGACATTCCTGTTTTGCAATCCCGGTACAAGGACTGGAACGAGGATATCAAGGCAAAACACGGCATTACCCCCATCCCTGCCGGGGAGCATCCGAAGCTCGTCCTGCTGCCGGAGATCTGCGAGAATCTGTTCTCCGCGTGCGAAACCCTGTCGGCCGTTCCGGATCCGAACGCTGTCATTCGGGAATATCACCGGAGGCTGACGCCGCTGGTCGATTCCGAAAAGCTCGCTGCCGCGAATCCGGAAATCGTGGGAGCCTGTCTGCAGAAGATGGCGGCGGGCGCGTTGCTGGCCGCTCAGCGGGAGCTTCGGCAAATGGAACGACCGGAAACGCTCGGGCAGCTGGTCGGAAACCTGCGGGACAGCTACAGGCCCCACCTGGACCGGGGCTGGATGCGAACCAAAGCGGAAGATATTCGCGAGGATGCGGTGAATATAGACCGGCAGTTATTCGCACCCGGCATCCGCACGCTGCAGGAGCGGCTGGCATTGGTTTCGGATTACAGGCGCCTCGCGCTTGACTGCGTGAAGGCGCAGCTTTTTGTCCGGCTGGAACTGTCCCAGCCGCTCCAGGCGCCGGAGGAAGCGGCGCCAAATTTTAGAATGAGCATGTAAGGGAGGTCTTTCTATGCAAATATCTCCGGTTGTCACACTGCTGATCGCCGGATTTCTGATGTTCGCCGTCATCGGGCTTCTGTCCCTGCTGGCGCATTATTATACCCTCAACGGAATCAAATCCCGGACGGTGGGCGACGGCCAGCACGGTACGGCCCGTTGGGCGACCAAATCCGAAATCAAGCACACCTATTCGGAAGTCCCTTTTGAGCCGGAACTCTGGCGGCAGGGCAAAAACCTTCCCTCCGCACAGGGCCTGATTATCGGCTGGCATAAAGCGCCGCTGTTTGACCGGACGGCTCCCCACGGCTACGCGCTGATTGATGACGACGATATCCACTGCCTCATGATCGGTGCGGCCGGCGTCGGGAAAACCGCAAATTTTTTATATCCCAACCTCGAATACGCATGTGCGGCCGGCATGAGCTTTCTTACGACCGATACCAAGGGAGATCTGTATCGCAATTATGGGGGGATCGCAAAAGAGTGTTACGGTTACGACGTTGCCGTGATTGATCTGCGCAATCCGACCAAAAGCGACGGATTTAACCTGAATCATCTCGTCAACCGGTACATGGACGCCTATCTGCGGGACGATACCAACCTGGCGTATAAGGCGAAAGCCGAGAAGTATGCCAAGATTACGGCGAAAACCATCATCGGATCTGGCGGGTTCGATATTGCCACGGCAGGCCAGAACGCCTTTTTTTACGATGCGGCGGAAGGTCTGTTGACCTCGGTCATCCTTCTGCTCGCGGAATTCTGCCCTCCGGAGAAGCGTCACATCGTCTCCGTCTTCAAACTGATTCAGGACCTGCTCGCACCGAGCGGCGTGAAGG
>CALLZZ010000566.1 GCA_937858235.1 uncultured Clostridia bacterium
CTCCCTCGCAGACCGACGCACCGTCTCAGTACGTCGAACCAAGCCCGGATTCCGATAGCGAACCGACAGCGCCTCCCACTCCCACTGAGCCGGAGGAAAAAGAAGCGGAGTATCCCTTTGAAGATAACGATGGGCGAATCCATCATCAGATATACATAAACGGCGAGCTGGTCGACACCGATCATGATGCCTACACCTACCCAGATGAACCGAAAGGCGCGTATTACCCCATTGTGGAGACTTTGGAACATCTGGGCGTTGAGTGCCTGTTCGACGAGCATCTGGAGGCTTTAACGACGCGGGTAAACGGTCAGGTCATCACCTGCAAGAGCGACAACAGCGATATTGTAGTCGGAAAAACCACACTTGGCGGCACAGCCCCGGAATACATCGACGGCTGCTTTTATGTGCCGAGCTACACCTTCATGCACCTGCTGGACGCCGTGGTGGACTTCACCGCTGACAGGAGCGGCGTTACGATTACGACGGATACGGCAATAGACGCCGAAAACTCAGGCATAAACGGACTTTCAATCTCCGCCGAGGCTGTTCCGGGCTTGGGTGAGGCGCTCTACACCGGCGCACAGGCTTGTCATAGCTGCGGCGGCACAGGGAGAGCCATCTGCACCTCCTGCTCCGGCACAGGCGGGCAGGCGCAGTATGTTCAGGTACGCGACCCCATAACCGGCAGCTACACCATGCAGAGCAACAGGGCTGTTTGCTCCCGCTGCGGCGGCGGAGGCCGCACGACCTGTCCCGTCTGCGGTGGCACGGGAAGCAGATAAATGAGCAGATATGTACTTCAAGGAGGCAAACGGTGAAAAAGCTGCACAAGTTGCTAATTTGGATACTGGCCGCGACTCTGCTTTTAGTCGGCGGCTGCGCGAAAAAATATGAGATACCGAATCTTGAAGCGAATCGTGATGCATTTTTCAATGTCTGGGATAGCGTTCTCCCAACGGAAAAGATAGAAAAGGACGTCTTGAAAAACCGGGCAACGGAATACCCGGAGGCACTCAACCTCGAAACTAACCCCAGCGTCCTGTCGGCGGAGGATTTCACCGGGCCGGTGTTCTGGCTGCGCGTGCCGGGGGAAACCTATATCAATCGTCAACAATACATCCCCGATATGACGCGGGAGGAATTTCTCACAAACGACGCTCTGCCGGATGAGCTGGAGCTTGACACCAGAGACTTGGAATATCTGCTGCGCGGCTATGACGGCGAATTTGCCTCCGAAGAAAAGCTGGCGGCCTTGCAGGATGGCGATCTTCCCATCGTCTACGCATTGATTGAATCAACCGGGTATCTGGACGGAGGCAAAACGTATTATTATCCGTCGGGCAACTCGGTAACACTCTATACTCCCACATGGCGGGTTTCTTATTACAGCTATCCAGACGGTGAGCTGCTTGCGTGGGAAACGGCGGATCGGCCCTACCAATCCGGCGAAAGCATGAGCCTTGACAATACCGCCTTGGATGTCAACGGCAAATGCGTGCTGACAAGGCGACAGGATGGATTGTTCCTTGAAGTCATGGATGAATCGTTAAAGCTGCTGGTTATTGATTAGCAGATGGAGACGTCATATCAGAGCAATAAAACAGAAGGTATTCAATGTGGGTATGCGAACGTGAGCGTGGAGGCGTCACCGTGCTTCCATCGCTTTCAGAAAATTAAAATCGGAGGAATGAACATGAAACGGATCATATCGGTCTTGCTCATCGTCGTGCTGCTCTGCACGCTCACGGCCTGCTCAAATCAGCCTGTCGAACCGTCAGAGCCGCCGGAATCGCCGCCGGCGACGTCTGACCCTGCGGAAACACCGGACAACAGTATGCCGCCGGAACCCAC
>CALLZZ010000567.1 GCA_937858235.1 uncultured Clostridia bacterium
GAAACAACCTGCTGCATCTGGTGAACAAATACATGGATGAATACCGAAAGGATGAACACAATCTGGCTGCCAAAGCCAAGGCGGAGAAGTATGCCAAGATCATCTCCAAAACCATTATCAACTCCTCCGGCGATAGCGCGAACTACGGTCAAAATGCATTCTTTTATGACGCTGCCGAGGGACTGCTGACCTCTGTCATTCTGCTGCTGGCGGAATTTCTGCCGCCCACTGATGATCACCCGGAGGAACGCCGCCACATCATCTCCGTGTTCAAAATGGTCCAGGAGCTTCTGGAGCCATCCAAGGTCAAGGGAAAAAGTCAGTTCCAGCTTTTAATGGCAAAACTCCCGGCAGAGCATAAGGCAAAGTGGTTTGCCGGCGCTGCGCTCAACTCAGCGGAGCAGGCCATGGCATCGGTCATGTCCACGGTGCTGTCCCGGCTGAACGCCTTCCTCGACAGCGAGATGGAGCAGATTCTCTGCTTCGATACCGCTATTGACGCGGAGAAGTTTTGTAATACCAAAAGCGCCATTTTCATTGTCCTGCCGGAGGAAGACCTGACGAAGTATTTCATGGTATCACTGATGATTCAGCAGCTTTACCGTGAAATCCTCTTAGTGGCCGATGAGCAGGGCGGCAAGCTCCGCAATCGAGTAGTGTTCTACTGCGACGAGTTGGGTACAATTCCGCCAATTGAATCGCTGGAGCTGATATTCTCGGCCTCCCGCTCCCGTCGCCTGATGATGGTACCCATCATCCAATCCTTCGGTCAGCTGCAGAAAAACTACGGCAAGGAAGGCGCCGAGATCATCATTGACAATTGCCAGGACACGATTTTCGGCGGCTTTGCGCCCAACAGTCAGACGGCCGAGGTGCTGAGCAAGGCACTCGGCAGCCGCACGGTCATGAGCGGCAGCATAAGCCGCGGGAAAAACGACCCCAGCCAGTCGCTCCAAATGATGGAGCGCCCATTGATGACGCCGGACGAGCTTAAAAGTCTGCCAAAGGGACAGTTTGTAGTGATGAAAACCGGGACGCATCCCATGCAGACACGGCTGCGGCTGTTTCTCGATTGGGGTATTACCTTCGACAAGATTTACGAAGTCCCCGAAAAAGCAGCGCGCGAAGTAGCCTATGCGGACAAGAACGAACTGGAGCAAAGAATTGTCACTCTGTTCCATGCAGACAGAGTGGCTGAGGATTCTCCCATCTCCAGCAAGAGCGCCCAGAGCGGCATGAGCCATAAGCTATCCGATTAAAGTATGCGGGAATCCGCCCGCCGCCAGCAGAAACAAAATCAGGAACAGGAGACAAAACCATGAGCTATTTTGGAACCATCTATGCCGAGGATATTTCTCACCGAGCCAAGGTGGTCTATATGTATCTCAAAGATCGGGCCAACACAAGTGGTGCCTGCTGGCCAGGCATCAAAACCATCGCCGCCGACCTGCACCTGTCCCGCAGTACGGTCAAGCGGGCTCTGGATGATCTTACACGCCGCGGCTTCATCAAAAAGGAACCGTGCTACCGGGAAAACGGAAGCAACAGTTCCAATCTGTATCTGGTTAAAAATATCAGGCCGTAATTTCACCTGAGAAAACACAAAATTCCGCCAAGGGTGAACCGCGTCCATGTGCTGGACCGAGGATGGGTTCATAATGGACCCACCAGAAGGTCCCACTCTAAGAAAACGATTATAGGCAGAGAAAGAAACAAGATACCGGTGAAAAGAAATTATTGACCGCGGCAAACCAAGAGATGTACAGAAGATTACCTGCACAGAAATCGACAATCCTATAAAAGATAGGATGGAATATTCCCTGAACACATATTTTTCTGTTTCAATTGCAGACAAATAATGCTATACTTAATATCAACGATATTTCCTTAATAGCGTTTGTGAAGGAGCGACCAAAATGGATGTCTGTTATAACAAACTTTTTAAGCTGCTGATTGACAAGAACATGAAAAAGTCAGAATTTCGTCTTGCAGTTGGCCTAAGCCCTAATACGCTGGCAAAGCTCTCAAACAACGAAAATGTATCTATGGATGTTATCGTGCGTATTTGTCGCTTTTTGGATTGCACGGTAGACGAAATCCTTGATATTGTTCCGAGACCGGAAAATGGGACAACAGAGGGTGTAAAATCATAAGGGAAGGTATAAATCATGGTGATGAAAGAATACAGTGCCGGCGCGGTAAAACTTTCCTTCTGGTTTATGGAGTTCCGCAAGGTCGTTGGTTTGCTGAACGACGGAAAGCAAATAGAAACGATAAAGAGGATAAATCAGAAAGACAATGTCTTCGGTGCACCTACGAAGGATCGTGCGGAAAAAATATTTAATACGGTGGCAGCCCGAATTAGCTGTCTGGCTCCGTCTTTTTATCCGCTTTTCTTGGAGAGTGACATTGCTACACAAAAGCTGTTTGCCCTTGCTGCGGCAATGGCGAACGATACATTATTTTTTGATTTCGTTTATGAAGTCATTCGTGAAAAAATGATTGTGGGCAGTAATGAGTTCTCTGACAGCGATATTAGAATTTTCTTCAGGAACAAACAGGTGCAGAATACAAAGGTTGCCGATTGGACGGATGCAACATTAAAGCGCCTTGGCAGCAGTTATAAGACTATGCTGTTTGAAGCAGGCATAACAGACAAAGGGAAGATCGTTCGTAAGATTCAAAAGCCAATTCTGGATCCAACATTTTTCCGTTGGCTTAATGATAACGGCATGGAGCAAATTGCTAATGCTTTAGCGGGGGTGAGGTAATGGCCACTTTAGAAGATAGACTGGACCAACTTGAATCTGCCATTCGTAAACCTTCCTTCCGGCAAAACAAGGGGAAAGCTAACGAGGTTAATTACTGGGTCTTTGACTATGCTCCGGAACGGGAATTGG
>CALLZZ010000568.1 GCA_937858235.1 uncultured Clostridia bacterium
TAGACAAAGAGGGCGTAGGACTGGGGCTATATATTGTCAAGACCATCCTCAACAGCCTGAAGGAAACCATTACCGTGACCAGTGAGGATGGAGTAACTGAGTTTATCTTTACCCTGACGCTGGCGGAATGACGGTGGAACAGGGCATACCTGACCCGGAGGGGAGAAGGGAAGATTGTTATGAAGGAAGAAAAAGGGTTGCGCGGGGTGCCGGGTGCGGAGGAAATGTCTCAGGCGGCCTGGGAGATGACCCCGGAGGGAATGCTTCAGGAGAAGCGGATGGAGCGGCCAGCGCTGCCGGAGGAACCGGAGATGCCAGAGGAACCAACGGAACCGGAAACCGCAGAAGGATCCGAAGCTACGGCAGAGGACGAGGATGACGCGGAAATCTGGAACAGTCTCCCCAAGCCTGCCCGCCGTAGGCAGCCCAAGGTGAAAGCCACCATTGTGGCCTCCGATAAGACGGAAAAATCGGCAGCGGAGCCGGGGCAGCAGCGAGAATCCTCCGATGGAATCATAAAAAAGAGTACATCCAGGCGCAAGAAGAAAACGAAGGGGGCTGAGGAGAAGAAAAGCGGGGTTCAAAAAATCCAGGCTCTGGATCTGCGGCTTCTCTTGGTAATCCTGATTGTGCTGATCGTGATTGCCCTGGTCTTTGGTGCTATCCTGCTGCAGCAGAACAGTGTGGCACAGAGCGCCATGGCCAAAGCAGATTCGGGATTTAACCAGGGAGACGGAAAGAGCGGTGACGATGCCTGGGACTACAGCGGTACCAGTGAATCCAAATCAAAACAGTCCCTGGATCGATACGATGGGGACAGCAGCGGCGTGACCATGAAGCTGAAAAGTAAGCAGGGGCATTCCGTGTTGAGCTACGAAGCGCTGTATGAAAAATGTGCCCCCTCTGCGGTCAGTATTACGGTGGAGAACAAAGAAAGCAGCGGTTCCGGAACCGGAATTGTCCTCACCGAGGACGGATACATCATTACCTGTGCCCATGTGATTGAGGATCAGACAAAAGCCACCATCACCACCAGTGACGGTAAGGAGTACAAAGCCCAATTGGTGGGCAGCGACGCCCAAACGGATCTGGCACTGCTGAAAATCGATGCCAGCGGTTTGACCCCGGCGGAATTCGGAGATGCGGATGAATTGACGGTGGGGGATGAAGCCCTTGCCATCGGCGACCCTCTGGGGGCGACGTTCCGCGGCACCCTTACCAACGGGATCATCTCCGCCATCAACCGGGATGTGATCCTGAACGGCTACGCTATGAATCTGATCCAGACCACTGCGGCGCTGAACTCCGGGAACTCCGGCGGGCCCCTGCTGAACCTGTATGGTCAAGTGGTGGGAATCAACAACATGAAAATGGTTTCCTCCAGCACGACGGTAGAGGGGCTTGGATTTGCCGTCCCCACCACCACAGCCAAGGAAATTGTGGAGGCTCTGGCGAAAGACGGTGGAATCAGCCGACCGGTACTGGGCATTACCTGCTACGGTGTGGATGAAGGTGCGGCCAAGAAAAATGACTCCAAGGCTGGTCTGGTAGTGGCGTCGGTAAAAAAGGCGTCAGACTGCGCAGACAAAGGAATTCAGACCGGAGACCTGATCACGGCCATCGACGGTAAGACATTTACCTCTGTGACGGACTTTAAGGAATATGCTGCCAGCTTTGAGATCGGAAAAGAGCTAACCCTGACCGTCTACCGCCCCAAGGTGGCAGCGAAGGACGAGGCGGAGTCGGACAGCGATAAATCCTTGATAAAGGCGGCAGATTATGTGTCCATCGGTGAGATCAAGGTAGCCATGATCGATCAGCAGGATCTGAGCTGACCGGGTGGATGGTAAGAAACTCGTTTCCAAATTTGGAAACGAGTTTTTTTGTGGGGCATTCCAGTGTATCCCAAGGGAAAAAGTGGGTCATACTAGAGGTACCCGAAACAGATGTGGTACAGGGGAACCTGTGCGAAGGAGGTTCACAATGCAGATTCGTGATTGTATGAGTGGTTCGGTGGTCACCATCGCACCGGAGGAAAGCGCTGCTTTAGCAGCTCGGCTGCTGACCAGACACAACTTGGGAGTGCTGCCGGTGTGCGGCTACGATGGGACGCTGCGCGGGATCGTCACCGACCGGGATATTATCACCCGGTGTATCGCGGTGGATCAGGATCCCTCCCGTGTTCCGGTAGAGGACATTATGAGCCGGGATCTGGAGACGGTGGATCCCTCCGACAATCCCCACTCCGCCGCCGCTAAGATGGCGGCCAATCAGGTACGACGGCTGCCAGTCGTGGAGTCCGGTAAGGTGGTGGGTATGATCTCCCTGGGGGATCTGGCGCGCAACCGAAAGCTGGACATGGAGGCTGCCAGCGCCCTGAGCGAGATTTCCGCCAATGTGAAGTCTCGCAAACGATAGGCCAGGGGATTAATCGCCTGAGTCGTCCTTCAAGCGCTGATGGATATCAGCGCTTTTTTTCGCGCCAAACCGCCTTTCTCCCGTACTTAGACCAGCACTTCCAGGTCAGGGTTGTTCCGCAGGGTCTGACGAAAGGTTTCCAGAAGGGCATCCACCGGAGGAGAGGAGTTGACAAGGTGCCAGTAACGGAGCTGTAAAAGCTGTCGTAAGCCCCTAGGAGCAGGACCATGGGGAAATGGGATGGCAATGGTTTTTCGTTGGGGGAAAGGCTCTTTTTCCTGCTGTAGGCTGTGGCTCCGGCGGCAGAGCTAAGGAGCGCGAAAAACCAGGGGACAGATGATGCAGTAGGGGAGGAGTATGGTCATAGCGATTACGTTCTTTCTCTTTTACGTTACGATAGTGCTAACAGAGCAGCGCTCCCGTGTACCCCGGCAGGGTGAGGGTAAGGGTGCCGTTGTGGGGCAGGTATTGCTGTCCGGTGAGCTGGTCTTGCACGGGAGTGGTTGTTGTAGGCCAGGGCAGGGTCACCACTGCCGGAGCGATTCCTACGTTGACGGCGGTGGCGGCCAGCGCTCCGTTATAGCTCCGGCGGAAGGAGAGGGTATGGCCTTGGCAGCTGCCCCAGAACAGATCACCCTTTCGAAGGGCGGTCAGTTCTTTGCGATACCGTCCCAGTGCCTGGCAGAATACCAGAAGGGAGTGGTTTTCCCGTCCCCAGGGGTAGGTGCGGCGGTTCCAGGGGTCCTCAAATCCTTCCAGACCGGCTTCGTCCCCGTAGTACACTGTGGGGGCACCGGGGAAGGTGAAGAGCACCAGCAGCCCCAACTTCAGCAGCGTCAAACCTCGATCCAGCTCCACCGGAGAGAGCCGGTGGGAACGCCGCCAGTTCCGATCATGGGCGTCAACGTCGCCGCCGGTACCCAGAAGGGTAAGAATTCGCGGGGTATCATGGGTGCCCAAAAAGTTCATGGCATTGTAGAAGGCAAAGGGAGGATAGTGCTCCCGGAGGGTTTCCATGGACGACTGAAAGGCAGCTCCGTCGCCCTCCAGCAGGAAGGCCAGCAGAGCGGTACGGAAGGGGTAGTTCATCAGCCCATCCAGGTGATGACCCAGAAGATGCTTTCGGCGGACACCGTAGGCAATCTTGGTGCTGCCATCCTCCCACACTTCCCCCAGCACCAAAGCCTGGGGGGAAACTTGACGTGCCGCGGTGTGAATGCCTCGAACGAAGTCATCGGGCAGCTCATCCGCCACATCCAGCCGCCAGCCATCCGCCCCTAGTCGCAACCAGTGGGGGATGACAGAGTCGGCGCCGCCGAAGAGGAAATCCTGATAGGCGGGGCAGTGCTTATCCAGGGTGGGCAGGGAAGGAATCCCCCACCAGCTTTCGTAGGCATCGGGCCAGTGGCGCCACTGATACCAGGGGTAACAGGGGGAGTCGGTAGACTGGGCGGCACCCAAGGTGGGATAGTAGCCGTCACCGTTGAAGTAGCGGGAGGTGAAGCCGGTGTGGCTGAACACCCCGT
>CALLZZ010000569.1 GCA_937858235.1 uncultured Clostridia bacterium
CTGGTCAGCTAATCGGGATACCTTTAAAAGGAATTCTTCTGGCATCTTTATATTCACTTTTGCCATATCCATCACCTCACGGTTGGTTCTATCTTTTCTGCTAAAACCTCGACATACATACCTCGGTTTCTAACATCATCAACACTTAAAATCTGATATCTGCCATCATCACAAACGATGACCATTTCACTGGTCACCCTAAGGCCAGATATTTTTCTAAACCTAAATAGGGAAGTTGCAGAAGAAAATGATGCCCTATTTGCCCACCGCTCACTGCCATGCCGATCTTCCTTGTAGGCACGTACACTGGCAAGTATGTTATCGCCTATAGCAGCGAAACCATCCTTGTCTTTAATAGGCTCTGTACTGATGATATCAATAAAGGTGTTCATCTTTCCAAAACTCATAATTTACACCTTCCAATCCCGGTCTAGTCTAAGAAGTAGGTTCACTGTGTTCCAAACCTGCTGCCCCGCTTGTACGCTATCGGCGAAGAAACCAGCCGTCGAGCCATCTCTGCTTTCGTAGAAATGACTCGACAGCATGATTACTGCCTGTTCAGTTGTTGGGGGCATGATGTTTTCAGTGTAATAACCCTCAGCAACATGCTGATAACTTTCCGCATAAGAGACGGCGGCTTTGATGTAATGCAGCAGAAGTCCATCGTCTGCGTCATGCGTCAGGATCAGATTTGCTTTTACTTTAGGGAGAAGATTATCAGTTGTCATGCCGTCCGCCTCCCTCCGGTCATTCTTCGTCTGCTGCCATTAACCCAGCCGCTTTTAGTTTAGCGAGCAGAGCATTAAAATCCGTGACAAGAGTGGCTGTATCCTCGGCTATGCTGTCGGCTTGATTAGCAGCCATTTTTACCAGCCCAGAGACTGACTCCGTAGCATCGGTAGGATATGCTGGAGCATACAGCTTACCGTCTTCGCCGATTTTTACTTCGACGGTATCGTCCTCACCAGCAGCTGCGGCTTTTACACCACCGAGAGTCTCCTCTGTTGCCACGAGAAGCGGATTGGCGGAGAGCCCCGTTACCGAGGCTCCTTCCTTGATTTCAAGTGTTCCGCCTATAACAGTTTTTTCTCCGCCTTGTTCGGTATAATTCTTAGTGTTATAGCTCATAACGCACCTCCATTAAGCTTTCTGCTGAAGTACTTTTATGGCTTCAGGTAGAATTAATTTTCCATCCACACGCTGAGTAGCAACAAAGCCTACTTGGCCAGTAACAGCATAAAGTTCATTAAGCCTCTTAAATACACGACCCTGACGATCAGCTACCCAGTAATAACTAAAATCACCAAATGCGATACTCTTTGCAGCTGCAGCAATAGTTGGCATATATGCAGAAGTATACAATGGTCGATTGAGGATAGTATCCGGTGTACCTGCCTGTAAGGAAGGTTGCCATAGGTACTGTCCTTGACCATCCTTTAGTTTACGGATTGCTTTTACAGTGGCGTCGTTCATAACGAATACAGCCTTATTACGGTAAGGTGCCTTTAGTGAATAGAACAGATCAAGTACCTCGTCCATAGTAATTGCCGTAGCACCTGCAGTAGTCACACCAATTTGGGCACCACCTGTAGAAGCAAGGATACCTGTCGGTTTTCCAGATCCATCACCGGTAAAGAACGCCTCTTCCTCTTTGTTACCGATACGTCTTGCAAACTCCTTAGAGATGTAGGCTTCAAGATTGAACACAGAATCGTTAAGAAGCTCCTCGGAAACTTTAATCATGGTAGCGAGTTTGTAAGCTCCTATAGAAACCTGTCCGAAACTATCATCGCTATCTGGGATAGTGCCTTCTTCATCCACCCAGGAAGCAGTACCTTTTGTAGCTACAACAGGAATTTTCCTATCGCCAGAAGATGTATTGATAACATTGGCCAGTGAACGGAAAATGTTCTCTTCCTCAAGAGCCTCTACTAAGGTACGTTCAAACTCGTCAGGCACAAGATAACCACCCTCGGAGTCTGTACCGATTTGAAGGGCATTTCTTACGTTTACATCAAGGCCTTCCCCTGCACGAGTACGCATAGCATTCCAGAATGCTTTCTTGTACTCTGCAGACGCACGTCCTGTCTTATCTTCAGCATGTTTGGACGGTGTGTTTGTAATAGGGCTACTAGTGGCTTTGGAAAGTTCTAAGTCAATAACCGCCTGACGTTCCAAACGTTCTATTTCCTTACCAAGTGCAACAACTTCAGCTTCCATCTTTTCATAGGTTTGTGTGTCCTCTGCGGATAACAATCCATCACCGCCACGTTTTGAATCAAGGAATGCCTTCGCCGCATCCCAAACCTTAGCGCGTTTCTCGCGCAATTCAAGAATTTTACTCATTGTTATTTCCTCCTTTAAATTAGTGAGAAATTAAAGAAAGCCGCTTATCCAGCGACTCTATAGGTGTACCTGTTTTTTGTTTTTGTTTTTTAGGTAGTTTGCTAATAAGTGAGTTAGTAACCGCCATCCTGCTAAAGATAAGGCTATCCGTCAAATCCGGTGTTTCATTTTCCATAAACATGATCTTATCTGCAAAACCAAGTTCGATGGCTTTATTTGCATTCATCCATGATTCTGCATCCATCAGATGAGAAAGCTTTGTTCGGGAAAGACCAGTCTTTAACTCATAGGCATTAATAATACTTTCCTTAACTTCATCTAATAGAGCCTTTGCTCGCAACATTTCCTCGCTGTCACCGATGGCAATGGTCGAAGGGTTATGAATCATGATCATGGATACCGGCGACATATATACATCTCCACCCGCCATTGCAATAACGGAAGCTGCACTTGCCGCAAGCCCGTCAATTTTTACAGTGACCTTTCCTGTATAGTCCATAAGCATGTTGTAAATCTGAGCTGCTGCAAACACATCCCCGCCAGGAGAGTTAATCCACACTGTAATATCACCGGTGCCAGCCAGCAGTTCATCTTTGAACATCTTAGGTGTGACCTCATCACCCCACCACGTTTCTTCGGATATCACTCCATTTAAATAGAGAGTGCGCCCTTCATCAGAATCTCGCACCCAATTCCAGAACTTCTTCATTTACTGACCTCCTTCGGTTTTGGCAAACGCTCCTGCGTCAGCCAATTTCGTCATATTTCCGTTAACCAGATATAAATCGCCACCTTCCTCAGCTGGGATACGGTTCATGTCCTCCAATTCACGGATATCATTAGCTGACATCCAGCCATTTTGTCGCCCAATAGCATAGCCATTCATTCGGCTTTGATAATCGCCGCGAAGCAGACCATCTAAATTGAACTTGATGAATACTGATGTTTTCTCAGAAGGCAAAATAAGCGATTGCTGGAGACTTTGCTCCCATCTCACCACCCACGGATCGAGAGTGTATTTTACAAACTCCAAAGACTGCTGCTCGATATTGGAGAAGCTAGATTTCTCAAGATCTCCCACCATATGGGGAGGCACACGGAAAATCCTTGCAATCTCATTGATTTGAAATTTCCGTGTTTCTAAAAACTGAGCCTGTTCTGGAGGTATACCGATGGCTTGAAACTTCATGCCCTCTTCCAATACAGCGATTTTATGTGCCTTAGCTGTGCCTTGGTAAGCACTATTCCAGCTATCCTTGACTCTCTGTATGTCTTTAATTACTCCCGGGTGCTCCAGCACACCGCCGGGATTGGCTCCATTAGCAAAGAATGCCGCACCGTA
>CALLZZ010000570.1 GCA_937858235.1 uncultured Clostridia bacterium
TTACATCTTTTATTTCTACTTTACCCTGGGAACCCGTGTCGTCGGCCATAACACGGAAAGTATTTAAAGTCTGTGAGTACGAAACCGTTACTCCGGCATCGCCGTCGTCATTTATCGCCGATATCACGTCGCCAAGAGTTTGGTCTTTTGTGAAAGAAAGTTCCTTGCCGTTGACACTTATCGTATACTCATCGTAAAATTTGCCGTTTGAATCCTTTAAGCCCGCAGACAGCTCCCCATTCAGTTCTTCAAGCGTTTTAGAAGTTTCGGCGCGGTTGCTCTCGCCTACGCTCATCCTAAGCGCGCCAGCCTTGTTAAGCACGTTGATACTGTCGGACGACGATGAAAGCGTAAGTCCGGAGTTCCCGTCAGCTGTCTCAAGCGTAAGTTTTTTCGACGTTGTATCATACCCTACAGTTACAGTATCATCACCAAAGGCATTGTCAAGCTTATCTTTAAGGTACCCTTTTATTTCGTCTGCAGTGTCGTAATCACTTTTGTCGGTAGCATCAAAGGTTATAGTCTTTTTTACACCATTTAAATTGAAGGTCACAGTCGAGCCTTCAAGCGTGTCGCCAATGTAAGATTTTGTAAGCTCTTTTGAGTCGGCGGCCTTAGCCGTGTATGTATCATTAGTACTATCATAGCTGTAAAGTCCGTTTACCATGTTGGTCGAACCGCCGGTGACTGTCGCGCCTGAAGAAAACGTAATGGCGCCGTTCGCGTCGGCGGAAGCCGTAATGCCTGACAGCCCCGTAAGGCTTGAGTCGGACGATATCTGCGAGTTTATCTGCTTTGCTATGGCATCGCCTATTGTCTTACTGTCGCCTTTGGCGGCATATATATCGATATCTGCGCCCAGTTTAACAGTATAGTCCTGATTGTTGTAATTAACTTTAAGGTACGAGCTTGACGATACGGTTTTGTTAAAAAGGCCGCTCGTGTTGACGTTCTTGTCCACTTCGCCGCCTGTAATCGACGTACCCGACTGGCTGCTTCCCGAAAAGCCCAAAGACTTAAGGAACTCCGTGCCGCTTGTATCGTATGTGCTTGCGGCGTAAGGCTTAAGAATCACCTGGGAGTCATCCGCCGCCTTAAGGGAAATCTTGTTAGTATTTTCATCGTAGCTGAAGCTTATCTTATCCTTGATTGAGCTGTCGTCTTCTATCTGATCATTAAGTCCGTCAACAACTTTTTGTATCTCAGAACTGTCGACTGTTTTCTCGTTGCCTGAAACAGTCGAGTTTTCAGAGTCAAGCTGCACGGAGTAGCTCATTGTCAATGTGTAGTCCGTGCCTTTGTAGTTAACTATGAGCGACTTGCCGCCAGCGTCGGATGCCGTCCAACTGTCGTACATGGTTTCCGAAGTTATAGTTTTGTCCGACACTTGATGTGTTGACGAAAAAGAAGCCTCTTTCGCAAGCTGGCTTATGCTGTTTATGGTAACGTTGGCGGCATCGTCCGCACTTCCGGTGGCTGTAACCGCGGCTGACGAGCTCGTTATGCTTGTATTTTCAAAAAAAGAGGAGCTTAAAAAGTTGGTATCGCTCGTGTAAGACAAATATGTACTTTTAAAATCCTCAAGCATAGACTCGATAGATCTGTATTCGTCGCGCTTCCACTCGGCTTTTTGCTCAAGCTGTTTCTGCGCCGTTATCTTGCTTCTTGTGCCCGAAGTAAGTTTCTTTATAATGCTGTCGGTATCGAGCCCCGAAAACAGGTCGGAGCCGTTAAGGCGTAGCAGGCTTGAAGTTTCCAATGAAGCCGATGACGTCGACGATGAAGATGAGGATGAAGAACTCACAGTAAAAGCCTCCCCTATATTTTCTTTTAAGCGCTCTTTACGCCGGTTTGTTATAAACTATCAATTAATATATCGGCCGTACAGGAAAATAATTTAGCCCCGCCGCAAAATTCTTAAAAGCGGCCGCTCTCTTTTTATTAAAGTTCCAAAGCAGCGCCTTCCTCGTAAAAACGGTACGGGGCAACAAGAAAAGCAGGCGTCCTTTCAGATCGTGAGAGGACGCCTGCTTTTGGATTTCAGTCCATCGTCAGATCAGTTCTTTGATGATATAACTTCGCTATTCCTGAATATATGATTTCCAGTTGGGAAACGCCGGAAGGGTATAGACATTAGAATCATCAACTGATTTTCCTACAATGATTTGGCAAGTATAATATTTTTTTGAATTGTCATTATAAAAATCTATTGTGATTTCATCCTGATCAAAGTTTGCAGCACTTTTGCCATCAGACAGTGCATAGGTTACGGACGCAGCCGAGTTCAGCGAAATCTTTATTTCCTTTCTGTTGGTCGCCGTATCAGAAGAAAGATAGCCGTTATTTACTGATACAATGCAATAGGCGATATCCGCATTGGATGGTTGAATAGCAATCTCCGTTGAATTTATAAGGGACGACAACTTACTGTAATAAGAGATATCAGCAGGCCAGATTTCTGGTTCAGATGACTTCGAAGAGAAATCTTTTTCATTAAAGGCATCATTTTTCGAAATTGCAGTATAAAGAGCAGTAAATTTTTCAATGGTAGAAGAACTGTCCCATACATTTTTAGCCATCTTCTCGTTTGCCCAATCTCTGCTTCGCTGGATTGCCATGTCTTGTTCGCCATCATTTAAAATGAACTTCACTGAGTCAGCATTACCGATCAAAGCAAACATTAAAACAGCACTTTGATCAAAAACAGCTTGGTTCTCTGTCGTTGAAAAAGATTCTCTGACCGCAGGCGTTGTTTTGTAAGTCACCTCGATTGTATACGGAGCTTTATCCGTATACAGTTGAACCTGCGTGCGTGTTAGTGTTTTCGGTATCGGCAGTCTATCCGTTATATTGACAACCTTGCTGTTGTCACCGACATATTGTGTGCGGTATTGATATATTTCTTTGACATTATTGTTTTCACTTGCCGCATTTGCTTTCGGATTGGCCAGAAGCCCAATTCCGGCACATATGACAGCAATTACAGCCGCTGCCATAACCCAAAATGCTGGTTTTTTGTAATTCAGCACATTTTTAATGCGGCCTCGAACGTTTCCCTCGCCGAAAGCAAGTGGGCTGCCGTTTATAATATGCTTTTCTGTCGCCAGCGATAAAAGCGACGCAGAATAGGCCTTTTTGATATCTCCGCCCATTTCCTTTAGCACACGCTCATCGCAGGAAAGCTCCATATCCGTGCTCATAAGAACAAAGGCGATCCATACCAGCGGATTGAACCAATGGATACTCAGAACCAAAAAGGCAAACGGCTTTATGATATGGTCGAGCCTGTGAATGTGTGTTTGCTCATGTCGGATGATATAGCTTTTTTCTTCTGCCGATAACCCTGCAGGAATAATAATTCTTGGTCTGAATACACCAAGCACGAAGGGTGTTTTTAGATTGTCGGCTTCGTAAATATTACCCTCGGTACGCCGTGCACTTTTCAGACCGCGTTTGAGGATCAGCACCGAAACGACACTGTAAATAAGCATAACGGCAATACCCAAAAGCCAGATATATGCGCCGATCCGTGTGCAGGTTTGCAGGGGATTCGCGCTTGCTCCCGCAATCGGCGAGGGCAGAGAACGATTCACATAACTGTCTACGGCGGTAATTCCGCTGTTAATTTGCGGTGTCTGCTGGTACATGATGTTTTGTGGAATCGGCGAGGTGTTCATGGGTACGAGGCTCAGAATACTCTCAAATGAAAAGGGGCATAAGAGCCTGAAAGCTGCGACGCTCCATAGAACATATGAAATGACCTTTGGAGCTTTTTTCAGCGGTAGCCGAACGAGAATAATAAAAATGATTACATAGCTTGCGGTCAGGCTCATATTCAAAATAGTAAGGAATACATCTGTCACACTTCTCCCTCCTTGTGTTCATCAATCAATTTTTTGAGTTCCTCGGCCTGGCGGTCGTTGAGCTTCTTGCCGCCTATGAAGGCTGTGAGAAATTTGGGGAGTGAACCGCCAAAGGTATCCTCCACGAAGCGCCTGCTTTGTCCGGCATAAAACTCATCCTTTTTTATCAAGGAGAATACAATCGCGTTTTCATTTTGAAAGATGCCTTTATCGCATAGTTTCTTTAAAACCGTGTATGTGGTGGACTTTTTCCAGTCCATTTCTTTTTCACATAGCTTTACCAATTCACCGGACCCAATCGGCTCATATCGCCAGATTAAATCGGCAAATTTTGCTTCACTCTGAGCAAGCTTATAATCATTCATACATTTAACCTCCTTGGTCTACGGCTTATCGACTTGATGTTTTGAGTCTATACTAAATAGACCAGAATGTCAATAGCTTGCTAACAAACAGTGCTTCAAAAGGAGCTTCAATGAAAATTTATTATCTCTGCCCTTGTATTGCCACCGGTGTCGCACTGCACGCCGCTGTGTGACCTTGAAAAGCATACACATATAAAACCCTGCCGGGCGGTAAAGCACACCGTAAACACTAGAATTGAGATGAAACAGGAGAAAGCCATAGAAGTAATAGATGCCCACCGACAAGTCGGTGGTACTTCCGCAGCGCCAAAGGCGCAACCTGTTCCCTG
>CALLZZ010000571.1 GCA_937858235.1 uncultured Clostridia bacterium
AGACCCACCTTTTGTAAGGTCTATGCCGCATGAGGAACGTGTCAAGCGGCTGAGTGCTGCTATCGAGGAATATCCGAATTGCGTGATTTCCGGTTCTCTCTGTGGCTGGGGAGATGCTTTTATTCCCCTGTTTGATTTGGTTGTGTTTGTGGATACGCCCACCGATATTCGCATAGAGAGACTTGAAAAACGAGAATTTGAACGGTTTGGCGACCGCATATGCAAAGGCGGCGATATGTATAAAAACCACACTGATTTTATCGAATGGGCGAAAATCTATGATACTGCCGGAACCGACCAAAGGAGTCGTGCTTTGCACGAGGAATGGTTCAAGCGGCTTCCCTGCCCGTTGCTGCGGGTGGACGGAACAAAATCGGTTGATGAATTATTGAAAAAATTCGGGAGGTGGCGCCGTGAATAACACTGTTTATATCAGAGCTATGTCTCAAGAAGATATTGAAATCATCCTAAAGAATTATGCCAAACAAGGTTGGAGTAAACCGAGGGAGGTTCTTGAAAAGTATTTTAGTAGTCAAACCGAGGGATTTTTATATGTATTTGTCGCTGAGTGCGACAATGATGTTGCTGGCTACACTGTGCTTTATCCCGACACAGGCATAGGACCGTTTGCGTTTCAAAAGATACCTGTAATCAGCGATTTTATTGTTTTCGAAAAATATCAGTGCAAAGGCATTGGAAATAAAATACTTGATGCAGCAGAAAAGAAAGCCTCTGAAATGAGTGACAAGGTTCAGCTTGGTGTTGGCTTGCATTCCGGTTATGGCTCTGCTCAAAGAATTTACATAAAAAGAGGATATGTTCCGGACGGCAGCGGAGTTTGGTACAACAATGAACCGCTTGCGCAGTATGCTGATTGCAAAAACGATGATGAATTGGTTTTGTTTTTAATAAAAGAACTGCGGAGGGAAAAATAGATGGATTATTATCACGGCAGTATAATTCCGCACCTGACCGAATTGCGCCCTTTCGAAGGTAAAGAGAACAATTTGAAAAGGCCGTATGTCTATCTGACTACAAATCCGCAGCTTGCCATTCACTACATACGCGACAAAAGCCGCCTTTGGATATCGCCTACATTGGATGTCCGAGAAGACGGAGTTTTGGTGTATCAGGAGATGTTTAGCAATGCGCTCGAATATATGTACAAAGGTGTAAGTGGTTATGTTTACCGCGTATCTGGTGATTATGGAATAGATACGGTTCCCGGCGTTCGTTTTGCAGCTGTTTCAGATGAGCCGGTTCCGATAATTGATTCCGAGTTTATTCCAGATGTGTATGATGAGATTCTTTCATTCGCAGACAACAGCAAATTTATTTATGAGCATTACGAGGATTTGCCGCAGTGGCGGCATGATAAAATTCGTGAATGGGTGTTAAAATGGATAAAAGATGGAGATTGGATAAGCAAACCGCAGGAACCTATGGCACGGTTCTATCAGGAGAAATGGCCGGAGTATTGGCTTGAAGCGGCAAGAGCCAGAAGGGAGACATGACTATGGATTATAAAGACTCAAAATGGGCATCACAAATTCTTGCGCTCCAGCAAGACGATGGCAGCTGGGGGCATTTCCATACACTCAGCAATCCGACTAAGGCACAACCGATGACGACCGAACAGGCGGCTTCGCTTTCTTGGCTTTTCAAACGAGGATGAACCGATACGCCGCGCCATTCACTATATGGAAGCAAACCTTGTCAATTCGGAACCTACCGTGTTTCATGAAAAGAAGCACGACTCAAAAACATACGGCGATTTGATGCTCGCCACATGGTTGCGATTATTTGAGCCGGACAATAAATTGGCGCTCACTATCGCGAAAAAATGGGCGGCAATTATCGAGGCTGCTTTCGCGGATGGTACATATTCGCACGACGCTTATATTGTTGCCTATGAAGCGGCGATTGGAAAAAAGCTGAATCCCAAAGCGGGGTGCCTTACCAATTTTGTTGTCTTTTATCAAGTGGTATTGTTGCAGGGAATGCTTACGCCAGGAATAGAACGTCTCGTAATGAAATATATTTTGGACTATCCAACCGGGATGGTGTA
>CALLZZ010000572.1 GCA_937858235.1 uncultured Clostridia bacterium
GATATCCGGAGCATTTCTATGCTTTCGAAATTCTACGGAGTCTGGGACATCCTCGCTGTCCCGATTACTTTTGATAACGATCAAATATCCGTTGCTATAGATTTACCTGTGAAATTTAACAATGCAGGGGAAGTAATCGCGACGGATGACGGTAGCGGAACGGGAATTATTTCTCTGGAACAGATTGGCGAAAATCTGGAATTCATTGCAAAGCAAGTATTGTAAGGAGGAATTATAAATGGAAGCCACTTTAGCGACAAAAGCGTATGTTGATGCACAGAGTCAAAATAAGTTTTCTGTATATGGCTTTAATTCAGATGAGAACAGCGCGCCAACACAAACCAGCAATTCGGATGGTGTACCTGCTGCGTCCTATCCTCATGGTTCAGATCGCTATTTAATTATGGAAACAGATTGGGCAAAAAAAACTGACATTCCGGTATCCCTTGAATATTTTATGGATACCGAGGAAGCGGCGAAGACCTTGTGTTTGCAGCTCGGATATAGCTTCGATGGCGCAACTTTTGCGTGGCTGAATGCCGAAACCATTACAGCGCCATCCGACAAATTATCCCATCAGGTTGCATTTGCTTCCACTATTCCTGCGTCGGCAATTCCGGTCGGAGATGCTCATACTTTGCGAATTAAAATCCGCAGACTGGGCAGCAATGAAGCGGATACCCATGGCGGAAATTTCTGTTTAACCGCCGTGAAATATTATAGAGTGTAGGAGGTATGAAGTTTGATTAGTACGGTATCAGGTACATACCCGGATATTGCTTGGGACATTTCTCCCGCTGTTTCCAATGGAAAGTTGGAAATGCCTCAAGCAAGCGTGGATGTCTGTAATGTAAAGTATCAGCTCGAAGCTGCGGCGTTTGATCTCAAGGACGGAACTATCTTTCTTACTCCCGATGGATATGTGTTTGTTTCAGCTTCAGATGATACGGGCGGGACCTCACTGACGAAGTTCCCCAATGGGGAGAAATATTGGGTATGTGCCATCAAAATAAAGGATGAAAAAGAAAATCTTATGGTTTTGAAGGCGGTAAAATTATGATTATATTCGGAGCTCAAAAGAAGGTTGAACCTGAGCCTACTTCAGATAGTTTCGTCACAAATAGCGATGATGTTGAAGTGTATGCCGTTATGTGGCAGCGGAAACACTGGAAAGATGTGCCGCATACACTTTCGACGGTCGAAGGCCTTATGACTGAGACAGTCTCTGAAGGTGCACAAAATGTGAACATCTATTGTAGCGGAGGGACGCTAACAGGAAGTATTAAC
This sequence comes from uncultured Clostridia bacterium, assembly GCA_937858235.1. GTDB lineage: Bacteria > Bacillota > Clostridia > Oscillospirales > Oscillospiraceae > Onthomonas. Next base: position 1,288 of record CALLZZ010000572.1, read on the forward strand.
AAAACTGCCATGCTGAAAATCGGTGGAAATTATCATTTGGTAGCTGCTGGTGGGAATGCAGCCGGTAACAAAGTACCGGTTACAATTTACCCTCCAGCACCTTCCGGCGGATATGTTGACGGTACTCATGTGGAATTTTGTGACTCCGCAGTAGAAGTCCACGATTTCAACTTGGGTAGTAATGCTTGGGTATATCAGCCGGGGTTTAGAGCTTTTCAGCTGATAAATCCGGCAAATTGCGGTTATTCCAGCCGCCCAAAAGGCTTTTTTGTGCGACATAGACCGACGGGGACGGAGAGTGTGGATTACAATGTAGTGCTTTTTCATCCGTTCTACTGTGGAAAATACCAAGCGTCAAAAGCGGACGCGACGGCCTCTGCTGGTGGGAGTAGTGCTGTTGCTGTATCAAAGCAGGGGGTTGTACCTTGGGCGTCAATTACTTATGATGCTGCCGTAACAGCTTGTGCAGCCAGCGATTCAGTAAATGGAAAAGACATTGGGACGTACCTTTTACATGATGAAGAATGGGTTGCGCTGGCAGTGTATTCTATGCTCTTAGGGCCGGATAGATTTGGGACAAACAAATGGGGTCCATACGGAAATAATAATACCTTGAAGGATGCAGATGATGCCAGTATTACATTTACGGCTGATCCGACGGTATCAAGCCGTTCATTAACAGGCACCGGAGTAAAATCTGGTTGGAAAACAGGAATGAATCTAACAACCCATACCGGCTTAATAAACGGTGTGTATGATTTAAATGGAAACATGTGGGAATGGACAGTTGGATTAAAACTTAAAGTCGGTGGAAGCGGAACTGGTTATATTTTTGTTGATGAGGCGGATACAGGGCTTCAGTTTCCGAGCAACTGGTCGAGCAGTAGTGAAAGTATTACGGAAATTAACACAAATCCGAAAATTGCGAAGCATGCGATTGCGGGTGCAGTAGATGGTACTGGAAAGCCTGAATTTGGAAATGATTATCAATATCAGGGGACAAGTGCGAACACTGAGTATTTGCCTTTTCGCGGTGGTGATTGGGATGATTCGGCTTCCGCTGGCGTGTTCGCCCTCTATATCAGGGATACCCGCTCGTACTCCGATAGCGATGTGGGTTTCCGCGCCGCTTTTTGCGTTTCGTGATTTTTGTGTTTTAAGAATATCTGCTGTGGCGCGGTAGCGCCACTTTTATCTACACCCGCGCAAGCGGGTCGCGAAAAATTGATAAATGGGAATAGGTCTGAGGGCTATCCCCATTTTGATTTTTTCTGTCGTAAAATTACGGAGATTGTAATTCCGTTCCAAAAGCGAGATTTTTATATCAAAAACTCATTATACTTTTACGGAGGATGTCCCAGACTCCGTAGAATTTCGAAAGCATAGAAATGCTCCGGATATC
>CALLZZ010000573.1 GCA_937858235.1 uncultured Clostridia bacterium
CCCGAAAGTAAAAAGGCATCTGCAGAAAGGCTTATCCCAAGAGCCGCATATATGCGGATCACTCTGGAGGATTACGAAAAGGACATAAAAGAAAACGGCTCCTATGAGATGTTTACGCAGTCTGATAAAACAGATCCATACGAAAGGGACCGGCCAGTTGCCCGGCTTTATAATACCATGAACAAAAACTACCAGTCAATAATGAAACAGTTGGATGACTTAGTACCGAAGCAGGAAGCTAAGCCTGAAGACGACGGGTTTGGAGACTTCATAGCGGGAAGAAAGGATTAGTATGCTGAATCTCAATCCCGATAAATACCCAAGAACTAATCCTGACATCGTGTATGGCAAAATCAAGCCCAAAATTAAGAATGGATTTAGGAAATATCCAGACGATTATAACCCCATATTGGAATACTGGGAGCAGATAGTATCTGGAGTTATCCTGGTAGACAAGAAAATTTACCAACAGTATCAGGAAATTGTCCGATGGATAAATGATGACGGCTATAAAGAATGGTTTTACTCTCCAAAGCGGGCTAACCATATAATAGAGTTTGCGGAAAACTTTTGTTGCCACAGTAAAGGCAAAATGGCAGGAAAAAAGATTGTGCTTGAATTGTGGGAGAAAGCTTATCTATCTAGTGTGTACGGCTTTATTGACATCGAAGGCAATAGGAAACACCAGAGAGTTGTATTAATAGTGGGCAAGAAAAATGGAAAGTCCCTGTTAGACTCCGTAATGAGCCTTTATGGCTTGGTGGCAGATGGTGAAGGTGGTCCTGAGGTATATTGTGTAGCCACAAAAAAGGACCAAAGTAGAATTGTCTGGCTGGAATCAAAACGGATGGTTAAGAAGTCTCCGTCTCTCCGTAAGAGAGTTAGAACACTATCTTATGAGATCCTTTCCGATTTTAACGACGGCGTCTTTAAGGCACTAGCATCCGACGCGGATAGTCTTGACGGTTTAAATATCCATGTAGTGGTAATGGATGAGTGGCATCAATGGAAAAACGGTAGGGCCTTATACGATATAATGGCTGATGGCACAACCGCCAGAGAGCAGCCATTAATCATTATGACGTCTACGGCAGGAACAATCCGCGAAGATATCTTCGACGAAATATACGAAGAAGCAGAAATCCAATTTGACAACATGAAACTTGGAAACGATGTCGACGATAGGACATTGTTTTTTATTTACGAGCTAGATAAAAAATCAGAATGGAGAGACGCCAATAATTGGATAAAAGCTAATCCGGGAATAGGGACTATAAAGCAATTAAGAGCTTTGCAAGACAAGGCAATAAGAGTTGACAGTAATCCTCAACTCGAAAAGAATTTTGCCTGTAAGGAATTTAATATCCGCGAGACCTCATCGGAAAGCTGGCTGCCGTTTGAAGTCCTTAATAACACTGACAGATTTGCGTTGGACAAAGAAGGATGGAAATTAATCCATATAGCAAAGGGCGGCAAAGAAAAGGAAACTTCTATTAAATACCCTTACCCGAGATACGGAGTTGGAGGGGTGGACTTAGGAGCGACAACAGATTTGACGTGTGCGACGGTTATTTTTAGGGTCCCAAATAATGACGTTCTATACGTCAAACAGATGTACTGGCTACCTGGTACAATCTTTGACAGACGGGTAGAAGAGGATAAAATCCCGTATAATAGATGGCTTGACCAAGGCCTACTAAGAATCAGCGAAGGCAACAAAGTAAACTACAAGGATGTAACAAAATGGTTTGCTGAGATCCAGAACGAATCTGATATCTATATCTACAAAATAGGATTTGACCGCTGGGGCTCCACTTACTTTCGTGATGATTTAACTCAAACATTTGGAAAAGGAGTTGTCGAAGAAGTGGCTCAGGGACCAAAGACATTTTCGGATCCGATGAAGCGTGTGTACGCTGACTTGGAATCTAAAAAGATTAACTATAATGATTCGCCTATTTTCAAATGGAATTTGACAAATGCAGCAATTAAAACTGATACGAACGACAATATCGCATTGATAAAAACAAGTAACCGTAAGCGCAGGATCGACGGTGTGGCATCCTTTATGGACGCAGTTATTGTGATGGAAAATCACTACGAAGATTACATGAGTATGATATGAGGTGAGTAATTGGGATTATTTAAGAACTTTTTTAACAAAAATCCTTCTACAACTCGGTTTGAGATGGTGACTGAAAAAGGTAATGGGTATTACGCATGGGACGGTAAATTATATCAGTCTGATATCGTGAGATCCTGTATAAGACCAAAGGCAAGAGCGATAGGCAAGCTTGTAGCTAAGCATATACGAGATAACAAGCAAGAAGGTTTTAAAGTTAATCCAGAGCCATACATAAGGTTTTTGCTAGAGGATCCGAACCCGTATATGTCCGGACAGATGTTGCAAGAGAAATTAGCCACTCAGCTTGAGTTAAATAACAATGCGTTTGCTTATATACATCGTGATGATAACGGTTTACCAGTGGAACTGTATCCGATACAGGCTGAATCGGCAGAAGCAAAATACGATAGATACGGGCTACTCTACCTTAAATTCACAATGCAAAACGGCAGGATGGTAACTTTCCCATATTCCGATATCATTCATTTAAGGCAGGATTACAATAACAACGATATTTTCGGCGAGAGCCCGGCAAAAACATTAATCCCTCTGATGGAGATAGTTAATACGACTGATCAGGGGATCGTAAAAGCCGTAAAAAATTCTAATGTGATTAGATGGCTGCTAAAATATACCTCCTCCTTACGCCCAGAAGATATAAAGAAAAATGCGGATGAATTTGTGGAGAACTACTTGTCTACCCAAAGCAAGTCTGTTGGCGTAGCTGCTACGGACGTAAAGGCCGATGTAACACAGGTTACACCGCATGATTATGTTCCAAACGCCTTGCAGATGGAAAAGACGGTGCAGAGAATATATTCCTTTTTTGGAACGAATATAAATATTGTACAGTCTAAATATACAGAAGATGACTGGAACTCCTACTACGAGTCAGTACTTGAGCCACTGGCTATGCAAATGTCCGGTGAATATACAAGAAAGTTGTTTACAAGACGCGAAAGAGGGTTTGGAAATCGTATTATCTTTGAAGCGTCCAGTCTCCAATATGCCAGTATGCAGACAAAACTTAATCTGCTACAGATGGTTGACAGGGGGGCCATGCTACCGAATGAGTGGCGCGAAGTCTTGAACTTAGGGCCTATAGAAGGAGGGGATAAGCCAATCAGAAGGCTTGATACAGCGTTAGTAAAGGGAGGTGAAGACAACGAAGAAGATAAGCGTGAAGGGGGATATAGTGCCGAATAGTGATAAGTGGGTGTATGACTGGTTGGGGATTGATGCCGTAAGCCCGGGAGACGTAAATAAAGCATTAGCTGAAGCAAATGGTGAAGACATCGAAGTGGATATCAACTCCGGCGGGGGAGACATGTTTTCCGGATCTGAAATCTATACAGCCTTACGTAACTACAAAGGAAATAAAATAATAAGAATCGTCGGAGTAGCTGCATCCGCCGCGTCTGTAATTGCCATGGCAGGTGAAAGCGAGATAACGCCCACTGGATTGTTTATGATCCATAATGTTTCAATAGAATCTCAAGGCGATTATAGAGTGATGGACCATACGTCAGACGTTTTAAAAACAGCCAATCAGGCTGTGGCTAACGCTTATAAAGATAAGACGGGATTGTCTGATAAAGAATTATTGAGCTTGATGGATAGGGAAACATGGTGGAATGCAGAAGAGGCGGTCAAAAATAAATTTATCGATAAAGTGATGTTTGGCAAAGAACCGCAATTGCTAAACAGTGTTGGCGGGATCCCACATAGTACCATTGAAAAAATCAAGAACAGCGTTAGGAAACTGAGCGGTAAGAACAATGACCCGGCTTTTTTATTGCAGCAAGAACTTGACCTACTTAAATTGAAGGAGGAAATAACGAATGGATAAAAAGCAGTATTTGGATAAAAGAGGGAAGCTTGTAAATCAAGCGCAGAAGCTGATTGATGGTGGAAAGGCGAAAGAAGCAAAAGACGTAATGGAGGAAATTAAAAAGCTTGACACTGATTATAACGAAGCTGCAAAGGCACAAGCAAATTTGAAGTCTTTGGAAGACAGTAAGCCCATAGTTGACATCCAGAACTACAGCAGAAATGTGGAAGGAAAGGTGATTGACACAGTGGAAATCGGCAACATCGAAAAGCCAGATATGTATAATACGATAGAATACAGAAAGTCCTTTATGAATTACGTCCTGAATGGATCTCCTATACCGGGGAAATTTGTGAATGCGGACGCTAATACCAAAACATCCGATGTAGGATCCGTTATACCTACGACCATTTTGCAGAGGATAGTCGAAAAACTTGAATCTACAGGTATGATCCTTCCTCTGGTGACCAAGACCGGGTATCAGGGTGGCGTATCCGTACCTACTTCCAGTGCAAAGCCCGTCGCAACATGGACAGCAGAAGGCACTGGAAGCGACAAGCAGAAGAAGGCAACTGGAAGCGTTGTGTTTGCTTACTATAAGCTACGCTGCGCAGTCTCTGTGTCGTTTGAGGTTAGCGTCGTAACTCTTGGAATTTTTGAAACCACGATTATTAATAACATTGCAGAAGCGATGACCAAGGCACTTGAGCAGGCAATTATCTCTGGAACCGGCGTTGGCCAGCCCAAGGGCGTACTGGCAGAAACCGTTGCGGAAGGGCAGAACATTGATATCGCTGCAAGCAAGGAGCCTGACTATAAAACATTGGTAGATGCAGAAGCTGCTTTGCCATTGGCTTATGAAAACGGTGCGGTGTGGTGCATGACTAAGAAAACATTTATGAGTTTTGTTGGTATGGTTGATGGTAATGGGCAGCCGATTGCCAGAGTCAGTTATGGTATTTCAGGGCGTCCGGAAAGATCCCTGCTTGGCAGAACTGTTGTCTTAAACGACTATATGTCTAATGCCGTGCCGACGGCGGATACTGTTGTAGCTTTCCTGTTTAATTTCAGTGATTACCTGCTGAATCTTAATTATAATATGACCGTAAAGAGATATGAAGATAACGATACCGACGATCAGGTCACCAAGGCTATTTTGCTGGCCGATGGTAAGGTTATTGACAAAAACAGTCTTGTCACTGTTACCAAAAAGACGTCGGCTTAAGGAGGGGAGCAATCCCCTTTTTTGGAGGTGGTTGAATGATTGATGATGTCAGGGACGCATTAAGAGTATCCGGAACTGATTTAGATACCGAGATATCAGACCTGATAGATGCTGCCAAAGCTGACCTCGCATTAAGTGGAGTGCAAAAATCTAAGATTATTGATGAGGATCCTCTGATCAAAAGGGCTATTACGGTGTACTGTAAGGCCCATTTTGGGTATGAGGATCCTAATTTGTCCAGCCGATTTGCCGAGAGCTACGATAGCCTGAAGCATCATTTAACGCTATCGTCTGAGTATGGCTATGCCTATGACTGATAAGCGACAGAAGATACAGTTTTTAAAACGTGTGACCGGTCACGATAAATACGGTGAGCCATACGACACATGGGAGATTGTAAAGACGGTGTGGGCGAGCAAAGAACCTATTTTAGGCAATGAATACTTTGCATCACTTACTACTAATACGAAAGTCGAAGTAAAATTTAATTGCCGATATACTCCCGGAATTACAAACACTATGCGGATAAAACATGGCGATGAGATGTACGAGATCCTATCTGCTATAAATGTAAAGTCTCTAAACCGCGATCTGCTCTGCTACTGTAAGCTGGTGGACGAATGAGTATATATTTTAGGGTAGATGGCATGGAGAAGCTTATAAAAAGCATTGAAGAACTCGGGAAAGTCCCACAAAAATATGTGACATCGGCATCACGAAAGGCAATGACTGCCGTGCAGAAGGTATCCAAAGAAAAGGCACCATATGAAACCGGAAATTTGAGAAAAGGAATCATCCTCAGGGGAGAGAAATCGCATAGCAAAGGGAAGAAAGTATATAGAATTATTTTCGACCCGAGGATGAATGATATTTTTCAGAAAAAAAGTGGTAAATATGGTGAAGTTAAGGGCTACTACCCGGTATCTCAAGAGTATGGTTATTTTTCGCGGAGTGGTAATTACATTCCGGGGTTTAGGTTTGTTCATAAAAGTTTTAAACAGAATACCCGGAACATTGAAAGCACCATTATTGGCACTATGCAGACGAAAATAGATGCAGAATTAAGAAAGGCAGGGCTGAAGTAATGGAAACGGCATTAAGGGCCGAACTAATACGGAGCGTCCCGGAGCTTGAAAATAGCGTGTATCCTACGAATGCGCCAGAAGAATCTACGAAGCCCTATCTTGTATATGCACGCATCAGCACAGATCTTGGAAAAACGATGGAAGGGTATAACGAGGGTGGAAGCTACGATTATATGTTTAGCTGCATTGCAAAACGATATAGGGATATGAAAAGCCTTACTGATAAAGTAACGGATTTTTTAAAATCCTTGCCAAAACATTATATAGCAGAAGAGGAAGAAACCGCATTTGTGGAAGACATTGTAATTAACAATATATCTTTTACGTGGGAACCAGAGCTAAAAGTTAACAGAGGGATAATAGACTTTACAATATATGTAT
>CALLZZ010000574.1 GCA_937858235.1 uncultured Clostridia bacterium
AAAAAACGGACCGCAGATAATGTCCGCGCCCAGCCGCCTGTTGGGCGGCATTCCGTTTATTTTGCCTTCCTCATTGCAGACGGCAACGCAGCCGTTGGGAAAGCTGATGCATTCAATCAGGCCGCCCACCTCCGCCTGCAGGCTGGCAAGGTCATTTTGAATTTCCTTGACCTGGGGCGCCTGCCCCGGCTCAATTTTGAGTACCTTAATCTTCTTTTCGCTCATAAAACCATTCCTTCCTTCTTAAATTCATGGCAGATAACTTCTCGGATTCTGCTTTACACCGTTCACCCGCACCTCAAAGTGCAGATGGTTTCCGGTGCTGCGCCCGGTGGAACCCACCTTGGCAACGGTTTCCCCGGCTTTCACGGTTTGCCCCTCACGGACGAGAATCTCAGAGCAGTGACCGTATAAGGTGACCAGCCCGCCGCCGTGGTCAATGGTGAGATAATAGCCGTAGCCGGTGCTGCCATAGACTACGGTTTTCACTGTTCCCGCCTGTGCCGCACGGATGGAGGTGCCTTTCGATGCGCCGAGATCAATACCGGAATGCCCCGCCCACTCGCCGGTGAGCGGGTCCGTCCTGCCGCCGAATTCAGAGGTCACCATGGAGCGCCAGTTCTTACCCAGCGGAGAAATCAAGCCGGAGGCGGAGGCTTCCGGCACTTCCGCGTAGGGTCTTGCATACAGAACCTGCTTGCCGGAATCAAACAAATCCCGGTAGACGACCTGTCCTTTCGAGGAGGATGCGTCCACCACCTTGCCGTCCCCGGCGTAGATGCCAACGTGGGTAATGTTCATGAAGCGGCCGTTGGGCTTGTGGCTCCAGAACACCAAATCGCCGGGAGCAAGACCAGATTTGGGAATCGTCAGCCCGTTGTCTACGCAATATTTTCCCTGCGCCGCAGCCGTGCCGGGCAGATTTACGCCCAGCTTTTTGTACACCCACTGCACAAGATAGCTGCAGTCGGTGTAGCTGCCCTGTCCGCGAAGCTCCTGCGAATAAGGGTCGCCAAGGCGGGAAAGCCCCAGCCGGACAGCCTGTGCACCCGCTTCTCCGACAGGCAAATCGGAATAAAAACCGTCCATCTGATCCGGCGTCCAGTCCTCCCACAGCCCGGAATTGTCATCTTCCATGGGCGCGCCAGTGCCGTATCGGGCGCGGTAATAGATTTCATTGGCGTTGGCCTGATCCTCATAAGTGACGGCTCTGCCGAACAGCGCGCGGATGTTGTTGTAGACAGCGGGCAGAGAGGTGATGGGTACGGCTACGGTATAGGTTTCTTCCGAGGTGGTGCCGTCGCCGTTCTCCACGGTGCGGGTGCGTTCCTCATACGTCACAAAGCAGTCCACATAGCGCCGGTGTTCCAGTCGGGAGGGGGACGCTGCGCCGAAGAACAGAGAATAAAAAATTGCCTTGACCCGGTAATTGTCAAGGCTGTCGCCGTCCTCCATCTCTGCGTTCACGTTATCGATGGCATTGTCTATGAGGGTGAAGCTCTGGCGCATATCCCCGATGTATTCCCGGTACTCCGCAGGCATACTCGCCGGAATGACACCGCCGTGAAAGCACAGCTCCACGGCGGTGTTGTTGTGGTTTGTGGTGCCGGAAAGCAAGGAGCAGACCAGCACGACGACCAAAATCAGCGGGGACAGGACGGCGGCAATGATCCAGCAGATGGTTTTCCGGGTGCGTTCATCCGAGAGCGCGGTAGCGGCGGCTTTTACAACAGCTGCGATGGTTGCGGGATCTGCCATGCCGTCACCACCATTTCAGACCGCCAAAGCCGAATAGACTCTGCTGTTCCGGCTCCGGCTCACTCTCCATGAGCTGCTCGGTATAGTCCACCGCCTGCTCCAGAACAGCGGTGTCAAAGCCCGCGGTTTTGTAGCCCTCACGGATGGTGTTGTAGTAATAGTCCGAGGGATACCCCAAGCGATGCCCCGGCGTCATCACATAGACCATGGCGGACACCGACTGTCCATCCAGTGGCAGTTCCATCAGTTCCTTGTCATAGAACCGGGGAAAGCCCTCATAAACATCCAGCGCCGCTTCATCCTTCGGCGTGATCTTCCACAGCAAAACAGGGACGGAGGAACCCTCGCAGGGCTCAATGGTGGCAACGGCTCCGTTTCGGCCGCCCCGGAACACAAGGGCATAATCCTTGATTTCGGATGCCCCCACCACCTTGGCGGATGGGCACCGGTGCGCCATCTGCGGCAGATTAAGATTGCTGCCATAGGCGATATACAGTTTGCTTTTCATACGTTCTCCCTTCTACATGGACATAGTAAAAGCGGGGGACTGCTCGTCCTCCGCTTCCATAATAGGTTCCGGCACCGCTTCTTCCGGGGGAGCCTGTGTCTGCTGACGCTCCGCCTCCCGCTTCTGACGCAGCCGTTCCTTTTGCCTTTGGGCCTGTGCCGGGTCTTTCCACGCGATGCAGCCCTCCAGATGATCCAGCAGATGCTTACGGGCGGTTTTAAACTCGTCCCCGATCATACCGAGGCGCAGAAGCCAAACACGGAAAGTATATTTTTCATTGCTGGACTGTGTTTTCGTAGGACTTGCCGACCGCTGGTTGAGCG
>CALLZZ010000575.1 GCA_937858235.1 uncultured Clostridia bacterium
AGGGGTGTCAAAAGAACCGTTTTTCTGACAACCCTGGTTCATTATAGGCTGTTCACCCGATCAAATTATTCCAAACGGCCGAACCGGCCAGATATAATGATAAAATTAAAAAAGAAAATCAAATTGGAGGGTTAATCCTGATTGGCGCGGAAAATCTGATCGAATTGCGGAGCAAGCTTGACGAAGGCATTCAATACCCGGGGATCAAAGAATTCCGGACGGGTTCTTCCATCGCCGCAGGTTATTATTTCCATAGTGCGGTAATGGGTAAAACCAGGTTTATAAGGCCTTTTGCTTCTCAGGGCATCATACTGGTCGCAAATGGCTACTATTCTACCTTCCATTGGTATCTGTTCACCGATCAATCCCCGGGGATAGCCGGAACCATCCCAACGTTCATGATGGGTTAAGGCAATAGATTCGACCATTTGGATTTTTTGCTGTTTGGATTGGGCAACTATGCTGGCACCGGTCAAGGTATGGTTTTTCATGATTTCAAATTCTGCTTTGGTCAACGGTCCCGCTTTGAGCAATATGTTGTCATATATGCCTATTTTGCCAATATCGTGCAGTGGTGCGGCAAAGGCGATAGATTCGACAAAATCAGCCGGCATATTTAATTCCTGGGACAGAAGGGGAGAGTATATGCCCAGACGCCTATTATGCAATCCGGAATCACCGTCTCTTAATTCCGCCGCCGCGGTCAGCCTTTGCACCACTTCGCTGCTTACTTCCTGGACCATATTAAGGGCCTCGGTTAACTCGCGGGTTCTCTTTTCCACCGTTTCTTCCAGGTCTTTTTGATAATTTTTTTGCATAAGGGTGTACCTGGTCAAGCGGATGGCTTTGTCCAGTACGGTCAAAAACTGATTCAGATCAAGTGGTTTCAAGATAAAATAATCCACCCCTAGATTGATAAGATCCAGCAAATAGCCGGCTTCATCATGGGCGGATATCACAACTATTACCTGCCCGGGGTTTAAAAACTTGATTTGCTCTGCCATTTTGACCCCATTCATACCAGGCATGTTAATATCGGTCAGGACCAGGTCGTAAGTGGTCTGTTGGTATTTTGCCAGACCGTCTTGTCCGTCTTCAGCGGTGGTGACACTGCTGAAAAGGGTAGAAAGCAGCCGGGCGGTATTCTGCCTTAAATCATTATCATCCTCAACGTATAAGACACTTATTCCCTGTGCCGCTTTTTTAATTTCCCGGGCGTTGATCACTCAAGTGCCCCTTTGCCTTAAAACGGTAGTTCAATAGTAAAACATGCACCATTATCCAGGTTTCTGGCAGTGAGTTTACCGTGACAATGTTCTTCAACTATTATTTTAGACATGTACAGCCCCAGACCGGTACCTACACTTGCACCTTTGGTGGAAAAATACGGCTCAAAAATTTTATCTATTATATCATGGGGGATTCCGCCGGCATTATCAATTATATCCACCACCTGATAATTATTTTTTTCATAGCCATGGATAATTATCTGGGGCTGACTAGTCTCGTTTTCAACAAAGGCATCGGAGGCATTTTTTAAAATATTCATATATACCTGCATCAATTCATTGGGGTAGGTCAAAATTGGATTGGTAAAGGCATAGTCCTTGATAAGTTTGACATGCTTATATTCCAAAGATTTACCGATGATTCCCAAGGTACTGTTGATCACATCATTCATAATAACAGTATCCTGGGCGTTATCAGGTTTAAAGAAATGTCTGAAATCATTGATAGTATGTGACAGGTATTGCGCATGCTGGTTGATTTCGGCCAATAAAGCTATAAATTGTTCCTGATCAAACATGTCCAAATCGACCAAAACTTTCAGGTTGCCGGCCAGGGTACTGATGGATGACAACGGCTGGCGCCACTGATGGGCTATCATACCAATCATTTCTCCCATTGCTGCCAGCTTGGAATTCTGCACTAACAATTGTTCCTGCTGTTTACGTTCCATGAATTCTTCCTGCAATTGAGTATTCAGGGCTTCCAGTTCATCAACCATATTATTTAAGACATCTTGTTCCTGACGCAACTCTTTTTCCTGGTATAAGTGGCAATTTTCCACTTTGTTTAAACCGTTGAAAATGGCAATAGCCATCATCTGACACGAATTATAGCCACAAGCGGCACAGTTGCGGAAATCTCTTTCCTCCGCTTTGTGCATCTGAGTATAGATTTGTTTAAACTCAGCTGTGCTGGGGATCTTAATTTGATTGCGATAGGATAAATCCCGGTAATAATAGTCGAAATTATATTCAGCCAGTGCATCTTGTATAAATAAGGCTATTTGTTCTTCCTGCACCGCATCTCGGCTGGCTCTTTCAGCGCGGATAGTCATGGTGGTTTCGATGTTATTGATGCTTTTGGCCCGGTTAATACAGCCGGCTCCCATATTGCAGCCTTTTTCGCAACTTAAAATATCAACCAGAAGAGGCAAGCCGGGCTGCCCTGTTTTAATATCGTTTTCAAGGTCGGAAAGATATTTTTCATATACCAGAGGACCTTCAATTTTACTGATAGCACTGCCCGGGGTGGTCTGGTAATGGTGTAAATAACATTCCTTTAAGCCGCCGGGAGTGGAAAAATTAGCGGCCATTCCGGCTGCAACGGTATTATCAAAATGACCGTCGTCCAGCAGGGACAAATTTATGTTACGGTCATTGAAAATTCTATCCAGGGATTGGTAGATGACATTATACTGTACCACTTTACTATCATGAAATTCACGCCGCTTGGCCAGGCAGGGAGAAATAAAGGCCAGACGGGCATCAGGATGCAAGGATTGCACATAAATGGCCATATCGTATACCGGACTGCCGGTAGGAGCCAGATGTCCGATCAGGGCCGGGTGGTGTAATTCTATATAGCGGACAATAGCAGGGCAGCTGGAACCGATCAGAGGCAGCCTGGCCCGGCCTGAAGTCATTGCTGCATGATAACAGGCCACGGTTATTTCCGCTCCCAGTGCGACATCATACACCGCCTTAATTCCCAGAAGTTTTAAGCCGGTTATCAATTGAGGAAGATTATAATTGCATTGGGCTGAAGGGGCTACCAGAGCTACGATTTCCTGATGGTCAAGATCCTCCACAAACTGAGCGGCATCATCAATGGGAAAACGGGCGCTTTTTTCCATATCTCCGCCATGGCTCTTGATGCAGGCATCTATACAGCGCCCGCAGCCTATACACAGAGCTGTATCGAATTTCACCACCTCACCGCTGCCATTGCTGCATACCTTAACCGGGCAAACAGCTATGCACTGGTGACAATTTATGCAATTTTCCGACTTAATTCCTATTACTTCAATTAGGTCATTCATCATTATCTTTCCTAATAGTATTTTATACAGTATAACTTCCACAAATCTTCCAGATTACCTTCTTTAATACAATAAAAAACAGAAAATGGTTTATGCAGAAAAGCTGAAAAAATGTGACCGACCCGCTTATAGTTCTTCGATGATAGTTATTTTTCTTGCTTTTATTTGCTGGTTTCTAAATTCATCTTCCCATCTTTATTCTGAGGGTGATATTTTCGCTGAAGAATTATACTGTGACGTTATCACTGATCAACAATATTATTGTCGAATACTAGCTTGTAGTGTACGTTCCAGAGCTGTATAATATTGCCATACTGATCTATAGAGGCGAAACCATGTAATAATATATCAGCGTAAAGGAAGCCCCGTTGAAATGGGGTATTTCTGTAAGGCGGGTACAGTTGCTGTGCAAGCACGAGCGAATTGAGGCTTATTCCGCCCTTGGCGATGTATAGGCTATATCCCCAAAATGCGCAGAAGCCTATAGATGGCTACAAGGCAGTAAAAAAGCACATTAAAAATATCAGGATGCTATGAGCTTGTGCTCATTGTATAAAACGAGATGGAAAGACAGGAAAGCGATCTCGTCGTCTTCCAAAAAAGAGGTGCTTACATGGAATCCAAAGAGAAAGTAATTGCTTTATACAAATATATAAAAGAGCTTTGCGCGCTGAAATATCGAGTTGTTACCGATGTCAATGAACAAATTTGGACGCGCTATTTGAAAGATATTCCTGATGACCCCGAAAATATTGCAATTTTTTATCGGGACAGAGTGGAAGAAGAAGCGGATGACAACACTGTTTTGCTTACAGTGAAAAAACCGAATTTCCAGCGCTGTCAGGAGCCGCCTGATATTTTGAAAGCATGGTTGAAGCCGGGCTGGGATCGCTATGCAAATGAAGTAAAAGTAAAAAAGACTTCATCTGATAATGTTTCCCCAAATCCCGATGAAGAGCCGCCCGAGCAATTCAGCGACTCAGTGCAACGGATACAAGCCTTTAAAAAATGGACTGCTCAAAGAACCGTTTGGGCCGAAAAGCAGCGTGCTATTAACAGGATACGGCGTTTCTTTGCCCAGTTGTTTGAACTATATACCGATTTGGAACGTGATTCGGAAACGCTAGAATTGATGGCAGGCAACGGAATCGTAAAGGAAACAGGCAACGATACCATTAACCACCCGATATTGCTTAAACGTGTAAAGCTGCAATTTGACGCCAAAACAAATGTGATCAGCATTCACGATACGGATAGCGAGCCTGAGCTTTATGCATTACTTCTACAAGAGATGAGCGAAATCGATCACGGTGCGGTAAAGCAGCTCAGCGAAGATTTGCATGAAAATTTTTATCATCCGTTGGATCGTAATGATTCTCCGGATTTTTTGAAAATTCTAACGCATCGGCTCTGCTCCGACAGCCGATTCATTGCAAATGAAAGGGATAAAATCAGCAGCGGAGATAGACTTATTACTACATTAGATCCTGTGTTTTTTATCCGTAAGCGCATTGATGGTACATTGAAAGCAATTGAGGATATCATTAAAAATATTGAGAACACTGGCTATGTCCCCGGACATCTCACGGATTTAGTGGCCGGAGGCATGGTTGAGATTCCTGAGAACAACCACGAACCAACAATAGAAGAACAGCTTGCTGCTTTAAACGGCGAAAGCCTACCGATTCTGCTCTCGAAAGAAGCGAACCGAGAGCAGCTTGAAATCGCCGAACGTATAGAACATTATAATGCTGTTTTGGTACAGGGACCTCCCGGAACTGGGAAAACCCATACCATTGCAAATCTACTCGGGCATTTTCTGGCGCAGGGAAAAAATGTTCTAGTTACCAGCCATACTAAAAAGGCACTTTCCGTGCTTAAAGAAAAGGTGCCGGACGAAATTAAAGATCTATGTGTTTCGGTTCTGGATGATACCAATCAGGATATGGTCCGCTCTGTTGACGGCATTTCGGAATATATGTCGAGGCATACGGCAAACGAGCTAAAAAAACGGGTTGATTCGGGAACACGTCAGCGTGTAGCGATCATCAATCAACTTGCTGAGGTTCGAAAAAGAATTTATACCATTAAATATAGAGAATTTAAACCTATTGTGTTTAATGGAAACAGCTATTCCCCCGCAGAAGCTGCCGAATTTGTAAACGCCAACGCAGGAAAAATGTCATACATACCTGGAAAAGTTAAACTCTACCACCCATTGCCCG
Source organism: uncultured Clostridia bacterium (assembly GCA_937858235.1). Classification (GTDB taxonomy): domain Bacteria; phylum Bacillota; class Clostridia; order Oscillospirales; family Oscillospiraceae; genus Onthomonas. The sequence goes on from CALLZZ010000575.1 coordinate 5,554, forward strand.
CTACTGTTGAGCAGCTTATTCAGCTTTATCGAAGCAACGCCGGATTGACGGAAGCGGAGGAGCAGGAGTTGGCCTGTGGTATCCCGTCTCCTGACAGCCTTTTTCTACCATCAGTATTTGAAAAGGAGCTGCACCAGGCCGCCGAATCCAGATCCATCATTACGCAAATCGCGTCTGTACTAAACCTTAAAATAGATATCCAACCGGACAAAAAAGCTGTATTTGTAAACAGCGGCTCAGGTGTTATTACGATGATCCAAAATCCGACCGTGGAAACACTGGGACAACTCGTACAATATGCAAACACTTTCAAAAGCATTGACGGTTGGATGATTTATGCCGCTGTGGACGGCCGCAAGGGGGGCGGATACCGCCAAAGATGGGAGATGCTGGTCAGCGCTATTGAGGATGCAGCGGCTTATGCTGATTCTATTGTCACTCAAATGACCGGAAAAAACATTGAAATTGCCCCTGAAGCTGCAGCGATACACTTGCAGTCGCATCTGCAACGGCTGATAGAAGTTTTTCGCAAGAAAGGAAAAATTTCAAAGATTGATTTATTGTTTAATAAGCCTTTGAAAACTTTGTTTTTAGGCGTCAGCATTAATGGGGCACTAATTATGTCGGAAAATGATTGCATGTTGGTGAAATATCGATTAACGCTTGAGGAAAAAAGAAGTCAGGTGGCTTTGTTATGGGATGAGCTGATGTCTACGCATGGCGCGCCAGAATTTTTCTCACTAGACAACGAGCCTGAGCGAATCGGGCTGCAGACCATTCCTAATATTGAACGTTATCTGAACTGGTATCAAAATGAATACGCAAAACTGCTGCGGCTTGTCAGGCAGGCCGGGCTGAATTCCGAAGCGATTTTTTGCGAATCGGAGATGGAGTCCGAGTTAACCCATACCGAAAAAATGCTCTGCACAGCTCACAAGATACTGCCACATTACATTGAACTGGCCAATCAGCTGATGATTTTATGCGGTATTGAGGAGCGCAAAAATCAGACGATCCGGACTCTGAACGAAGGAGAGCGCAGGCGTTCTTCTATCTGTAATTCGCTGTGCAGTGCAGTTGAGCATGGAGAGGCTGAAGTATATGGGTGTTGTTACCGACAGTTGTCCGAGCTGTACGCCAAAAGTTCGCTCAAAGCATCCCGTGAAGAAGTATTGGCTATCATAGCACCTATTGCCCCAGAATGGGCGAACGCGATCCGAAATCGCGCGGGCATTCACGGGAATATAGATTGTCCCAAGACTATCGAGGACGCCTGGAAATGGAAACAGTTTGCGGGAATTATCGACTCTATAATCTCAGAACCCTTTGAAGAATTACAGCATAAAGCGGTTATGCTGGACAAAGAGCTGCGCAAGGCCACCGTGAGAGTTGCATCCGACAGGGCGTGGCATCATCTGATGCTCCGAACAGAGCGCAACTTGAGTATGCGGCAGGCGCTGATGGGATGGAAACTTACGGTCAGAAAAATTGGAAAAGGAACCGGAAAAAACGCCCCGGCGCTAAAAAAACAGGCGCGGGAATTGATGGCGGTATGCCAGAGGGCTGTTCCTGCCTGGATTATGACGGTTAACAAGGCTATGGAAAGCCTTGACCCTGCCCGCAACTCCTTCGATGTTATTATTATTGACGAGGCTAGCCAATCCGATATTTCGGCGCTTGGCATTGTGTATATGGCAAAAAAGATAATTATTGTGGGGGACGATAAGCAGGTCAGCCCAATGGCTGTAGGCGTGGATATCGACAAGATGAATGCATTGCGTGATATGTACATCAAAGGCATTATTCCCGCTTGGCATCTGTACGACGCAAAGACATCTCTCTATGACATTGCTGGAACCACGTTCCAGCCATTAATGTTGCGTGAGCATTTCAGATGCCTTCCGGATATTATCGGTTACAGCAACAAGTTGTCCTATGAATATAAAATCAAACCGCTGCGGGATGCTGGGAGCAGTGTACTGTCTCCTCCGGTTGTAACATTTAGAGTAGATAACGGAATTCGAGAGGGTAGGCAGAAAATTAATACAAAAGAAGCAGAGACAATCGTGGCTCTGATGATGGCCTGCATGGAGCAAAAGGAATACAACGACATGAGCTTTGGTGTGATTTCACTCCTGGGGGATGAGCAAGCAAAAAAGATACAGCAAATTATTTTGCGGAAAATCGACCTTGCTGTTATTGAACAGCGACAGATCCTGTGCGGTAATGCCTCACACTTTCAAGGTGATGAGCGCGATGTGATATTTCTTTCTTTGGTCGACAGTAATGAGGGCGATGGTCCTCTTAACATGGCCGGTGAAGGTGCTGATCAATCAAGAAAACAAAGATACAATGTCGCTGCCAGCCGAGCCAGGGATCAGTTATGGATAGTGCATTCCCTCGATTATACGAGAGATTTAAAAAACGGCGACCTGCGCCGTGATTTGTTGGAATACGCAGGAAACCCTAGGGCGTTTGCTCAATTGGCAGAACAAGTCGAAAGAGAAGCAGAGTCGCCGTTTGAGGAAGCCGTTGGCAAGGCGTTGGTCGCTTCTGGTTATCACTTGGTGCAGCAGTGGCAGGTGGGTTCTTACCGCATTGATATGGTTGTATTGTACAAGGGTGGTAGCGTTGCCGTGGAATGCGATGGCGAAACGTTCCACAGCGGCGATGAAAAGGTTCGCGCCGATATGGAACGCCAAGCAGTTTTAGAGCGGATAGGCTGGCGCTTTATCCGTATTCGGGGAAGCGAATATTATCGCGATCCGAATAAGACAATGGAGAGGGTCAAATATAAATTGAGCGAATACGGTATCTTTCCTGAAACAGTCTTGAATAAGCCCGCAGTGCAACCAGCATCAGAACTGCTCGATTGCGTAAAAATCCGCGCAGCACAGATATTGGATGAATGGAACGCAGAAAACGATGGTATAGCTACAAATGTTCCGAATAAAGCTGGCATTATTGTGATGCAAAAGCCGGAAAGTGTGATGTCTGCAAAAGAGGACGGCAAGATGTTTGCGCAAATAACGATTGCTCCAAATTCGCCGTCAGTAAAACTGCAAAATAAGGCACAAAAAGAGTCAACAAAAAGAATTGAACAAGCATCTTCTATTTCTGTCATCAGAGAAAATCAGAAAATTCATGTAGCACCAAAAAAATCAATACCGTCAAGGGGAAATTCTCTTGTCGATTCGCTTAAAGAAGCAGGCGTCAGGTACATTGATAATCGCACGCAGTCCGGAATCATATGGGTGCCTTTTTATAATGAAAATAAAAAACAGGTCGAGCAAATGCTCAGTAAATGTGAATTGCGTTATAGCTTTGAAAGGCGGGGCTCAAAAGCTACGGGCAACCAGCCGGCATGGAGAATTATGGCGGATTAAAGGAGACCGAATACATGACGGCTAAAAATGATTTTAAATTTGAAATTATTAATGAACTCGGCGTGATATCAAAAAGCAGCAAGGGGTGGCGCAAAGAGCTCAACCGCATTAGCTGGAACGGCGCGGAGCCAAAATACGACATCCGGGACTGGGATTCCAAGCATGAGAAAATAGGAAAAGGCGTAACTTTAACGGAACGGGAGCTACGTAAGTTGAAAGAACTGATTGATGCAGAAGTTGCCTTTCTTGAAAATGGGACATAATTCACAATAACCTTCTAAAGTTTCTTCCTTTTCAAAATAGAGAGCTAAGATACGACCGGTGGCATCGTTAATCGCACAGTGCAGGTGCAAGTAAGAAACATTACCAAGCCAATCAAAAATGGAAGCATCCCATTTGAGCCATTTCACCCTAGCATTCCCGTGCATTTTTCGAGCGTTGTTTTTTAGGTTCGCGCTTCGGAGAGAGACACCGGCGGCCTTAAGATATTTTGAGACGATGTTTCAGCAAGCACAGCGATAGCATGACGGAAATTATTTATGGTTCCCATTATATCTTTATTCTGGATGACGTTTTCCCTGAAAAATTATACTATGACATTGCTACTGATTAAGGTATTACTGATTAACAACACAATTGTCGGTTCGTGTCTTGACAAACCCTGGTTTGGTTGAGTATAATTTTGTAAACCGTTGACGAGGAAGTAAAACCACAAAGCCAGCCTTGCAGAGAGTCGGGAAAGGTGGAATCCCGGCAGGAAATGGAGTGGACAAATGGGCCTCCGAGGGCGGAGTGAACGAGCCGTAAGGGTTTCAGTAGCTTCCGACGCAAAAGCCAGCGTTAAAGGGCGATGGGTGTGATGGCACTCTGTAAGAGGGGATGCGTTCCGTGTAATGCATCAAGTAAGGTGGTACCGCAGGTTTGACACCTGTCCTTAATTAGGACAGGTGTTTTTTGTTGTTATACACCTTGAGGGCCCGCAGGGAAGGACACCCGGGACAAATATAATTTGACAGGGAGGAAATTTTGTAATGAAAAAGTTGTCAAGAATTATTGCTCTGGTGTGTATGTCGACCTTATTACTGCTGTCATTGTCAGGGTGTTCATCAAGTCAGAAGGACTCTGCCAATAGCAACGAACAGGAAAAACTGAAGATTGGTATAGTACAAATAGTAGAACATCCGTCCCTTAATACGATCAGAGAATCTTTTATAGCTGAACTGGCCAAGGAAGGCTACAAGGACGGGGAGAATATTACCATTGATTATCAGAATGCTCAGAACGAACAGACTAATCTTAAGACTATCTGTCAGAAGTTTGCTAATAATAAATATGATTTGATTGTCGCCATTGCTACTCCTTCAGCCCAGGCTGCGGTGGGTGAAACCAAAGATATTCCCATTGTATTCTCCGCTTGTACCGATCCGGTGGGCTCAGGCCTGGTGAGCAGCATGGAGAAGCCGGGTAAAAATGTTACCGGTACCTCTGATGCGGTCTCGGCTGAAAAAATCATGGAATTGGCCAAACGGATTACACCCGATATCAAAACCGTAGGAGCGCTATATAATTCCGGTGAAACCAATTCCCAGGCGGTGGTTGAAGATTTGAAAAAATATGCTAAAAAGAACGGTTTGACCGTAGTGGAAGGTACGGTAACCAATTCCTCCGAGGTACAGCAGGTGGCCAGTTCACTGGCAGGCAAAGTGGATGCTATTTTTTCACCGATTGACAATACCATAGCCTCAGCCATGCCGGTAGTGACCCAAGTAGCCAACAAAGCTAAAGTACCGGTATATGTAGGTGCTGATTCCATGGTCAAGGATGGTGGCCTGGCTACTTATGGTATAAATTATCCGGTCCTGGGTCAGGAGACCGCCAAAATGGCAGTTGAGATTTTGAAAGGTAAAAAGCCTGGAGATATTGCAGTTAAGACCATGTCCGATATGGACATCTATATCAACCAGGATACCGCTAAAGCCATAGGAGTTACCATCCCCGGGGATGTTTTAAAAGAAGCCTCCCAGATTTTCGCGAAATAAATTAGAAATTTAATAATTCCAACAGAGGTAGCGGAGATGTGAAGTCTCCGCTACTGGCTGGTTAAATCTAAACAATTGCTGGTATACTTAACACATATTTATTTATAAAGGAGTTCATCGTTATGAGTTTATTGTCGCTGCAGGGTTCGGTGGAACTGGGTATTATATATGCCATTATGGCCCTGGGGGTCTTTATCTCATTTCGAACGCTGGATATACCTGACCTGACAGTTGACAGCAGTTTTACCCTGGGAGCAGCTTTCTCAGCGATATTGTGTACCGGAGGCCAACCTTTGGCAGGGATAGGAGCCGCTTTTGCCGCCGGGTGTGTGGCTGGTTCGGTAACTGCTCTGCTCCACACCAAACTAAAGATTCAGCCTTTGCTGGCCGGTATTCTGGTTATGCTGGGGCTTTACTCCATCAATTTAAAGGTAATGGGCAATAAACCCAACATCCCTTTGCTTAATAAAACTACCGTATTCGATATGTTTGAAACCGTGCTGGAAAACACTAGAGCGGCCGATTATTCCCATCTGATTTTGCCTACGGTGATACTTCTGATTATTTTGATTATGTTGTTTTTATTCCTGAAAACCAAGTTTGGTTTCGTTTTGAGGGCGACCGGTGACAATGAGCAAATGGTCCGCGCCCTGGGAGTCAACACCGATTTTACCATACTTATAGGGCTGGCTTTAGCCAACGGTCTGGTTTCTCTGTCCGGAGCCCTGCTGGCCCAGTATCAAACCTTTACTGATATCAGCATGGGAATTGGTATGGTAATCATCGGGCTGGCTTCGGTCATCATTGGTGAAGTAATCTTTGGGAGCAGGCCTTTATTACGAAGACTCATTGCGGTTATACTGGGTGCCATACTTTACCGTCTGATTATAGCTTTTGCATTGGAAATGGGAATGCCGCCCACCGACCTCAAACTGGTTTCGGCGGTAATTGTTGCTCTTGCCATGGCCATGCCGGTCATCAAAGGACATATGATTTCGCTTAAAAAGAAGATAATGCCGGTATTAACAAGATATTTAATGTTACTTAAGAAGAGGAGAAGCGGGAATAAGCAAGGAGGTCAGGCATAATGCTTACAATTTCCAATATCAGCAAAATTTTTGGCCAGGGTACTACCAATGAGAATCTGGCTATTGATGATTTAAGCCTGACGCTGGAGGATGGCGAGTTTGTAACTATCATAGGCGGCAACGGCGCCGGCAAGACCACCTTGCTTAATTGTATTGCCGGGGTTTGTGCTATAGATAAGGGCAAAATCATGCTTGACAGCATGAATGTGACCTTCTGGCCCGAGTATAAACGGTCCCGCTATCTGGGCCGCGTATTTCAAAACCCCCTGCTGGGTACGGCTTTTGATATGACCATCGAAGAAAATCTAGCCATTGCTTACGCCAAGGGTAAGCCCCGGGGGCTCAGACCCGGTATCGGTAAAGCCGATGCTAAAATGTTCCGGGAGTGTTTGGCTGAGCTGCAATTAGGATTGGAAGACCGCATGGGGAACAAGGTAGGACTCCTTTCGGGCGGACAGCGCCAGGCTCTGACCTTGCTTATGGCTACCATTGTGAAGCCGAAACTTTTGCTTCTGGATGAGCACACGGCTGCATTGGACCCGTCCATAGCCAAAAAAGTGCTGCAATTGACCCGGGATATCGTAGCTGAACACAAATTGTGCACCCTGATGGTGACCCATAATATGAAAGCAGCATTGGAGTTCGGCAGCCGAACAATTATGATGCACCAGGGAAAAATAATGCTCGATATTAAAGGCCAGGAAAGAGAAAACATGACGGTGGAAAGATTGATTGAACAATTCGGACACCAGAGTGGTACGGAGCTGGATAATGACCGGATGCTGTTGAGCTAGTTAATTCAGCTCTCAGTACTCGCAGGCGGTTCTTATGCTTGGCTTTTAGAAAATGATTTGCCTATGGAGGCCGGCGGTGAGGCATAGCCCGTTTGCTCCATGCTCCGGCAGTGGAAACACCAACGGCTCATTGCGCGGCTGATGGGGCACCGCTCCTATTCACATCCGTGTTCAGAGTCGCGCTCGCGGCGTCCATGCCGCTCGGCCCCATCCTCCGCTCAATTTCGCCGGGTGTTTCTCACCGCCTCCGCAAGTCGCGCCCTGACTATACCCCACCGCCTACCGCCGGGAATAAGTTTTATAGCAAAGGCTGGAAGAAATCAATCTTCCAGCCTTTATTTGTTTGACCGCTTTTAATTGGGAACAAAAAAGACATCTCCTGGGTCTATGTATATATTGACGGGCGGTGGGAGATTTTTAATTATATCCCGTTGATCTTTGCTCACTTCCCATTGAATATGAAAATCACCCAATTTACCTGGTTGGGATCCGATTTTGAGATAAAGCGTAGTGCGAAACGGTGCTTCGCTTTCCTCTGTGATCCATACGGGAAAACAGTTTTCCCGGCTGATGTCATCCGCCAATTTTATATGATTTGCTCTTATGCCGGTAAAGCCTTGCTCTTGCTCGATCTTCATGTTGGTTTTGACCTGTATGCCCCAATCCGGGACCTCAACCATATGCTCCGATTTGCGAACGGCTGGGGCAATATTTTTGCATCCCGTGATTTTGGCTGTTTCCAGTGACGCCGGACTTTGAAATATTTCTTTCTTCAAGCCTAACGTCTCGACCCTGCCGGCATTTAACACCGCGATACGGTCGCACAGGCGATAGGCCTCCTCTATATTGTGGGTAACAAACAGGGTGTTTCCTTGAAATTCGTGGAGTGAGACCAGCATTTCCTTCATCATGTGAACTTTCAGGTGATTATCCAGGGCGGAAAAAGGCTCGTCCAGCAGCAGAAGCTCGGGTTCAACCGCCAGTGCCCGAGCCAGCGCCACGCGCTGCTGCTGCCCTCCTGAGATTTGAGCCGGATAGCGTTTTTCCATACCGGCCATATGAAACCGTTCCATCAATTCGACTACTTTTTTATTTTTATCTGATTTGGATAATGCGTCCAGACCAAAAGCAATATTTTCAGCAATCGTCAGGTGAGGGAACAGAGCATAATTTTGAAACAGGAAACCGGCCTTCCTATCTCTCGGCGCCAAATTTATTTTTTGAGTGGAATCGTAAAAGGTTTTTTCGTTCAGGATGATTTTGCCTTCGTCAGGATTGATCAGCCCGGCAATACAGTTCAAAAGCATGCTCTTTCCTGAACCGGAAGCACCCAATATCCCAATGATGCCTTGCTCGCAGGCCAGCTTGGCCTGTAAACTGAAGCCGGGCAGCTTTTTTTTGATGTCTATATATAATCCCATGTTATTTCCTCCCGGCGCCAAGTTTTAATTTGCTTTGGGCGCTATTCCAATAATTCATCAATACAATGACGGTCAGGGAAATAGCCAGAATAATCAGTACCCAGATTAAGGCGACTCTCATGTCACCGCCCAGGGTGGCGAAATAAATAGCAATTGGTATCGTCTGCGTTTGGCCGGGAATACTTCCTGCCACCATCAGGGTGGCACCAAATTCGCCCATTGACCTGGCAAAGGAAAGAGCGGTGGCGGCTGCTATGCCGGGCCAGGCCAGGGGGACTGATACGCGCCAGAATACCTTCCATTCTGAAACGCCCAAAGTCCTGGCGGCATTGAGAATATTGGCATCGATTTGTTCGAAAGCACCTCTCGAAGTTTTATACATCAGGGGAAATGCGACTACTACTGATGCGATGACTGCCGCATACCACGAAAAAATTATATTTACGCCGAACAGGTTCAGAAATTTGCCTACCGGGCCATGTTTACCGATCAATAATAGGATGCCAAAACCTGCCACGGTTGGAGGGAGGACAAGCGGCAGGGTGAAGATTCCGTCCAGCAATCCCTGCCACCTGCCTCTGTAATTGGTCATCCACCATGCTATGGAAAGTCCCAGAAAAAAGACGATGATAGTTGCGATAAAAGTTACTTTGATAGAAATCCATGCCGGGGATAAATCAAAATTCATGGCGATTACTCCATAACTTTATTTAAAACATTTATAAAACTTCAAAACCATATTTATCAAAAACGGCTTTAGCTTTAGCTGAGGTCAGGAAATTCAGGAAATCCCTTGAAGCAGTATAATTATTGGTTGATTTAATAAGCGCTGCCGGGTATACAATAGGGGTATGAGACGCTTCCGAGGCGGTTGCGATAGTAGTGACTTTAGTTGAAATTTTGGCATCGGTCAGGTATACTACGCCTGCATCAACATTGCCGGTCTCGACCCAGTTCAGTACTTGCTTAACATCCTGGGCATAGACTACTTTTGCTTTTACTTTATCCATAATGTTCAGGTAGGTAAACACATTTTCGGCATACTTCCCGGCGGGAACAGTTTGGGGTTCTCCCAAAGCAATCTTCTTAATGGAAGAATCGGATGCTACAACGGAAAAACTACTGTTGACCGGGACTTTTGAGCCAATGGGGACAACCAGGACGAGTTTGTTGCCCAGCACGTTCCTTACCGTGTTGTCAATTAAAAGGCCTTTATTCTTTAAAGTATCCATGTTAGAGGTAGCGGCGGAGAAAAATAGATCAACATCCGCACCCTGCTCGATTTGTTTTTGCAATGTACCTGATCCTGCGAAGTTGATAGTCAGGGTTGTCTTGGGTTTTTCTTGCAGATATAAGTCTTTTACCTCGGTTAATGCATCTTTTAAGCTTGCTGCCGCAGCTATAGTCAGATTGACTTTGGTGGTGATATCGGCGGCGATAGTACCATCTTTGGCCGTGGCACTGACTCCGTACCCCATGGCATTGGCTATCGACCTTACCGGAATATAAATCCGGCCGTTTTGGTTGACTGCCGTTGTGTCCATGGTAATAGTTCCATAAGCGGTAGTGATTTCATTTGAACCCATTTTGACCTTGATCGTTCCATCAATTATGGCGGTTTGGGTATTTTGGTCCCAGGAAACTTTTGCCCCGAGTTTTTCCGCAATAACCCGGATGGGCGCTTGCAGCCGGTTGGCTGAATCGATAAAAGGGGTTCCATACGCAGACGAAATTGAAATAGGATTGCCGTCAAAGGAAACGATTGGTTTGGTTGCCGCTGATGCCGGAATGGACATACCAAAAAGTAATGCCAGCATAGTGCTCAACACTAACAATTTTTTAAACAGTTTCACAATATTCCTCCTTTTGTTTCAATTTCAATAATTAGCTACCATATAACAACCTTTATTATCACCTCGCTTTAAACAGTTACCCGGCAGGATTCGACTGCAAAACAAAACTAAACAAAAAAAGAACAAAAGTAATTACATGATCAGACAAAAACTAACTTAAAATAACTTATTAATATGTTAAATTAAGATGCAATTACTGTCAATGATGGTGGCCTAATACATGAAAGGAATTAATAACTATACCTGAAAAAAGATTTGGAGATTTGGGTGGCCGATAAACAGGAGGAAATGATCCGGACTATAGAAGCTAAGATGAAAAGCAGGACATGCAGTGAATGGACAGAATTCTTCGCGGATGACGATATTTGTTTTGCTCCCGTTCTGAATCTGCAGGAGATGAGTGAGCACCCCCAGGTAAAAGCCAGAAATATGATAATGACGGTGGAGAATTTTAAAGATACCGGAAAAGACCTGATGATTATGGGGAACCCCATAAAATTATCAGATACTCCGGCCATAGTTAAAAATAAATTTGCCGAAATAGGACAAAACACGGACGAAATTTTACAGCAACTGGGGTATAGCCGGGATGCCATTGACCGGCTCAGAGCCGAGAAAGCCATTAAATAGCTAAACCAGTCTTTGCAAATAGAGTACGGGCCCGGGCTCGTACTCTGGTCTTTTCTGCTTTGAAAGCGGGCCTTAAGGGCCTGCCCTACCAGATCCGGGATGCCTGTGTTCGCACAGACCTTTTGCAGAGAGCTGAAAACTAGCCAAATTTGGGAGGAAGAGTCTTATTGGCTGACCTTGCTATCTGGTCGATGGTTTGCAATCCTCTGGTCAGCAATAATTTGGAATGGCCATAGGCCAGAATCTTACTGTTTTCATCAGCGATAGTGGCTTCGGCCAGGCCGATCGTAGTACCGCATTTAACCCGCTCCCCAATGATGGTCAGTTCACCCGCCTTAACCGAAGCCAGATTGCTCACATTCACATCCAGGGTAATTAACCCGGTATTCTCGTCTAATTCACCATATACGGCCCAATAGCCGGCCGCATCAATCAAAGATGCATAAACTCCGCCCTGAACTACTCCATAAGGGGACAGATGCCGGATAGATATATTCATTTTGAGTAAGGAATATCCGATTTTAATATCCTCCAATGTCATAGCCAGCAGTTGGAAATAAGGGCTTGAATTGACCAGTTTCATTAATTGCTCCACGTGTTGGCGGTTTAGCTTCAAATTATTCCCCTCCTGTTAAATTAATTATGCTGCTCTGATGAAATTATCACCTGCCCCAAAATATTTTTACTTTAAACAGGATGTTGGCTGCCTGGTTATGCTGCAAAGTCTACCAGCATGGATTACGGCAGTACTCCGGTTTATCACCGCATGCGGTTACAGGGTGAACCGGTTCTGTTTGCTTTATCTTCTGCTCTTGCGGATCAAAATGCGGGCTTCCTGCTTTTAGCAGAAGGTTTAAACGGTTGTTTCAGCCCGGATGTAAAGCTATAATGGACTCGTTATTGCAATTAGAATCGATATATTGTAATATGCATACAAAATTAGCAATATATATAATCGCATCTACACATATTGAATCAATAGATGAGGAGTGGTTGTAATGAGCATCAAGATTATTACCGATAACTGCTGCGACCTGCCCCGGGAGTTACTGGATAAATATGGTATTACGGTTGTGCCGTTAGGAGTGAGATTTGGAGACGAAATAATTCCTCCCGGTGAATTTGATAATAAGGCGTTTTATATAAGAATGCAGCAATCTGACTGCTTGCCCAGTACTAACCAGCCTGCCCCGGGAGATTTTCTAGCAGAATATAATAAAGCATTGGAAAATAATCAGGAAGTGATCAGTATACACCTTTCTTCCGGTATATCAGGAACTGTACAGGCTGCCACCCTGGCGGCAGGAATGGTCCAACAGGGTGAAATCCATGTGGTAGATACACTGAAGGCGTCAGTGGGGCAGGGGTTATTGGTATTGGAAGCGGCCCGTTGGGCTGCCCGCGGTGAGAAAGTGGCTGCCATTCTTCAGCGTCTGGAGGAAATGAAACGGCATTTGCGCTGTGTTTTTGTGGTGGGAAATCTGGATGCCTTAATAAAAGGTGGCCGTTTATCCCGGGTCAAAGCCCTGGTAGCAGTAAAACTGGACATCAAACCCGTTCTGCACATGGACCCGGAAGGGAAAATTGTTCCCCTTGACCGTGCTCGCGGACACAAAGGTTCTCGCAAAAGGCTGTTGGAGATTATGGAAAGCCTGGGTTCCGATCTTGAGCGTCAGACGATAGGAATCTGCCACAGTGCCTGCCTGGAAGATGCTGAATATTTGAAACAGGCTATTAACGATCGCTTTGGCTCCCGGGAGGTTATCATTGGGGAAATCGGTCCGGTCATTGGTTCACATGTAGGTCCGGGAACCTTCTCGGTTTTTTTCGAGGACTAAATCGCCCAATCCCTTCCGTTTGTTACCGCTTTGTAACCACTTCACCGAAACCAGGTCTTATAATTAGGTAAAGGACAAACGAAAGGAATTGGTATTATGAAAAAGAAATCACTGCGGAGGAATTTGTCTTCATTGTTAGTGGCGGCTTTTATTTTAATGAATGCGTCCGGACCTGCAACGGCAGCTGCAACGAGCAAGGATGCGGGAGATATCATTAAGATAAAACTTAATGATAAGTATCTGGTTACCGATACCGCTCCCATCATAGAAAATGGGGTCACTCTGGTACCGGTCAGAATGATTTCTGAAGCATTGGGAGCCGCCGTAAACTGGAACGATCAGAATCGTTCCATCACGATTAAGACTAAAGATGATGGCGAAATACTGCTTAGTATTGGCAGTCCAGAGGCTACTGTCAGCAGCAAAGCCGGTTCCAGGGCAGAGCGGATGGGAACGGCGCCTTTCCTTAAAGATGGCAGGACCATGGTACCCTTGCGGTTTATCGCTGACCAATTAGGCATGAATGTGAACTGGGATAACTCCAGCCGTACTATATCTATTACCGGCAGTAAAACTGAAAACATGCCAGACAGCGTAAAGGTCAGCAGCAAAGTCATAGAAAACCAAACGGAAGTTTCTGTGGTGAAAATGACTATCCCTCAAATAGAGGGGATGAAAGAGAAGCAGGTCCAGGACAGCCTTAATAATAATTTTGAAAAGCAGGCTTTACAATTCCAAGAGGACACCTTGGCCGGGCTGGATGAGTATGTAAAAGAATGCCAAAAGGAAGGTTGGCCTATCCGGGCCTATGAAGCCGTGGCGGACTACCAGGTTACTTACAGCGGAAATGATGTGCTTAGTCTCTATGTAGACTACTACGCTTATACCGGCGGGGCCCACGGTTCAACCGACCGGGTGGCATCAACCATAGATCTGAAGACCGGGAAAGAATTGCAGTTAAAAGATTGGTTTAAATCAGGGGACGATTATGAGAAAATTATAAATACGGCCATCAAACAACAAATGCAGCTCGACCCAGACCAATACTTCCCCGAAACCTTGAAGGAATGGCAGGGCATTTCGGAGAATCAGCCTTACTATATTGAAGATGGTAATCTGGTCGTATATTTTGCTCAATATGAAATTGCTCCCTATTCCAGTGGGATTCTCGAATTCAAGATTCCACTCGCAAATGGCTCTCTGGAAGCAGGGGCGTAAATCTTTAAAGCCCCCATACCGGGCCTTGAACCGTAGCAGGCCCTACGGCCCGACGTCAGGAAGGGCCTCAGGGCCGGTTGTGGATTTCTCCCATGTTATGCTTATGTACTGGCCCACGGTTTTATCTCGGGCAATCTGAAAGATAATCCTGTATTTACCGTAATAATTAACAGTGAACTGAGAGTTTTGCATAATTCCCAAAACCCTATTTGTCATTGCTATGAATAACGTTTTTTTGTCATCCTGAACGTAGTGAAGGATCTTTCCATCTCGGAGACTGCAAGATCCTTCACTATGTTCAGGATGACATACTATTCGTTTATTGTGGTGCGGACATCGCGTGATAATTCTGAGGCAAAGCCTAAGAATCTTAAGATCCTTCGGCTTTGCCTCAGGATGACATGCGCAAAGTTACTGTTTAATCATAGGAAAAAGTTAATTATGCAAAACTCTCAACTATATAGAAGGAGTGGTAAATATGAGAAGAGCAATGACATTTTTTCTGGTTCTACTGTTATTACTGTGTACTCCCGCCTTTGCGGCAGCTGAACCGGCTACCGGGGATTTTGCGGATATCCAGGGGCATTGGGCCGAGGGTGAAATCAGGACGGCCTGCAATCTGGGCCTGATGAGCGGGGTTGGAACTACTGCCCAGAGATTTAAAATATTTAACCCGGAGGCTGCGGTCAGCCGGGCAGAGCTGGTGTCCGTACTGGAGCGAACCTTCCAACTGGATTACGGGAATATAAGATTTATCAAGGAACCGGTGGCCAGTGACTACTATCAGGATGTAGAAGATAAAGCATGGTATTCCGGTGCTCTGGTTCTATGTGCTATAAATGGGATTTTAGATAATGATGTTGATTTTAAACCCGGAGAGCCGGTAAGCCGGATAGAAGTTGCGCGTACTATATGTCGTTCATTTACAGCCAAAAACATCATTGTGCCTATGACAAAAATGATGCCTATTTATGCAGATACCGGCAGTCTTACGGATGAGGACCGCAATGCGGTTATTTTCGTCAGCAATACCGGCATAATGAAGGGCGACGGAGGTAATTTCCGGCCCGGAGAGCCGGTTAAACGGGCGGAATTGGCCCGGGTCTTGAATCGCTGTGCCCAGCTCATAGCGCTTAACCAGAATTCCAATGGTCAGGAATACACGGTTCCGGTCGGGCAAACCTTTATTCTGTTTCTGAACAGCAATCCCTCCACCGGTTATCAGTGGAATAAAGACTCCTGGGATGAAGAAGTTGTGTCATTGACCAGCCGTAATTTCGAGGCCGGTGGTAATAAGGCCCTGGTAGGGCAGGAGGGTAAGGAAGGCTTTGTCTTTAAGGCCCTTAAGACCGGCAGCACAGAAATCAAGCTGAATTATGCCAGACCCTGGGAGAGTGTTCAGCCTGAGGAAACCTATAATTTAAAGGTTAAAGTGGTAGCACCCCAGAGTGAAAGTGCTGAGGTGCAAATGAGTTTAAAACCGGTAAAAAGCAAAAACGATCTGGTTGATGTGGAACTCAATATTCCCCAAATAGAGGGGCTTAAAAATGAGCAGGTGCAGTCAGCTATCAACCGGCACTTTATGGAAGATGCCAATGCGCTGAAAGATGACCTGGAAGCTGAGGCGGATGAGGCTAAGAGAGGTTCTGAGCAGAGCGGGTATACTTTTCAGCCTTACGGGCTATGGAGCATATGTGAGAAATACTGTGAGAATGGCGATATATTAAGCCTTTATGTGGATTACTACACCTATACCGGCGGAGCACACGGTTCCACCGAGCGGCGGGCTTATAATTATGACCTGCAAACGGGAGAAAGATTAGAGCTAAAGGATTTGTTTAAAATGGGTTATGATTATAAGGCTGCTTTAAATGAGCAGGTCAAAGCCAGGATAGCTGCCCGGCCGGAAAACTATTTCGATGGCGACATGGGCTTTCAGGGCATTAACGAAAGTAACTTTTACCTCGAAAATAACATTCTGATGCTTTATTTTGACGAGTACGAAATAGCACCTTATGCAGTCGGCATTCCCCAGTTCAAACTGCCGCTGAATCTATTCGGGAATAATTTAAAAGACGAATATTAGAATAAAACGTGAAGAATGGGATGGTTCTCAGCTTAGGTGCAAGAAGAACCGTCCTTTTTTCTGCCTGAGAGCCAGAATTTCATTCTTCGTGATAATTAAAAAGAACCGATACTTTAAGAGACAGGTAATTGGAGATCAGACCGGCTATCAAAAATAGTCCCGGTAAAAAAGCCAGACCCTGCCACCATACTGTGTTTCCTGGTAAAACCAGGAGAAAGAGCAGGCAAAACGGCCAGAGTATGATATAAAAACTAATTTTAATGCTCTGCTGTATATCATTCCATTGCATAGGCAGCATCCGCAAAAATAAGTCCTGGCTATGTTCCTTCCAATAAAGCTGTAACATTCCTCCCATACCCAGTAGTACAGCAATCATAAAAACAGACTTGGCTCCAAAAGGCACATTTTGTAACAAAACTACCACGGCCAATGCGTAAAACTGTCCAAAATCCTGCCATAGCTGTTTTTTGCGGATGAAGTACTTAACAAAGAAATAGGTGAATACCCGGGACGGGCGAAAAGCGATTCCCATACGGCCTTTTCCTATATGTATCTGCTTGCTCCTGCCCTGCTTTTCAACCTGAGCAGCGTTTCCCAGGAAAAGGCGCATTTTGTCAATATCCTGGTTTTCCTCTTCTGCTACTACCGCGTCCCAATCGCAAACCTTGAATTTACAATTAATAAGAGCCGTCAGGGCGATGGCGATAACTAGGGCAAATACTAAAGAAATAATGGTAGAGTTCCCCAGCATATAAGGCTCAATAATCCGGTACCAGCCCCACAATAGCACTACAAACATCCCCACACTATACAGCCGGAAGAACCAGCGCCCCAGATGCTGGACAAGATGCCAGTTGATCTGTAGTACAATGGCTTTAAATATCAGTATTCCAAAAGCTATCAGTAACCAGGCATGTATATTCACACTTTGGACATGATAAAAAAAAGGATAGGCAAAAAAGAGCGCCAATAACAGGGGAACTGATTTTAAAAAAGTGCTTAAAATTTGTCCATAGGCCATGAGCTTCCTGAATTGTTGCCGGTAAGGATAAATCAGCACCAGGTCGCTTCTGTCCAAATAGGTTCTGAGAATACCCCGGGTCACCAGCAAGGCGATTAGGGCTGCCCACATACCGTGAAAATCAGTCCGGTACCAGTTGGGAAGGGCTTGCAGCCATTCAGAATAGGTACACCCAATAAGAATTAAGGCGGGAACCACAATATAGAGTGCCACCCAAAAATCGAGGGTTAGCATTAATAATTCCTTGCCAACCCGCCAGCGGCCTTGTAAGCGGCGTTTAAACAGCCATGCACTGATACCCAAAATTGCTCTCACCTTCTTAGTAAATGCGTAAATACAGTAAAAAGATCGGCATTTTTCATACCTGCTTGTTGCTGCAATTGCTGTAAGCTGCCTTCAGCGACCTGACGCCCATTTTTTATTAGAATCAGCCGGTCACAAACCCGTTCCGCAATATCTAATACATGAGTGCTGAGCAAAAGACCGGCTCCCCGTGCTTTCTCATTTTCAAACCACTCCAGCAGTTCATTTATAGCAAAAGGGTCCAGTCCATTAAAGGGTTCATCCACCAGATACAGGGCAGGCTGTACCAGGTAAGCGCACATTATCATTACTTTTTGCCGCATGCCTTTGGAAAAGCCGCCAGGTAATGAATATTTAGCCTGATCCATGTCAAAGTGGCGAAGCAGCCAGTCTGCTCGTTGTTCAAATTCGGCATGGTCCATACCATATGCCATACTTGTAACTTCGAGATGTTCCCACAGAGTGAGCTCGGCATAGAGAGCTGGTAGTTCCGGTATATAGGCATAACCGCCGCTTGGCCTGGGAGGTAGAATCACCTCACCACGAAACTGTTCAATTAAACCCAGGATAGCTTTTAGCGTGGTTGACTTTCCTGCACCATTAGGGCCTATAATACCTATAACTTCACCAGGCATTATTTGCAGGGAAAGGTCAGATATTACAGGTTTATTTTTGCTATATCCGGCTTCAAGCCCCACCACTTTTAAAAGACAATTAGAGCTGTCTGAAGTTAGTTTAGCATTGGTGGCAGTATAGCCTTTATTTTCACGGTGCAATGGTTTCAAGTTATAATCTCCTTAAAGATGATAAGGGGCATTTAGATTGTTTTTTTAAAATTTATGTCGCGAAAACATTGATTTTTATATTATACTATAAACAGCTTTTGCGGGCCGTAATGAAATTACTACTACTATGCAGTATAAATTCTAATGTAAGAAGTGATGTTATTTTTTGTACGGAACTCTGCTTAATGATATTGTAATAATCTTTATTCTTGCTGTTGCGGTACTGTACTTGTTCAACCGCTTACGCATTCCTTCCATTGTTGGCTTTCTGATCACCGGTATACTGGCCGGTCCTCATGGTTTAGCCCTGGTCACCTCTGTAGACCAGGTTGAAGTTATTGCAGAAGTAGGGGTAATTTTCCTTCTTTTCAGTATTGGTATGGAGTTTTCCTTCAAAGAGCTGATGGAGATCCGCAAAACAGTATTACTGGGCGGCGCCGTTCAGGTTACTTTATGTATTCTTTTAAGTACTATAATTGCTATGGGTCTGAAGATGAGCTGGCAGAGCGCTGTTTTTATCGGATGTCTGGTATCTTTGAGCAGTACGGCGATTGTACTTAAGCAACTGGGAGAAAGGGCTGAACTGGCTACTCCGCATGGCAAAATTGACCTGGGGATTCTTGTTTTTCAGGATATTGTTGCGGTACCTATGATGCTCTTTACGCCTGTACTGGCCGGGCAACTGGGGCAGCCGGTCAGCATGGTCCTGCTTAAGACGGCTGCTGTCATTGTATTGGTGCTTATCCTGGCTACTTATGTGATCCCGCCTTTCCTCTACCAGGTTACACGTACGCAAAATCGTGAACTCTTTTTGTTAAGCATTATTGCTATCTGTTTTTCGGTTGCCTTTCTAACCAATGGGGCCGGATTGTCATTGGCTTTGGGAGCTTTTCTGGCCGGTCTCATTATTGGAGAATCGGAATACAGCTATCAGGCCTTGAGTAATATTCTGCCTTTCATAGATACCTTTACCAGCGTGTTCTTTTTATCTATCGGTATGCTGCTCGATACTTCAGTGATAGTTCACCATTGGCAGCTACTTCTTCTTTGTACCGGATTACTGGTCCTCATCAAAGCTCTGGCGGCTATGATTGCTGCCATAGTCCTGGGCTATCCTTTGCGAACCGCTATCCTGGTAGGATTTGGCCTGTGTCAGGTCGGAGAGTTTTCCTTCATTCTGGCGCAGAGCGGCATGAATTATCATTTGATGAGTGACCTGCTATACCAGGGTTTCTTATCTGCCTCAATACTCACCATGATGCTAACCCCATTTTTTATGATCCTGGCGCCCCGTATTGCCCATCGTCTTAACGCCTTGCCTTTGCCAGGCGGACTATCAAAGGAGCAGATTGCGGAGTGCGAGTCTATTGATGAAGATTTGGATCAACACCTCCTGATCGTAGGTTATGGTGTAAATGGGCGTAATATTGCCAGAGCTGCGCAAGCAGCAGGGATTTCCTATCTGATTCTGGAGATTAATACGGATACCGTAAGAGCCGAAAAAGAAGCCGGCCAACCTATTTTTTTCGGTGATGCCACTCAGGATGTAGTACTGACCAATGCCGGAATTGAACGCGCTAAAATGATGGTGGTCGCTATTCATGATGCCGCAGCGACCAGGCGGATTACAGCCACCGCCCGACGCTTAAATCCCGAGTTGCATATTTTGGTCAGAACCCGCTTTGTGGCCGATGTAGAAGATCTGGAGTTGCTGGGGGCAAATGAGGTTATTCCCGAAGAATACGAAACCTCAATTGAGATCTTTTCCCGGGTTTTGACTCGTTATCTGGTACCACGGGATCAGATTGAGCATTATGTGGAAAAGGTACGCAGGGAAGATTATGAAATGTTTAGAAACCTGAGACGCCCGATTGTTGATATCCAATCTCTTAACCGGATGCATCTGGAGGGAATGGATGTGTGTGCGGTTTTGGTAGATGAAGGTGCCCGGGCTGCCGGCCAGGCTATTGAAGCGATAGGGCTGCGCAAGAAGTTCGGAGTGACTGTTCTGACTATTCAGCGTGCCGGTCAGATGATACCGAATCCGGATGCCAAGGAACGTATTGAAGTTAATGACCACCTGATCGTATTGGGCCCGGTAGCAGATATCCAATATGTAACGCGTGAGTTGTTTACCAGACCGGCGCTTTAATTGTCTTTTTCCCTTTCCGATGCCATACCAAAAAAACTTAACCTGATTCAGAATGCTCTATACGACAACATCGCCGGACTTGCATATAATGACATACCTACGAGGCGGCGCACGCATCAAATCATAGTGTTCCTACACTAAATTAGATGATTCGGCCGGTAGTCTTGTAGGTTGCTGACCATAAATGGTATAATTATGCAGAGAAAGGCGGTGGAAAGAATGGGTATGGGGAATTTTGGGCCATGGGAATTAATACTGCTATTATTCTATGTTGCTGCCATTGCTGTTCCCGTAGTATTCGTCATATGGTTAATAAAAACACTGAAACGAATTGAAAAACATCTGGGCGGGATTGAAGACAGCCTTAGCCGGATGGATAAGAGCTAAGCGGAAAGAGTGAGGTTTCTTGTCCTGTGTTACCGGTAAAAACTTAGGACAAACTGTAAAGGGCCTTTTGCCAGGCATCCAAAGCCTCCCGGCCCGCTTGTCTCAGGGTCCGGTAGCGCTTGATTATTTGTGAGATATTGATTATGCATACAATTATAAACATCAATTCCAGGACGGCAGGAATAACCAGAGCATACTTCATGGCTGCTCCGCTCACGATTCCTGATTTCACCATTAGCATTGCAATGATTAAGGCAACTGCCAGAACAGGCAATAAAAATCGACGTATTTTATGGAATCGGAAAGAAAATTTCATTTGGCTTGCTCCTCTCTAGTCTCCCGCCTCAGTTTTCCCGGCTGATTTCTCCAAAATTAAATATTGCCGGAGCAGTTCTGCCAGCTTCATCTGGGCTGGACCAAGAACCTCTGCAAAAATTTCAGTCATTAATAATTCCAGGGGATCTCCAACCCCGGATTCCTGATTGAACACTTTTTCCCAGAAGGGAAAAGTTTTAAGGAAAGCGCCATAATCGCGGGCCAGATCCTCTATTACAGGTGAATCCTCGGGCAAATCTACGATAGCGGTGATTTGGGATCCATACAGCAAGGATTGCTGATATTGTTCCGGATGTTCTTTAAAATACTCCGCTATTTCACGCAATAAATCCTGATAATTAAATCCCCACTGTAACTCATCCATTACCTGGTATAATTTGCGCTCCTGCTCATATAGTTCGGGGCAGATGCTTTGATAATCTGTTTTAGCTTCTTTGCCCAGAATATCCAGAATCATTTTAAAAGAAGAAGGATCATCATAGCCTTCGATAAGTGCTGGATTGTCTCGATCAAGAAAATCTTCAATTTTAGTAAGCTGTTCTTCCATGGTTTTTATCCGGTTTAGAAGTTCGGCTTGCAAAGACAACAGAACTTCCCGGGTCGATTTGGGTTCTTCAGTATGCCCCAATATTGTCTTTATCTCTTCTAATCTAAGTCCCAGGGACTTCAGCCGTTTTATAGACAGCATCTGTTTCAAATCGTCGGTTCCATAGAGCCGGTATCCCCCCGCTGAGCGTGCAGGTTCAGCCAACAGCCCGATTTTGTGGTAGTAGAGTATGGTCTTGACAGTGACTCCGGATAATTTCGCGAATTCGCCAATTTTCAGATGTACCTGCAATATTCATCCCGCCTTCATTGTAAGTATAAACCTCGACCTTAGGGGGAGGTCAAACCTTTATTTTCATCAGGTTTAGACCTAACTATAAATAGTATGAAGCCAATCGGCGCAATTAGCGGAGAAGCACACAGTGTCACGGCGGACAGTCAGAAATTTTATAAATGTTTAGGCTGCAAACATATGCTTATTTTACGAGGCGTTCTCTTAAATATACTCGTAAGCAATACTCCTATAGTATAAGCATTTGCTGTTTCAAGCACTGTGCCCCTGAATACTATATAATAAATATTAGCAATAATGGATAGGTGCAGGCAGAAGGCGTGCCTATGAAGAAACAGTATGTTTTCAAAGCTGCCGGTGTTTGGGTGCACACTGGTGGGCTGTATTACAAGAGGTAAAGAAAACAGAAATGGGGTCAGGCTTGCTATGCCGTTATTATTAAATAATGCTCCTCCCCGGCCCCGTGGAAGGGTTCGCATGAACCTGGGGAGATTATACTATACCTGGCGCCGCCGTCTGCAATGGATGGTATCCGGCGCTAAATATGCCCGTACCCTTCGACCGGAAGTTAACTTGCCTTATCTGGTATTTCCCCATAAGACTCCGCTCTTGAGAAAACTGCGCCATGTCGACATGCAGTTACAATATAATAAGATTACTAATCTTAGGCTGGCGAGCCTTACTATGAACGGCCTGATATTAAAGCCAGGAGAAGTTTTTTCCTTCTGGCGGCAGGTAGGAAGACCAACCCGCCGCCAAGGCTACCTGGAAGGTATGGTGCTGTGCAACGGCGATTTTTGCGCAGGTACCGGCGGTGGCTTGTGCCAGCTTTCCAACCTGATTTACTGGATGACCCTTCACACACCGCTTACGGTAGAGGAACGCTGGCGGCATAATTATGATGTTTTCCCGGACAGCAACCGCACCCAGCCTTTTGGCAGCGGTGCTACCGTTTCCTACAATTATATTGATTTGCAGATTAAGAACCATACCTCATCTGACTATCAACTGATGATCTGGCTTGATGAAGATTACCTCTGCGGGGAATGGCGCTGCAGCCAGGCTCCGGTTCAGTATTACCAGGTTTACGAAAAGGAGCATTTAATAAAGGCAGAATGGTGGGGAGGCTACACCCGGCATAATGTGCTGGGCAGAAAGGTTTATGAGCTTAACCATAACGAGATCGGCGATGAATTTGTTTGCGCCAATCAGGCCGTTATGATGTATCAACCATTGCTGCCGGCTGATGAGACTATTTTGCGCAAAACGGAATTGGATTAGTTTGTTATGACGGAGCCTTTAATTCGCTTTATGGCAATATAAGGGGACTAAGGAAATTAAAATTCTTAGTCCTTTTTTAAATAAAAATTGTTACCATGTAATAAAACCATCTCTTAAAGTGTCATATATATCAGAGGGTTAACCCTGAAGGGAGGGATTGAACTGAAAAGAGGCTATAGTCAGGAGGAAGCTGAAGAATTTTTTCACCGGGAATACCCGCGTTTATATACTTATGCGCTGTACCTGGTAAAAAACGAACAGGCGGCTCAGGATTTATGCCAGGAAACGTTCATACGCTGGTTCAATCTTCCTGATATTCGGTCCGTACAAGTCCCGCGGGCCTGGCTGAAAAAGGTAGTCAGCAACCTGGCATTCAATTATCTTAGACATCAAAAACTACGTCGTAAAATTGAGACGGACAGCAACGATAATGCCCTGGACCAGAGTGTCGACGTGCATCAGGACTTAAACCGCATTGAGGTGGAAGATATACTTAACACCTTGCCGGTAAAAGATCAGTTGCTGTTAAAGATGAAGATGGCCGGTCTGTCCTATAGCGAGATGGCCGGGGTAATGGGTGTTTCCAAAGGATCAGTCGGTGTTATGCTGATGCGGGCTATGAACAGGTTCAAAAAATCATACGAAGGAAACGGAGGAAAGGGGGTTAATCAGAAGCATGAACTGTCCGAACGAAGGCCAAATCTTGTTGTATGTAGAGAAGCAGCTAACCGCTGATGAAAATGTGATGATTGCTGCTCATATCAAGAAATGTCCGCATTGTGCCCAGATGGTGGAAGAGATTAAACAAACGCTTGATTTTACCCGTACCCGGATGCCGCAAATGGATGTACCGTCACCATCCCAGCCTCTGCCCGGGCAGGCTCAGATCTGGCAAAATATTAACCGCCATATAAACACTAATAGGAGAGAGGTTTTAAAAATGAAGTTTAGAAAAGTGACTATTGCTGCGGCCGTAGTACTGGCACTGGTCATAGTTGGTTCCATACCATCGGTGCAAAGTGCCGCCGCTAATTTCCTGCAGGTTTTCAGAGTGCAAAAAGTAGATACGTTAACTTTAAGCCCGAATGATATGCAAGAGATTCAACAGGCTTTGCAACAGGGAACCAAAGGCCAGACCATGGATTTGGAAAGCTTCGGCTCCATAGCTGTAGAAGGACAACAGGAACAATCGAATTTGACTTATGCTCAACTTAATAGTCTGGGTTTTGCGGTTAAACTTCCAGCCGGCGTGGACGCTTCCCAGGGAGAATATACTCTCCAGACTATGCCCGATATGAAGATCACTCCGGATGTGGAAAAAGTCAATGCTTTCATTAGTGCCCTGGGCAGTGAAAAACTCCTGCCGGCATCCCTGGACGGCAAGCCCTTCCAGATCAAAATGAACAAATGCTTGGTAGCTTCATATGAAAACTTTCGCTTAATACAGGGGCCCTCGCCTGAGATCGTAGCCCCGGGGGATGTGAAGGTGTCAGAAATAGCCGAAGCCATGGTGTCTCTGCCGATATGGCCGGAAAATGTCAGAAGACAGCTTGAAGCGGTAACTGATTGGGAGCATACCTTGCTGATACCTGGTGAAAACAATGAAAAAGTTAAAGTCCAGGGGCATGATGCGGTGTTAATGAAGGATAGCTCCAACGGCATGTTAATCTGGCAGGATAATGGTCAGGTCTACGCTCTGGAGAATTACTCGGACAAAAACCTGGATCTGGTTGAAATTGCTAATAGTATGAGGTAACAATATGCTGATAGAAACAAATAATCTTACCAAAGTGTACAATGGTAAAATATCAGCCTGTAACGAGATCTGCCTTTCCCTTGCGGAAGGGCAGGTCTTTGGCTTGCTGGGCCCCAACGGTGCAGGTAAAAGCACCCTGGTGAAAATGCTGCTGGGTATGGTCCACCCTACTTCAGGACAGGCATTAATCAAGGGTAAGCCGGTAAATCTCCCCCAGACCCGTAAAAGCATTGGCTACCTGCCGGAACTGTTTCGCTTGTATGATTGGCTTACAGCGGAGGAATTGCTGCGTTTTTATGCCGGCACTTACGGTATACCTGCCCGTGAGCAAAAAGCTGCTATAACTGAGGCCCTGGAACTGGTGGGGCTTACCGGCCGGGAAAAAGAGAAAATAAAGGGCTATTCCAAAGGCATGCAGCAGCGCCTGGCTCTGGCCGGCGCTGTTTTGGATAAACCGGATTTGCTGTTTCTGGACGAACCTACTTCGGCTCTGGACCCGATAGGACGCAGAGATGTGCGCGATCTGCTTTATACCCTTAGAAAAAGGGGAACTACTATATTCCTGAACAGCCACCTGTTAAGTGAGGTGGAAATGACCTGTACCCATCTGGGCTTTATTAAAAAGGGGAGAATGGTGGCTTGCGGGGAAACCTCAGAATTTTTGCAGGATAGTCATATAATAACGGTGGAGGCCGATGGGATGGACCCGTCGCTGCTTGAGCGCTGGAACCAGGAGAAAAAACTGGTGGAAGTAAAGTGCAATACCATCAGTTTAACGGTAGAAAACAGGTCGGAAGTTCCGGTGATAGTAAATGAATTGGTGCATCACGGCGTCAATATTTATCACGTGGAAAGCAAAAGTCGGGGGCTTGAAGAAGTATTCCTGGATTTAATCGAAAGTTGAGGGGGTTCCTGACGTGCAGAATATAATGAAATTGACTCTAAAAGAGATATTTAATAAGCGGATTCTTCATATAGGCATTATCTTAACAATTGTTTATCTTCTAGTCTATTGTTTAGGACTGCATTATATTGCCCGGGACCAGGTCGGTGGGCAGGGTGCCCGGTTATGGTTTACCCAGCAGGCAGGTTATCAGATTATGACTCTGGGCTGGTATATGTCCACCTTCTTAGCCGGAGCATTAGCCATCATGGCCGGCATTGGGAGCATCTCGGGTGAAATCGAAAACGGCACCATGTTAAGCCTGGTTTCCAAGCCCCTGTCACGGCGGGCCATTGTAGGGGGCAAGTTCTTGGCTTATTCCATGGTTACCGCTATTTATAGCGCGGTAATGGTGGGGACCATTTCCCTGCTGGCACGGTATTATTTTAAACTGGTGATGAATCCGGGAGCAATATTGACGGGCATACTGCTTTTTATGCTCTTCCCGGTAGTGCTTCTGGCCGTAGCCCATCTCGGTTCGACCCTGATGAGTACGCTTACTAACGGCATCACTACTTTCATGCTGTTTACAGTGGGTATCATCGGCGGGTTCATGGAACAAATCGGAGCGCTTATAGGCAACCATGCCATGATTAATATCGGAGTGGTATCGAGCCTTTTAATCCCCTGTGACGCCATTTACCGCATGGCGGTGACCCGTACCGGAGGTATGCTGGGCAGCAGCTTTATTGTGAATTTCGGCCCCTTTGGCGGAGCCTCCACCCCCAGCATCTGGATGCTGGTCTATGCCTTGATTTATATAGCGGTAATGATTTTATTGGCCATGTATTTCTTTGAGAAAAAAGATTTATAAGAACAACCCTGGCAGGTTTGCAGCAAGCACGAAAACAATCAGGGGGAGGGATCCCAGACCAGGCATAAGACCCGTGCCTGATCCGGGATCCCTCCCCTGGTTCGCACTTTCTCGCTGCTTTTAAGGCAATTTATTTATATCCAGTTCATCTGCATTGATAATATTTAGTTTATAAGTACCATTGCCCAAAGTACTCTGGGCTTGTGTTTGTTCAGGCCGGGAACCGCTAGACGGGGTGGTAGCCTTGGACCAGGCCAGGTTGCCGCCTATATTATCGGCATGGCGGCTGATTGTGTTAATTAACAAGTCCGCATGGGCTGCTATTTGAACCGAGCAGTCACCCGGTTCATTTAAAGTCCAGTTGGCTTTGGGTGATGCCAGCTTGAGAAATAAAGGACTTTGATGCGAATCAATTTCTACATTTATATTCTCCGGTAAAACTACGGTAGTATTTTTCGACCACCCGCTGCTGCTGCCGTTCAGGCCCAGATACAAAGTATTGCCGGAACGTTTTTGCCACAATAAATCGTTTTCTGCCGCCATGGCATTGGCTTCCTGGCTGGACGTGGCGCGTATCTGCTCCGTAGAATGCACCAGTATGGAATTTGATGCGGTGGTTTCAACCTTGACCGGGATGTTGCTGGTTTCCAATATTATACGGGTTATTCCGCTTTCCAGAGCAATCTCGGCATTTTTCTGAATCGCGAAATCCCGGGAATTCAATTCGGTGCGGGCCCGGTCAATAAGCCCTACCTGGCCGGCACTATACAGTCCCAGTCCGGTTAGCACGATTATTAAAACTATGAATATGCTAAAAACATCATATTTTATCTTAATAGTTTCACCTTTGTTCAAATAGGTCTGTAGAAGAATCTCCGCCCCCAGCAGGATGAAAATCAAAGGCCACCATTTTACTATCAGGTCCATGACTGCCAGCCGGTTAAACTGGGCATAAAGTAATCCGATTCCGCTGCCTATCAGCAGCAGACCCATGGAGAGAGAGCCTACTCGCCACTGCCGCATGATTCATCCTCCTTTTCCGCTTCTGCTGGTTTGGGGCTTCCCTTTAGAAGCAGTACGCCTCCGATTATCAAAATCAATGCCACTATTCCGGTATCGATATAATTGAACAGGTCGGGGTTAAGCATAGACTGAATAACCGGAGTAATGATTCTTTGCAATATAACTATTACACCCAGAATTATAAGGCTCCAGCCCATCCAGCTCGGATGCCGGCTGAGCCAGGCAAATAGCGGAGATTCATCCGGCCTTAAACCTTCACTTTCCTCTTCCAGCAGGTGATAGGCATCAAAGATACTGTAAAACCAGATTACCGGTAAAACAAAAACCAGTATTTCCAGATTGAGCCACGAACTAAGGCAGAGGAAGAAAAAGAAAGCAGTCATGAACTGGGCGCCCTGTTTGAGTAATCCCAGATACATATGTCCTGCGCCCGGGACAACGGAAAGAGCCACAGCTATAATCTTGCGGTTGCTAAGCAACGGATTTACATAGGATTCTTCAGGGCTATGGTCGATCATGGCAAATGCATCTACCAGAGCAACGAACCACACGATGACCAGTCCAAAGAATAAAAGCGGACCCAGCAGACCCCAGCCCGGTGCCATTCCGCCAATAAAGGCACCTCCCATGCACACTCCGACAAAAACGGTGAAAAATATTAAAGCCCGGTACGGAAATCCCAGATAAAGGTGGGATAAACCGGGGAGAAAGGAAAGTATAAAGGTAATCAGTTTACTTTTTGTCTTCATCTCTTAACCTCCTTTAAATTTCTAGTTAATTCTATTTTTTGGAAGTATTGGGCAGAAGTTTTGGACAGCTGTTCCGGCCATGAATATAAAAGGCGGGCTGGTCCCTCTATAGCAGAAATTTGCTGAGTCTGCCTGTAGGCCAAACCATTTACTATAGTCTGAAATACTCCCCCGCTGACCAGCATGAGCGTAATGGCTGCCGCTGCAGTATAATAGGCCAGCAGTCTCCGCCTTTTGTTCACCTTAGAGAACAAGGACGATACGGGTTTACTCTGGGCTCGAACCAGTTGCATTGTTTTCCGGCCAAAGTCATCCGGTATAACCTCAGCTGCCGCATTGATCTCTTCCTGGCCCATTAATCCCAGCCATACATCCATGCAACTATCGCAGACCTGAAGGTGCTGCTCCATCTGGAGCTGCTTCTCTTCAGGCAGGCGATGCTTTTTGAAATCAATCCATTCCTGCTGTGTATAATGACTCATCCATTACCCTCCTTCCACTTCTGCCGTATGAGTATCCGGGCCCGGTAAAGCCTTGACTCCACTGCTTTAATACTGATTCCTTCCGCATCGGCAATTTGCTGGTAAGACTGATGGTGATAATAGTAGCTGGTAATTGTCTGCCCGTAACACCGGGGCAGGGATTGGCAGATTTCCCGAATGCGCTGTTCATTTTCCTTTTGGATCAAAAAATCATCCGGATGTATTCCACTTTCCAGCTTTAGTTCCGCGACATCTACCGGAACGCCGACGTTTTGGCGGGCCTGGCGCCGTTTCCAATCAATCGCTTTGTTAGCCGCAATCTTGCCTATCCAACCCTTCAGGTTGTCGGGGCGATAACGGGGAAGTGAGCGATAAATTTGTAAGAATACTTCCTGGGCCAGGTCTTCTGCTTCATTTGCGGTTACAAAATTTAAAATTACGGCGAAAACATAAGCCTGATAATGCTTTATAAGTTCTTCAAACGCCAGCTGGTCGTTTGACAGGAAACGTTCTAAGCATTCATTTTCATTCCAAACCTTGACCCCCTCCTTCCCGTTAACCGGTTCAATTATTATAACGTTAATGTAATCAAAAACCCTGCAGAAAATTAAACAGATTCTTTTAGTGTTCCTCCCGGGTAACAATATAAATTCCATAAAAATAAAACTTTTTTATGGAAAGATGAAATTTTAATTATGTAGATATATAATAAAAATAAGAAATTGAGAAAAATATTACAAGAACAAGCAAATTTTTTTTGGCCACATATTGTGAACGTTATCACAAACGAAGGGAGGGAACAGTAATGTTAGTGCAGGACGAGATGTTGGACAATTGGAGTGAAGTTTATCTGGAAACTATGGAAGAACTACAGGGCGGCTGGGAAAAAATCGGTATCCAAACCAAGGAAGAGGTAAATGAGGAATGGTGTAAGTGCTTTGCTTCTGACTATGAGATCAGGACTTTACTAAATATCCTCTATCGTAAAGTGGCCTGACGGGAACAATCGCGGACCTCTGCAGCCTATAGATACCTGCAGCGTATTACTGCGTAATAATTGAATATGGAAGTACAGCCACGGCTTTTTGCAGTACTGAAGGCAAGAAGGTAGTGGCCATTTTTTTAAAAGGCAAAGAACATAATAGTGTGCTCTTTGCCTTTATTAATCTATGTTATAGTTTAAATTGTTCGGTTAATTGACTTAATGCCTCGGTGTTTCTGGCCAGTTTTTCAGCCGCTTCGCTAGTCTGTATAATAGTTTTGGTAGCTTCTTCCGTGTGGCCGGCGATCTCCTGTGAACGCAGCGCGCTGTTAGCCATGGTTTCCGTTATGGAGTCAAAGGCTTCGGTAATTTCGTCTACAGATTTGATGATCTGATTGCTGGTCTTAGACGTTTTATCTATCAGCTTTAAGACCATATCGGAATCGCCCTTATATTGCTGGCTGATAGTAATCATCTCATCAAAGTTCCTGGCTACATAAGTATTCATGAAATTAAGCAAATCATTACAGTTAGTAATCAGATTATTGATAGAGCCCTGTACCTGGGTGGTCAATTCCTGAATATGGGTCACCGAGGTAGATGATTCTTCAGCCAGTTTCCGGACTTCTTCAGCTACAACCGCAAATCCCCGGCCCTGCTCACCGGCGCGGGCGGCTTCAATGGCGGCGTTCAGTGCCAGCAGATTGGTCTGGCTGGCTATACCGGATATATTAAGGGCCAAAGTGGAGATTTCATCGACAATTTTGGCTTTTTCAATGGCACCAACCATTTTCTGCTTGATGCTCTCGTAAAGCTGTTGGGTGGAATCGCGGTCAGATAATGCTTGTTGCTCCAATGTAAGAGCTCTTTCTTCCACTGCTTTAGCTTTTTTATCATCTCCCTGCAGTTCCCGGTTTAATTCATCCAGCATTGCCCCCATTTCCTGACTGGAGGAATTCACCTCCTCAGAAGAAGCGGATACTTCTTCCAGACCGGCTGCAATTTCTTCTGTGGAGGAGGATATGCTTTGCATACGTGATGAGATATTTTGTCCAAACGCGGCTAAATGTTGACTGGCGGCAGCCAGTTCCTGAGATTGACCATTTATATTGGTTATGACATCGCGGAAACGAAGAGCCATTTTTTCGATGGCCTGGGCCAATCGACCAATATCATCAGGGCGGTTAAGCAACTGGGCGGGTACATCCACGTTCAAATCACCACTTGCTATAGCATCAGCTATTTCAGTCAGCTGAGCCAACATAGTACTTTTTGAACCAAAACCTAATTCCATACTTACCAAACTCCTTCCGTGTGATAGGTTAAATCTACCTTACTTATTAGTCTACCGGAAATAATTCTATAGATTGTAAAATTTTATTTCTAATACTGCAAGGCCTATAAAATAATTTAATTGATCCATCAAATTATTTACCGTAAATTTAAAGATAACATAAGTACTTTTACTCTAATACTAGTTAGGTTATACTAAAATGTGGGTTTAGAGACCTTATGAGGAGGACAAAAATGAAGAAGTCTCGTCTTGTACTGCTGGCGTTCATACTGATTGCAGCAGTATTATGTCCGGTGGATTCAACCGAGGCTCAACCCGCCAATAAAAACAGCGGGAAAGTCTACCTATTGTCAATAGATACTCTGTCCATATTGGATATCAATCATACCAATACGCCCAACCTGTGGGAACTATCCCAAAAAGGAGCGGTAGGGCTGTCCAGCAATCGGTCTTTGCGAAGTGCTAACAGCATGGACTCAAGTCTTACCATAGGAGCAGGTAATCTGGTCCGTGCCTATGGTGGAGGTATAATGGCCTATAACCGTGATGAAAAAATCATGAACCGTAATCAGACTGCGGCCCAGTTATATCAAAACTTGACCGGATGGGACCCGGAGGATAGCGCCGCTCTTTTAGTCAACCTGCCGGAGATTTTGACCGGGATGAGCACCGAAAATGTGAATTCAGTACCTGGTGCTATGGGCGAACTTTTGAAAAATAACCAGCACCAGGTTTGTGTCCTGGGGAATGGTGATATCAATGGTACCCCTTTCAGGTCATCCGTAGCTATAGGCATGGATGCCGCCGGCCGGGTACCACTTGGCGATGTAGGGGCCAATACTTACACACAGTCACCGGAAAGTTATCTGGGCTGGGAGACGAATTACAGTTATCTGCTCAGCCAGGCTAAAGTTAATCAAAAACAGGCGGATGTTATCATTATTGAGCTGTCTGATTTGGCCAGGCTTGATAAATCAGATATTGCATTCCCTGAAATATTGGAGAAACAGAGAAACATCTATCTGCACCGGATCGATGAATTTGTGGGCGAGTTGAGTAAGCAAATGAATGCTCAAGAGGACATGATGCTGATTGTCGCGCCTTCGCCCTCTTTGACCCAGATATCGAATAAAAATAACTTTACACCGGTTATTGCCTATGGTAAAAATATCGAGCATGGATTCCTTACTTCCGGTGCCACCCGCCGTGATTATATTGTGTCCAATACAGATATAGCACCTACGGTGCTGGGTTTCTTTAACATCAAGACTTCACCTTCCATGATTGGACAATCCATACAAAGTAGATCAACTCCGGGAATCGACACTTTACAGGCCGCTCAGAATTTAAGTCTGTCTGCCGCTACGGTAAACCGCCTGAGGGCCCCCATGGTCAAGGGCTATATATTAATGTTGATTATCTTTATTCTGCTCAGTGTTATTGCTATCTTTGGGATTCCCCGACTTACCAGAGCGGTGGAGCCATTGGTAGTCAGTCTGGTAGCCGTCCCTCTGGTATTCTTGCCCCTGGGCCGGCTTAATTTGGCTGCTGACTGGGAGTATATTCTATTTGCAGTGCTTGCTATTATTATTATTACTGCCCTGGCCATCTACCTGTGCCGCTTCGATTTCCATAGGGCTTTTATCGCACTTACCGGGATAACCGCTGTTGCCATTGACCTCGATGTGATTACCGGTTTTCACATGATTCAAAGATCAGTGCTTGGTTACGATCCCATGGCCGGTGCACGCTATTACGGCATCGGCAATGAATATATGGGAATACTGCTCGGCAGCATTATCATTTTAGGTGCCGTAGCATACGATAAATTTCCACGTAAATGGATGCTGGGGCTGATAACCCTCGTTTTTTTAATGCACTGTTACATTATCGCCGGACCTTCGCTTGGTGCTCAATCTGACGGGGTGCTCACTGCGCCGGCCGCCTTCCTGGTAACCATCGCGTTGCTGGGTAATGTCAGGATAAATCCCCGGGTTTTGTTGGGCATGTTGGGTATAGTAGTGGCGTCTATCCTGGGCCTTACCCTGTATGACATGAGTCGCCCCGTGGAAATGCAAACCCACATTGGCCGTGCAGCCCATCAAATAATTTCGGGGGGATGGAAGGAAGGCATTATTATAATTGCCCGCAAATTGGGAATGAATTTCAAGCTAATCCGCTATACCATCTGGAGCCGTGTTTTCCTGGTAATGCTGGGTGTCCTGGCCCTGTTGATATATAGGCCGGTGGGTGCCATGGAGAAAATCAGACTGCAGAGACCACGTATAATAAAAGGCTTTGCCGGTATACTAACGGGAGCCATCGTAGGACTTATCATAAATGATTCCGGAATCGTTGCTGCCGCTACTACCAGTATTTATATGGTAATACCGCTTTTGCTGCTAATGATGAATTTACAGAAAAAACCGGTTGATTAACTATTAACCCCAACCGGACTGTGTGATAAGGATAAGTTCCCCATTTAAAGCCCTTTACTTTGACCTGAGTACATCTTATAATTAGGAAGGAAAATATAAGATGTAGTTGTACAAGTGGGGGCGTGGCTCAGCTGGGAGAGCACCTCGTTCGCAACGAGGGGGTCGTGGGTTCGAATCCCATCGTCTCCACCAAAAACAAAAGGTAAAAAAGATTTATCGGTCTCAAAGCCAGTAAATCCGAGCCTTTCAAGGGCTTTCACTCTAAAAAGTGGAAGCTCTTTTTTCGTAGATTTATTGGGGTAAAAGCTTCACTCTGATGGGACTTGAACCCGCAAGTAAAAGCATTCAGGGGTAGCGCCCTTTTGTAATCACAGCGAAATGAAAAAGGGCGCCACTTAAATTGAAATCAAAAAACAAAATAAAACTGCCAAAGGGCGCTGATTTTACGGTTGATGAAAAGCCGGTTAAAGTCAGCGCCCTTTTTGCGTTTATGGAAAGGAGAGCCATGCTGGTACGATACAAGAAAAATAGAAAAAATGCCTGTTACGATTCGGATACTCTCATAACAACAGGCAAGATACAGCCGGAGGAACGGCCTTGCGGTCCGTTCGAGAGCTGCGGCAACTGTCCATACCCCTCCCACGGTTTCATCTGCTACAGCTCGGAGGGAGATTGCCTCAGAACTGATATGAATAAGATCCACCGAAAAAACAGAAAGGAAGAAAACCGATGTTAGAAATGAAACTGCGAAAGCGTGATGCCCCCTCCTATCGCACAGCGGTCATCACCTTTCCCGCCAATGAGCCGGACTTGCAGAAAGCGATGGATGGAATCGGCATTGGTATCACAACGGAAAAACTGTGCGTGGTAGATGCTGTTCAGAATGAGGATAAGGGATTGCATCCTGCTCATGCCGGAGGGCATGACCACGGAACAATGCCTTGCACCCCTGAACCAAGCCGCGGCATGGAGATAAAATAGCGGAATCTTTGTATTTGATATAGCTATTTTCAAAAAACTGTGGCATTGTGTTGTGCTTGAAGGAGGTGCATAGAATGGAGCAATGGAAAGAATCTCTGCAGACTGCAATGGACGAGCGCTTTGACGCAGCCTTTGCGGAGCTGGCGAAATCCAACGCGGATGTCAGGAAAGCAATCAAACAGCAACGGGATGCATCGGTGCTGGTAAAAGATCATCCAAAGTACGATGAGGAACTTAAACAACTGGTGGATTCATATTTTGAGGCCATGCAGCTACTGCTGGGAGAGCATGGACAGCATCTATACATTCAAGGCGCCAAGGACTGCGTAACAGTTTTAAGAGAGTTCGGCATCATCAAGTAGCATAGACAATCACGTCTGTGCTTTTTTAGACCCAAAATCAAAACAGGGCCGTTTCCCCAACAGGATTCGGCCTTGTTTTTTGTGCCTTTTTCGCCTTCCTTTCCGGGGAAACGACCGGAAAGGAGCAGCCATGAAAAAAGAGCGGCTTGCAGAGCATCTGCACAAATACCATCACGGCGCAGAAAATGCCGTTATAAGCAAAACGCTGGAACTGACCTTTCGCATTTCAGGCAAGGAGCTACGGAATCTGGTCAATGCCCTGCGCCGTGATGGTATCCCAATCGCCAGCGATCAAAGCGGATATTTTTATGCAAAGACGGAAGCAGAAGTCCGCCTGACCATTCGGCACATGAGAAACCGCATCAGCGGAATCAGCGCCGCCATCACAGGGCTCAGGCGTTCCCTCGCGGCATTTGACGATACGCAGATGCGCCTGCCGCTGGAGGGAGGTGATGACTCCTGAACAGCTTTATGTCCTGGATCGGCGGCAAGAAATCCCTGCGTGAGCTGATCGTCACGCTTTTCCCCCTCTATTATGAGCGGTACATCGAGGTATTCGGCGGGGGCGGCTGGGTGCTTTTTCATAAGGCGCCCGGTAATGACTTTGAGGTCTACAACGACTTCAACAGCCTGTTGGTCAATCTGTACCGCTGTGTGCGGGAAAAGCCCTATGAGCTGATGGAAGCACTGCAATATGCCCTCAACTCCCGTGAGGATTTTGAGTTTGTAAAAAATGCTCTCGCCCGTGACAGCCCTGCTTCCGATGTGCAAAAAGCGGCGTGGTTTTACCAGCTCATCCGTTACAGCTATGCGTCAGGGCTTACCAGTTACGGCAGTCAGCCCCACGATATTCGCGCCAATTTCCCGGTCATTGAACAGGCCCACAGACGCCTTGCCAAGGTAGTCATTGAAAACAAGGATTTTGAAAAGCTGATCGGCCAGTATGACCGACCCGTCAGTTTTTTCTACTGTGACCCGCCTTATTTTGAAACTGAAAGCTACTACAAAAATGTAGGCGAGGACGGCTTCACAGAAAAAGATCACATCCGTCTGCGGGATGCACTCCTGCGGATCGAAGGTAAATTCCTGCTCTCATATAACGACTGTGAGTTTATCCGTGACCTCTACGATGCGCCGGGAATTCAAATTGACTCTTATACCCGTATCAATAACATCAAACAACGCTATGACAATGGGGCGCAGTTCCCCGAAATCCTCATTGCCAACTACGACATGCAGGAACGTGAGGAAAACGCCCCCTCACAGCTTAATCTGTTTGACGTGGGCTGTCTAAACACTGAAAAGGAGGAACCAACCTTATGAAAAAGAATCCTATGCCCCAAATCGGCCTCCCTGCCGATGCCTGCCAGATGTCCGGCTTTACGGACAAGGATACCTTGGAGCTTCATGCCGCCGAGGGTGCCCTTGTATTTATGAAGGACAAAATGACAGCACTGGAGGTGTCAAGAGCCATCCAAAGCCTCAGCACCATTGCCTCCAGCCTGACTGTCACCCTTGCCGACGCCTGCGGGCTTTGCGATAACTGCGGCGATGGACTCTGCGAGGACTGTGAAAACACAGTGAAGCACACCTCACGCCTTGGCAATCCTGCCGAGTGGGTAGCAAACTGCTCTCTCTGCCATGACCTTTTGGATGAAAGCCAGTGCATCCATATCCCCGATTATCTGATGGAGGAAGCGGGTATTCCCGCAGGCACCAAGCTGGAAGCCTGCACCGATGAGGACAGCGGAGAGATCACGGTTGCCGCCGCCGATATTCAGCAGGATATCACCGATATCTCCCCCGATATTCTGGAGGTTCTGGCACTGAGCGGCATCTGCCTTGCGGAGCTGGATGAACTGATTATGCTGGAGGAAATCGTCTATGGCAAATGATTTTCCGTATGTTTACCCTTATTCTCGTGAGGAAGCAAAGCGGCTGAACCAGCTTCCCCTGTGGCGGGATAGCCATAAGGAGAACGTGGCCTGTAAAGATGCCATTGAGGAAGCGATTCGCCGGGACTTTGACGGCATGTATCTCGACAAGGACTGCGCCGAAAGCGTAATTGCCAAGTTTGGATACCACCGGGTGGCTTACGTTCTCGCCAACTCCCTTCAGCGGAAGGACTACGATGGGCGCTTTTCCCGCGGCAACCACGATTGGGCAAAGCAGAACTATATCCCGCCCGACAAGGACGCCTACACCAACAGCAATAGTAAATTCGCTGTTGACAGCCATCCTGCGGTGCTGGACGGTTTTGTCAACCAGTACCGCAGGGCATACCAGAGCCTTGCCCTGATCGACCATACCCACTGCCTACCCGATACGGAAAAGCAAGATTTTGAGGGCAAGGTAGTTGTCCTCTCGCCCAAAGCGCTGAAGGAAAGCTGCCTCACGGCACAGGATCAGCTCTGGCTGTGTACCGGCGGATTCGGCACTCATGCCGGAGCCAGAGGACGGGCTGTCTTTGCCACCAACCTCGCAGACGGT
Organism: uncultured Clostridia bacterium; assembly: GCA_937858235.1. Classification (GTDB taxonomy): domain Bacteria; phylum Bacillota; class Clostridia; order Oscillospirales; family Oscillospiraceae; genus Onthomonas. The sequence continues at coordinate 43,324 of CALLZZ010000575.1, forward strand.
GAGAAAACCCGCTGGGATAGAACCGACTTTGTCGGCGTGCTCGCGGACAGCCACCTTCCCGATTGGGCGATTGAAAAGCTCTCAGAGATGCAGGAGCAGGAATCTTCCGCTATGGGAGGGATGGAAATGAAGTGACGGAGGTGGAAATATGTCTGGAATCTCATTAAAAAATGGCCTCATTTCCTACTATGGGAATCCGGCGGGATACACAGAAAAAGAAAAAGCCGTGGTGGACAGCATCTTCCGAAATGATGAGCTGTCCGGCTGGCTAAAGAGCCGTTCCTTAACGCCTGAGTGGACAGACGGCGTGATGGAGCGGCTTCTTGCAGGGGAACGAATGGGCGGCATGGAAGCCGCCACTCCCCTGAAGAATGTCCGCATCTGGCAGCTTAAGCCCGATGTAGATATTCTCAAGAAGTTTATATCCTACGAAGAAATGGTGCGGCAGTTTGGAGAACCGTCTCCTGAAGATTACCGTATCGCCTATGACGGTCAGCTCGACACCAACGACCTCGAAGCCATCTATGCAAGGTGCAATATCAATCACCCGCCGGGATATAACGGACATTCTCTGTCCATGTCTGACGTGGTGGAGCTTTATGACGCACAGGGCAGCGAGTATCACTACTGCGACCGCTTCGGTTTCGAGCAGATCAGCTTCGAGGGACCGGAGCAAACCCAAACCATGGACATGGGTATGTAGGCAGCTTCAGGCTGTCTTTTCTCATGCCCCGATCAATAAAAGGGAGGAAACTATATGATTCAGCTTATGAAAAAGATAAAAGGCACAATTTCACACAAGATTATGGCGGTTAAGGAGGCCGCCAGTCTCTTATTGCGCAGCAGGAGCATTCTCACCGGCAACGCCGGGGAGGGTTACATCGATACGGCTATCAAAATCCTGCTGGCCGTTGTCCTTGGCGCCCTGCTCCTTGCGGGGCTTTACGCACTGTTTGGGGAAACGGTCCTGCCGACCCTGACTGAGCGCATTAAGGAAATGTTCAACTACGGAGGTTAATGGCATCAAAAACTTTAAAAAAGGAGGAAAATCATGCCTACAACACCAGCCATTCCCAAATATGATGTGAAAATTCACTCCATCCGCCCAGAGGGAAGTTGCAAGGCCACCGCTTCGGTCAATGTTTACGGCGATTTTGCCGTGCGGGGCATCAAGGTCATGGAGGGCTCCAAGGGGCTGTTTGTTTCCATGCCCAGCTACAAAGCCGGAAACGGTGAGTACAAGGATATCTGCTTCCCCTGCACCAAGGAGGCCAAGGCGGAATTTGACAAGACGGTCATGGATGCCTATCAGCAGGCTCTGACCCAGGGGCGGGCCGCCTCACAGAAACAGGAATCCCCCGAACCCCGGCAGGAGCAAAGCCAGCCTGCTATGGGCGGGATGTAGGAGGTAACCTATGAATAGGAAAATGAAAAGGCCGCTGGGCATTCTCCTCTTGGTCTGCTTGTTGGTTTCTCTGATTGCGGGAAGTGCCTATGCGGTGAACCGATATTTTGAGGATGCCAAAGGCCATTGGGCAGAGGAAGCCATTCAGATCCTTGCGAATAAGGGTATCATCTGCGGCTATCCCGATGGTCTGGTACACCCCGATGCCATCATTACCAGAGGCGAGTTTGCTGCCCTGATTGCCAGAACCATGGAACTGCCGGAACCAAATGTAAGCGAAGTCACCATTTCCTTTACCGACATTGCCGGCCACTGGTCGGCGCAGCAAGTAGAGGCGCTCATCATTGCGGGAGTCATTCAAAAGGATGATTTCGGCATGAAGTTCCAGCCGGACAAACCCATCACCCGCATGGAGATGATTCGCATGCTGGTAAGGGCTATCGGCAAGGGAGAACATGACCCATCATGCCCTTGCGTTACCGGGTTTTCTGATGACGACGGGCTCAGTGATGGGGATAAAGCCAGCATCTGCACCGGTAAAAAGTACGACATTGTGAACGGCTACCCCGATGGTACGGTAAAGCCGGATGGAGAAGCCACCCGTGCAGAAGCCTTTGAGATGTTGGTAGATGCGGATAAGGCAAAGGAGCAAATCAAAAAAGAAGAACCAGCGAAGCCGCCCGTAACACCCAAGCCGGAGGATAAACCTTCCAGTAGCGGAGGGGGCTCTTCCTATGTCCCCGCCCCGCAGTTCAATTTTACCCTGCCCAAAACCGCCTATGTTGCCGATGAAATTGAGATCAAGCCGGAAAGCCGCTATGTGAGCGGCATGACATGGACAATTCTCAAAAATGGGCTGCCCGCCGAGCTTTCCGAACTGACAGAGGGTGAGCTGACCTCTACTGGCGGCAAGGTAAAATTCACGCAGACAGGCAGCATCACTCTCATTGCCACGGCAAAAAACAGCCGGGGTGCTACGGTGACCCATGAGCAGATAATCAGCATCTACCCGGTGGTTACGTCCTCTTTCACGCTACCGGAAACCGCCCATACCGACACGGCTGTGGCGGTGGAGCTTTCCACTGAAAACCCTGGCCTCAATTCGGTGGTGTGGTCCCTTCAAAAAGGCGGGGCTGCCGCAGATATTGACAAAGCCCTAACCGGAGAATTGGATTCGACTGGCGGCACGGTGCTGTTTAAGGAAAAGGGCAGCTACACGCTGACCGCTTCCATCACAGACGAGCTGGGCAAAGCCATCATTGCCGAAAACGGTATCACCATCTATCCTGTGGCAGAGGTAAAGCTCACCCTGCCGTCAGTTACCCATACCGATAAAACCATCACTCTACAAACAGAAACAAAAGAAACAGATGGTCTCACGCTGGACTACACCCTGACCCGAAACGGTGAACCCGCCGAAATCGGCACATGGATCGAAGGGAATCCCAACCAGGGCAGCATTCGGTTTAAGGAAAAAGGCGTGTATGCTCTGACTGCTTCCGTTACCGATGCAACCGGCAGAGTGTTTGCCAATACCACGGACATCGCCGTCTACCCGGTAGGCTCGGCAGGATTCTATTTGCCCGAAATCTTTCATACCGACAAAACCGTTCATGTGGAAGCCATATTTTCTGAAATCGGAAGCCATACCGCCAAGTGGTCACTGCTGCGTGACGGCAAGGAGGTATCCTTGACCGATGTGGCGGAGGGAACGCTGGGCAACAGTGGTGGTGAGCTGAAGTTTAACTCCAAGGGCAGCTATGTCCTGAATGCGGAGTTTACCGATGATGGCGGCAGAAGCTACAGCTATCATCAGGGCTTCAAGGTTTATCCCGTGCCTGCTGTAAGCTATAGCCTGCCAAAGTACGCTCATACCGACACCGACATCACGGTCCGAGCTGAAAGCGCCGATCTGGACGGTCTCACCATCGAATGGCTGGTGGATAACACCTACGGCTTTCAGGACTGGCCGACCTATATCAGTGGACAACTCACAAATGACGGCGGCACCATCCGCTATAAAAGAGCCGGTATCTATGAATTGGTAGCAAGAGTCACCGATGAAACAAGCCGTATCTTTTTATACGAAAGCATGGACAGGTGCGAGGTGCTTCCCGTGCTGAACATCGGCTTTGAGCTTCCCGCCTTTGCCTACACCGATACCGCCATCGATCTCAGAACCCATGGCAACAATAATGTTCTGCCGGTGGAGTGGTCCGTTAGCAAGGACGGCAGGAGCATTACACTCATTGAGGCATTCAGTGGAAGCCTCACCCCTCAGGGCGGCAAAATCACCTTTAAGGGTGACGGCGAGTATGTCCTCACCGCAGCCATGACCGATTACCTGAATCGCAGCTACTCCTACAGCGAAAGCATCCGCATCCTGCCGGTGGTGCAGTATGCATTCACCATGCCGCAGACTGTTCACTATGGTGCGCAGTTTGATGTTGCCGCAAAGGATGTTCAGCACATCGAAAGCTATACAGTAGTCTGGACGCTGCAAAAGGACGGCAATACCTCACCGTATCAGGGCACTCTGGGCAATGACGGCGGCAGGATTGCTATCCGTGACACCGGCGACTTTACCCTGACCGCCTCCGTTACTGACAGTGCAGGGCGTGTAACCTCCCATTCGGAAAGCATCACGGTAACCAACACTGCGCCAAATGCACCTGTGGTAACGGCGGTTCCCACCCGTACAGCAAAGGATGGCAAGTTCCTTGTAAACATCACCGCCAGTGCTGACGATCCCGATGGGGATGCGGTGACCTTGGAGTATGAGGATACCACGGCCGACAGCTACTATGTGCCGGGCAGCCACACCATCCGCGTCAGGGCAAAGGATATCGCCGGGGCTTATTCACCGTGGACCGAGAAATCCTTCACCGTGACCAATGCCGCCCCCACCGTTACCCTGACAGCCGAACCGACCCGCACGGTCAAGGACGGCAAATTCCTTGTTAACATCAACGCCCAGGCGTCCGATGCGGACGGCGACGCAACCACGCTGGAATGGGAAAACAAGGCGTCAGACAACTACTATGCCCCAGGCACCCATACCGTCCGTGTCCGTGCAAAAGACATTGCCGGAGCTTATTCCCCTTGGGCAGAAAAGACCTTTACCATCACCAGTTCCGCACCGACTGTAACCCTGACCGCAACCCCCACTCGAACAGCGAATAACGGTAAATTCCTTGTCAACATCAGCGCCGTGGCATCCGATGCGGACGGCGACGCAACCACGCTGGAATGGGAAAATAAGGCGTCAGATAACTACTATGCCGTTGGTACCCATACCATCCGTGTCCGTGCCAAGGATGCAACAGGGCTGTATTCGGAGTGGATATCAAGGACATTTACAATCACAAACTCCGCGCCGACTGCGCCGGTCATCACCAGGACGCCAAGCGGCAACAGCGTACTGCCGGGAACGCCGGTCACCATCAAGGCAACCAGCTCCGATCCCGATGGCGATTCTGTCACCCTCGTTTGGGAAGGCAGAAATGCCGAAACGCAGACCTACCCGCTGGGCAGGAATGTGGTGCGTGTCAAAGCGGTGGATTCTGCAGGAGCTGAATCTCCCTGGTCTGCCATCGTGTTCTTTGTGGCTGACTCAAACGGCAGCGGCGGCATGACCCTCACCGGCCCCGATTCAGTGATTCTGGAAAACGGCCTTGAAGGTGCCACCATCACGGAGTATACCTTCACCGTTCCGCCTGTCAGCGGTCACAGCGGCTCTGACTTTGGCAGAGTGCGCGGATATAACAGGATTACCGGCCAGTGGGATCAGCTTGATTACGGCACAACCACAAACGGTATCACTTTCAGCCGTACCCTCGGCGCAGGCGTGTATACCAGGCTGGAGTTTTATTATTATACGAACCACTCGTGCATGTACAACAAGTCCAATATCACCTACTCGGTGACTTATCACTTTGAATAAGGAGGAAAATCCATGAAACATCTGTTTTGCAAGCTGAAGAACAAGGTTGCCACGGCCACTGTCAGAACCCGACGAGTCCTTTCCGGTAACCGCGGGGAGGGCTACATTGACACAGCCATCAAAATCCTGCTGGCGGTTGTCCTTGGCGCCCTGCTCCTTGCGGGACTCTATGCCCTGTTTGGGGAAACAGTGCTGCCGACCCTAACCCAGCGGATCAAGGAAATGTTCAACTATGGAGGCTAATGGCATCGCACAGGCGGTGCTTTTTTCTTGTCTGCTTATGGCGGCTTCTGTGTGGGATCTCCGTAAACGGATCATCCCGGACAGCATCTGCATCCTGATTGCACTGACGGGGCTGATTGATTTCAGCCCCGTCAAGTTTTTGGGCATTCTTGCGGCACTGCCGCTTTTGATTGCTGCCCTATACAAGCCAGACGGCGTCGGAGGCGGGGATATCAAGCTCACTGCCGCCGCAGGCATTGTTTTGGGATTTTGGGGATGCACGGCAGGGCTGATACTCGGCCTGACCGCATCCCTCTTTTTTTACCTCTTAAACCAAACCATCAGAAGGCTCCGAAAACTGGAGCCGCAGAAAGCGGCACAGGCATCCCTGCCCATGGCGCCGTTTTTATCCCTCGGCTTTCTTGCCGCAACCATTATGAAAATTGGAGGAAACATCCTATGAAAAGAATCCATATCAGCAGAAAAAAGACCATTCTCATCGCCGGTATCGCCGCCGTTTCATTGATGGCCGCTGCCTTTATTCCCAAGACAGTCAGGGCACACAGCCGCAGGAAATACGCTTCCGTTTAAGCAACATCAAATGAATTCAAGGAGGAAAACCCTATGAGCCTTTTCAAAAATCGCACGGTTGTCGGCGTGATCTGCATCCTTTTGTCCCTGCTCATCTGCTTCGGCGTGACGCCGCTGTTCAATAAATCCGTCAGCCAGAAAACCGAGATTGTTCGCGTGACCAAGGAGATCAAGGCAGGCGATGAAATCACCAAGGATATGGTCCAAACCGTGGAGGTGGGCAGTTTCGGGCTGCCCGAAAATGTCATCCGCCAGAGCGGAACGGTCATCGGCAAATATGCCAAAGCCGACCTCTCCATCGGTGACTATATCTTAAATACCAAGCTCTCCGACACACCGGCCGTGGAAAACACCTACCTTTATAATCTGGACGGCACCAAGCAGGCCATGTCGGTGACCATCAAGAGCTTTGCAAACGGTCTGTCCGGCAAACTTCAGAGCGGCGACATCGTGTCGATCATTGCCGCCGACTACAAAAAACAAGGCGCCACCGTCATCCCCGCCGAGCTGAAATATGTGGAGGTCATCAGCGTGACCGCATCCTCCGGCTGTGACGCCAATACCGGGGAGGCTACCGCTGGGGATGACGAGCGTGAGCTGCCCTCCACCGTAACCCTGCTGGTTTCCCCCGAACAGAGCAAGATATTGGCGGAGCTGGAGTCTGACGGCAAGCTCCATCTGTCCCTCGTTTATCGTGGAACCCCTGCCAATGCCGCAAAGTTTATAACAGCGCAGGATAAGGTCATCACCGCGCTATATCCCACAGCGCAGCCGGAGGAAAGCTCTTCTGAACCTGAATCTCAAGGATCGGAGGAAAGCACAGCATCCGAAACACCTGGGGAAAGCGGGGTGCAGTAATGCTGAACTTCAAGAAAAAGAGCATTTTCACCCGCCAGCCTGCGGGAGACAATGCCCAGCCGGAGCAGGAACCCCAAAGCGGCATCCTTGCCGTTTGGGGTTCTCCGGGCAGCGGCAAGACGATTACGGCCGTAAAGATTGCAAAGCATCTTGCCGACAGAAAGAAAAATGTGGTGCTTCTCTTGTGCGATATGACCGCACCCATGCTGCCCTGCATCTGTCCGTCTTCGGAGCTTGACGGTGAACATTCGCTGGGCAGTATTCTTGCCGCCACCCATGTGACGGAAGCCCTCATTAAGCATAATCTGGTGACGCTGAAGAAGAACAGCTTTCTCACCATCCTCGGCATGAAAAAGGGCGAGAACGAGTATACCTACCCGCCCTATGAGCAGATACAGGTACAGGAGCTGATGGATGGGCTGCGAAAAATCGCCCCCTTCGTGGTAGTGGACTGTGGCAGCTATATCGCCAACGACATCCTCTCCGCTGTGGCGCTCATGGAGGCTGACAGCGTTTTACGTCTTGCGTGTGCAGATCTTAAATCGGTGAGCTATCTATCCAGTCAGCTACCTCTGCTTCGGGATTCCAAGTGGGATGCGGATAAGCAGTACAAGGTTGCCAGCAACGTAAAGCCCCATCAGGTCGGGGAACAGATCGGGCAGGCGCTGGGTTCGGTGGCCTTTACCTTGACCCATTCACAGGAGCTGGAGGAACAGTATCTGGCAGGGAATCTGCTTGCGGATTTGTCCCTCAAGGATAGCCGCTTGTTCCGCAGGGAAATTGAAAAAATTGCAAAGGAGGTGTTTGGATGTTAGACAAAAAGAGAAGTATTTTCTCATTTTTCAGACGGAAAAATACGCCGCGGGCTGAACAGGAACAGAAAAAACCAGAACAGAACCAGCCGACCATACCACCGGCGGCAGCTCCCGCTTTGAGCAATACCATGGAGCAAGAGTCTTCGGTGAATCGCCCGGTGGATTTTACAGGGGCAAACCGCGCCCATAGGCTATTCTTCACACCAGAAGCCGAGGGCAAGGATTTCTCCTCGGTTCTTGCCGATGTGCAGGGGTATATCTCCGAGCATTACAGCACACTTCTCACCGCAGGCGGCGAAAATGCTAAATCACATCTCAAACGCTACATCACAAAGTATGTCCAGGACCATCGCATCTCGGTAAACGGTATGAGCGGTGAAAAGCTCACTGATGCCCTTTACACTGAAATGGCGGAGTTCGGGTTTCTGACTAAATACATTTTTGGCACCGGCATTGAGGAAATCGACATCAACTCGTGGCGGGATATTGAGGTGCAATATTCGGACGGCCGCACGGTCAAGCTGAATGAACGCTTTGAAAGCCCCCAGCACGCCGTCAATGTGATCCGCAGGATGCTTCATATCAGCGGCATGGTCTTAGACAACGCCAGCCCCATCGTGCTGGGGCATCTTTCTAAAAACATCCGAATTGCCGTACTCAAAAGCCCCATTGTGGATGAGGATGTGGGCGTGGCGGCCTCCATCCGTATCGTCAACCCCCAGAGCATGAAAAAAGAGGACTTTGTCAAAAGCGGTACGGCGACTGACCCCATGCTGGATTTTTTGTCACTCTGCATCCGCTACGGCATATCTGTTTGTGTGGCCGGAGCCACCAGCTCCGGGAAAACCACCGTGGCAGGCTGGGTGCTGACTACTGTCCCGGATAACAAGAGAATCTACACCATCGAAAACGGCTCCCGTGAGCTGGCTCTCGTCAGAGAAAAGGATGGGAAGGTGGTCAATTCGGTCATTCATACCCTGACCCGCGACAGCGACAACGAGCGCCAGCGCATTGACCAGACCAACCTTTTAGACTATGCGCTCCGTTTTAATCCGGATATCATCGTGGTGGGCGAAATGCGCGGTGCGGAGGCCAACGCCGCTCAGGAAGCTGCCCGAACCGGTGTGGCGGTGCTGACCACCATCCACTCCAACTCCTGTGAAGCAACCTACCGCCGCATGGTGTCCCTCTGCAAACGTGCGGTGGATATGTCCGATCAAACTCTTATGGACTATGTCACCGAAGCCTATCCCATCGTGGTGTTCTGCAAGCAATTGGAGAATAAACAACGCCGCATGATGGAAATTCAAGAATGCGAAATCCTCCCGGACGGCACAAGACGCTACCGTCCACTCTATCAGTATGTCATCACCGAAAACCGTATGGAGGACGGCAATTTTATTATTGAAGGACATCATGAGCAAGTCAACACTATATCGGATAGCCTTGCCAAGCGGCTGCTGGAAAACGGAATGCCCCAGGCGGTCATCGAGAGTTTGCGAGAAAAGGAGGCACAAAGCGTATGACAACGATACTTTTAATCGCCTGCATCGGAATGATTGCAGGTTCTTTTATTTTGCTCGGCCTCACACCCATGGAGTTTACGACCGCCGTATTCGAGAGATTCACCGACAGACCACGCTCCCTCCGTGATGAGGTGGGTGAGTTCACCCGCAGGAAAAAGAAGTCCTATCTGCGCCGTGAAATTGCCGAGGTCAGGTCCATCCTCAAGGTCACCGGCAGGACGGCACGCTTTCCCATACTCTGCGCCTTGTCTTTGCTATGCTTTGCCGTGGGTGCATCCATCGCCATCATGCTCTCGAACTTTTTTCTTGTTCCTGTCATGGCGGCGGGCTGTATGTTCCTGCCCTTCTGGTGGGTAAAGCTCACAGCCAGCCACTTCAAGCGGGATATTGCGGCGGAGCTTGAAACGGCGCTTAGTATCATCACCACGTCCTACCTCAGAAATGAGGAAATCCTGACGGCGGTGGAGGAAAACATTCCATACCTGAACCCGCCTGTGCTGTCGGTGTTCAAGGGATTTGTGTCTCGCGTCAAGCTGGTTGACCCCGATGTGACGGCGGCACTATATGATGTGAAAGAGCGAATTGACAACGCCGTATATGCCGAATGGTGCGATGCCCTTATTGCCTGCCAGCACGACCGCAGCCTCAAGACCACCCTGACCCCCATCGTCAGCAAGCTGTCTGATATGCGGGTGGTCAACGGTGAACTGGAAAATATGGTCTTTGAGCCGAGAAAGGAATTCATCATCATGCAGATTCTGGTGGTGGGGAATATCCCGCTCATGTATTTTTTGAACCCGGACTGGTACCATACGCTGATGCACACACCGCTGGGGCAGATTATCCTGACCATCTGCGCCGCCGTGATTTTCATTTCCACGGCGTTTGTCATCAAGCTCACCCAGCCCATTGAATATCGAAGATAGGAGGACACTCATGACAATCTATATTATTTTATTCGGAGTCCTCCTATGGGCGGGACTTTTTTTCATTGCCGCCGATCTGCTGCGGCTGCCCACATTGGCCACTCAAAAGGCGATGCTGTCGGCGGGAAAGCAGACCAGAGCAAAACCCAAAACCATCGATGCGCTGCTGCGAAATGCCGCCGTCCGGCTCTCCCATTACATCCGTATGGATGAGTATAAAAGAAGCCGGATGGCAAATGTACTGTCGGCGGCGGGGCTCTCTGACTCGCCGGAGCTGTTCACGGCAATGGCAATCGTCAAGGCGATGAGCATTGCGCTTTGCATCATTCCCTGCCTGATTATCCTGCCCCTGCTGGCACCCATTGTACTGTTCACCGCCATACTGGTCTATTTCAAGGAAATTCGCAAGGCGGATGAGGCTCTGGCGGCCAAGCGAGGTAAAATCGAACAGGAGTTGCCCCGCTTCGTGGCGACCATCACCCAGGAGCTGAAGGCCAGCCGAGATGTATTGTCCATGTTGGAGAATTTCAAGAGAAATGCGGGCGAGGACTTTGCCGCAGAGCTTGATATCCTCACGGCGGATATGCGCTCCTCCAGCTACGAAGCCGCACTGACCCGTTTTGAGGCACGGTTTAATTCCCCCATGCTCTCGGATATCACAAGGGGGCTGATCGGCGTACTGCGCGGAGATGACAGTGGGATTTATTTTCAGATGCTCTCTCACGATATGAAACAACTGGAACTTCAGCGGCTAAAATCTCAGGCTATGAAAATACCGCCGAAAATCCGCGTGTTCTCCTTTGCCATGCTTATGTGCTTTCTTATGACCTATATGGCAATCATTGTCTATGAAATCATCACATCCCTCGGCGGGATGTTTTAGGGAGGGGTGGGCATGAAGAAAATACTGAAATCTGAGCGTGGCGAGGGGTACATTGATGTGGCGGTGCTGGTGCTTTGCGCTATGCTGGTCATTGCCCTTGCCGTGAAGGTGTTCCCCGTATACATCCAGAAGCAGCAGCTCGACACCTTTGCCACAGAGCTCATGCGGGAAGCGGAGATTTCCGGACAAGTAGGCAGTGAAACCAGCCGCCGTGAGCAGTTTCTGCAAGAAAAGACCGGACTAAGCCCTACGGTGACATGGTCAAAAACCGGTAAGATTCAGCTTAACCAGGAAATCACGGTGACGGTCACCTACCAGACCAACCTTGGGCTGTTCGGCGGATTCGGCTCCTTCCCAATTACGCTGAGAGCGGATGCGGCTGGAAAATCGGAAGTCTATTGGAAGTAGGTGATGAGATGAAAAAAATCAAGGGTATCCTCGAGAACAAAAGCGGTGCGGGCTTTCCCCTCATCATCGCCGTCACCCTGTCGCTGGTGATTATCTTTACCGGCATTTCGGAATACTTCCGGCTTATGATCGTTGCGCAGGGTGTGCGGGATGCAGTGCAGGCTGCCGTTATTTCTACCGTCAACGACAACTATGACGAGGTGTATCACGGTGTGCGGGAAGGTTATAGCGGCGCCTACCAGCCCATGGCAGGCGATTTTGATGAAAGCCTTGACTATGGTGATATTTATGAAAGGCTGGATAGTATACTCGGCTTATCAGTGAGTAGCTTCTACCATGAAAAGCGTACCTCGGACGGAAAGCTGGAGTTTAAGGTGTGGGGTTTGGATGTGGATATCCGAAACGCTCCCTTTGCGTCAGGCGACCAAGCCTCCACCCGTTTTGAAGCGGACAGCACCATCATGCTGGAGGTTCCCGTATCCTTTGGAGAAAAACTGCTGCCGCCCATGCGCATCAAAGTCAAGACCGGCGCCGGATACACACCGAGATTTTAACCCTGCGGAAAAGCCTTTATAACTAAAGATAGACTTTTGAGGAAGTTCGTGGTAGGGTGTGACTTAAGAAGGAAACTCTCAGAAATTTACAGATAGGAGGATGCTCTTATGAAAAATATAAACGATAAAACGAAAAAACGGCTGATCATAACCGGCTGTCTTGCCCTCTGTGTGGTGCTGGTGGCGCTGATTGGACAGCAGTTTCAAAGTCCAAAGCCGGGGGATAATCTGCTCCCGCCTCAAAGCTCCGGGGTGGGCGATGTGACGATAAACCCAAATGCATCAGGCAATACAGAGAACGAAAAAGAGATTATTGTAACGCCGCCTGATACCACCCAACCCGCAAACACTGACAACGGCGCAGTTTCCAGTGGCACAGAGCAGACCATCCAGGGTGATGCAACCAAGCCGGAATATACCGAGGAACAGCTTAAAGACCCTGTTCAGAAACCCAATGGCGAAAAAGTCACGGAACAGGATAAGCCTGTCGATCATGATAAGGTAGAACAGCCGAAAGATACACCCAAACCGCAGGAGCCATCTAAACCCATCCGCGGTGGGAACAGCATTCCCGGCTTTGATAATGTGCCAAACTTGGGTGAGAATCAAGTGATTGAGGGAAAAAGCGATGGTGACATCAACAAGCAAGTCGGGACTATGGACTGACCGCCTCAATGAATAAAACTTTAAGCACGGTTGAAAAATACCGTGCTTTTATTTTGAGAAAAAACAGGAGGGCAAAATGAAAAAACTACTTTTGAGAGTCTTGCCGCTGTTCCTCATTTTTTGCCTGATCTGCCCGATGACCGCTTTTGCGGATACAGGCGGAAGCGGAAATATTGACGGTGGTGGTGGTGGCATGGGTCAAGGAACCAGCACCAATTCGTGGAGTTCTGGCAACGAAGGGGTGCGTGTCACTGTGGTTCGTGCAAGCGACCATGCGGCAGTCACCACACCTATTGATTTGAGCAATAAATCCCCGTCATCTTCAATTTATCATTTCGGTAAGGTCAGCAAAATACAGTACAACAACGGCAGAAATTTGCAAGCTGTCCAAGGCGGCTATACCACCATAAAACCACCTCAAGCCATTCCAAAAGTTATCAGTACCAATGGTAGCAATAACATTGATGCGCTCAAAAAATACTTTTGCTCTGAGTTTTTGGTGCAGCTCATCTCAAATCATACAGGAATGGATTACGATGTTCTGATTGGTGGTGAGTACAAGTTGCTCCTTGAACCCTTTGCTTTTTATAAATTTGAGGGCAATATGTTTGCCACCACCGCTACCGAAGCGGCGCTCTATGATGAGCAGACAAGCGGCCTGTTAAGAAAGCGTATGGTGTCGCTCACCCATAAGAATCTGCCTCTTGCTATGTTTCTGGAGACAAGCGACCTTGGCTACCCCGCATGGGGGGGCAGTAAAAGCAGTGCCGCATCCAATGCGGATATCAAGTCCAGCCTTGGGCTTGGCATCGTCCGTTTTACGGAGAAGCCGGAAAAACCTCAGATTGACACCTACGATTATGAGTACCGTGTAAATACGGATGTCATTACGGCGGTCAGGATTAGCGGAGGCCAGTCTGATCCTGACAGGCCCACCCGTGTCAGCTTTAATATAGGCGGTCAAACCTATAACGTGGGCAATGTCTACTATCCGAGTGGCGACAGCCAGCTTGCATGGGTGAAATGGAAAACTCCTGATACCGAGCAGAATATAGCTATTCATGTCTCGGTATCAGGCCCCGGCAGTACGGCTAAGACCAGCCTCAATGTGAAAATCGTTGACATTAACAAGAACCCTCCGCCCAATCCAGTAGCCGATGACCGCAACGACAGTTACCACGGCACCGCTGTACCAAGCAGAGCTGTGAAAAGCTCTGCAAGCTGGAGTGTCTGGCGGCCTTGGTGGCAGGAATATTGGGTATGGCATAGTGATTATGACGACGAGGGAAACGATAACGGATACTGGTGCGATCACGGATGGTGGGAATTTGACCTGGACCGTTACAGCGCCAGCCTTACCTCTGCTATGAGCATCAGGTGTGATGATAAAAATCCGACTGCCAGCGGGAGGACGATGAAATCAGGCTATGGCATCAACCAAACCATCACAGGGAGCATCAGCTCCAATCAAAGCTCGGCAGTTACCCAGCCACAGAATGCGGTCAGCTATTTCCCGGAATTCGGCTACGAAACCTATTGGCGGCTCTTGGAGCGTATGGGTTCGGGGCGGTTTGAGTTTCAGATTAACCATTATTCCACCTACAAAAACCGTACCCATTTCAGCCCAATCTGGATGCCCGATGGAGCCTATATCGTCAATACATGGCTTATTGATGGATGGACTCCGGATGGAATGCTGTCAGCCAATCTTACAGACGGCTTGACCATAAGGGGCAACTTGTGGCAGGACTGGCATATCAGTCCTAAAATGCCTTAGCCATAAAACAGAAAAAGAACAAGGCCACAGGAGCTATTCTGTGGCCTTGTCTCAACTTTAGAAAGGTGGTCTCTATGAAAAAACAGCGAAAATTTGCGCTCATATTTTGCCTTGTTTTGCTGATCGCGCTTGCGTTTGGAACGACTGCATACGCCGCTCCCACCGGCGATGTGGCCGGGGCGATTGAGGACACTTGGCGAGATGCCTCGGGGCAGATCAAGACCGTTGTCAATAAGGTGGTGTTCCCCGCCATTGACCTGATTCTTGCGGTATTCTTCTTTGCCAAACTTGGGCTCGCTTATTTTGATTATCGCAAACATGGGCAGTTCGAATGGGCGGCGCCGGCAATCCTGTTCGCTTGCTTGGTGTTTACACTGACAGCGCCGCTTTATATCTGGCAGATACTCGGAATATAAGAGATAGTTGCGTTTACATCAGAAAAACAAGGAGAGCGGCACGAGTCGCTCTCCTTGTTTTCCTAAAATGATTTCTATTCTTTCTCCTTTTCCGACTCCAGCTCTTTCCCAAGCTCAAGCACAACGCCGTCGTCACCAGAGATAAAAAGTTCCTCTGTTTTTTGCTGCGCACGCTGAAGCAACGAAATGGCATCCGTCACATCGTTGAACAGCAAATCATACATTTTTCTGTAATCTGCCACGTAATTGACCTCCTAAAATTATTTCGGTGGCCACCGTTGTGTGGTATTGAAACTCTGAAGGAGCTGATTGTCAAGTTGTTTTTGAACTATTATCAAGTATTACTCACTGCTCGAAATCTGTAAACGAGATTTTTTACATGTTAAGGGAGGTGAATATCAAATGTTTATATGGGATTTTGTCCTTGGAACCGTGATGGATCAGATCATCGAATGGCTCTATGGACAGGTGGTCGGCTTCCTTGCCGACTTTTTTGCACAGATGGGAAACATGGGCGTGGAGCTGTTTGAAATGAATTGGGTAAAGTCCATCGTCCTGTTTTTTTCTTATCTGGCTTGGGCGCTGTATGGGACCGGCCTTGTAGTCTCGGTATTTGAAACCGGCATTGAGTACCAGCATGGCCGGGGCAGCGTGAAGGATGCCACCTTAAATGCCCTCAAAGGCTTTATGGCGGTGTCCCTTTTTACAATCCTGCCGGTGGAGCTGTTCAAGCTCTCGGTCAATCTCCAGAGCAGCATCACGGCGGGAATCACCGGCTATGGAAGCAGCTTTGGTGACCTTGCAGGAAATATCATTGCCGAGCTTGGCAGCTCGCCGGATGTCGGCGGTGCCATGGGCTCCGGCGTCTTTGGAGGTCTGGCAGTCATTACAAGCCCCATCTTGATGCTCTTTATCATAATCATGATGGGCTATGCAGTCATTAAAGTGTTCTTTGCCAACCTGAAGCGGGGTGGCATTTTGCTGATACAGATTGCCGTGGGCAGCCTGTATATGTTCTCCGTTCCTCGCGGATATCTGGATGGATTTACGCAGTGGTGCAAGCAGATCATTGGCCTGTGCCTCACCACTTTTTTGCAGGCCACCATCCTCGCCGCAGGGCTTATGGTGTTGCGAACCCATGCCCTGCTGGGGCTTGGGCTGATGCTGTCAGCCGGAGAAGTGCCGAGGATTGCCGGAGCCTTTGGCTTGGACACCAGTACAAGAGCAAATTTGATGTCCGCTGTTTATACCGCACAGGCGGCTGTCAGTACCACCCGCACCATCGTGCAGGCGGTGGCAAAATAACTAAGAAAGGAAAAAGCATATGAAGATAATCTATGTGGCGTCCCCCTATGCCGGGGACATCCAAAAGAATACCGAGTTTGCCAAGAGAGCGTGCCGCCATGTTATGAACGAGGGGCACGCTTTTTTTGCGCCCCATTTGCTGTATCCGCAGCTCCTCAACGACGCCAACCCCCATGAGCGGCAGACCGGACTTGACATGGGCATTGCCATGCTATCCCGCTGCGATGAGCTGTGGTGCTATGGCGACCGGATCTCACCGGGGATGCGCCTTGAAATTGAGGAAGCAGCCAGACTCGGAATCCTGGTTCACCGGGTAATGGAACAGAAAAACGGCTTTACCGTAGGCAAAGTAAAATACAGCGCACCGGCCGAGGCTCCTTCATTGGCAATGGGTATGGTCTGATGATGACGATGGGGAGCCTCTTTGATGGGATTGGAGGCTTCCCGCTTGCTGCTGTCCGTAACGGAATCACTCCTGTATGGGCAAGCGAAATCGAAGCCTTTCCCATCGAAGTGACGAAAATACGATTCCCCGAAATGCTCCATGTCGGGGATATTATAAAGCTGGATGGAGCAACCCTGCCGCCCGTGGATGTTATTACGGGCGGCTCGCCCTGTCAGGATTATGCCGAGGAAATAGTTATCCCGAAGTTTAAGCCACAGCCCTTGTAAATAAAGGGATTGTGGTCAAAAAATTCGGGATAACAATATTGGGTATTTCATCAGATTAAGCCAGAGAGCTTGAGGATCATTTCATCATCATTAATCCAAATCGGCACAGGTGGTGAAGCGCTGCCTCGAACAACATCGGCCTTGTCAATTGCAGCGCGTTTCATTTCGGTGTCCGCGTAGGCGTAAACTTTGGTTGTTTCCTCACTGGCATGGCCGAGATATTCGGAAAGCAGCATCATCGGCATTCCCTGGTGGTACAGGTGCATTGCTCTGGTATGCCTGAGCATGTGGGCGTGAATATGCGGTGGAACCTCAGGGCAGGCACGGCAAGCTAAATCACCGTATTTTTTCAGAAACAGTGCCACCGTATCTGCGGACATCGGCTGTTGTATTCCGTGAATAATGGTATAGAATAAAGGTTTTTCGCTGTCCATCGGTTCGCAGGGATGAAATGTGCGCAAATATCGCTCACAATGCTGAACTGTTCTGGAAAGCAAAGGTACAGTGCGAGTTTTGCTTCCTTTCCCGTGTAAATAGGCAATGGGGTGCTGAACACGAATGCGTAAGTCACGAACCTTCATGTCCAAAAGTTCACCGCAGCGCGCCGCTGTATCATACATCAGCACCATGAAAAAGGAATTGCGCAGCCCGGTTCGCTTTGCCGGATCGGGCTGTTTCAGCAATGCCTCCAGCGCTGTTTCCGAAAGATACTCTACCACCTTGCTTTGCGGCGTTTTAATCGGAACATTTTGGACGGTTACGCTTAATGCGATCTGCGTGCAGTCAAGCTCCCCGGCGTAATCAAAAAATGAGCGCAATACCATAAGCCGTTGGTTGCGGGTATTGACGCCGCAGTGCCGGTCATTTTCCAGCCAATCAAGAAAATTCAGAATCATTTCTCTGTTCATGGTATCAAATCGTATTTGCTTAACGGACATCCTTTGTTCCGTCCGCAAATACAGAATGAATAGATTCAGTGCCTGGCGGTAGGATCGAATCGTGTTTTCGCTGAAACATCTTTGGTTGGGCAGATATTCCAGCAGGAAGCTCCTAACGGTGTTAAAAAAATCATTCATCGCATTCCACCTCCGGCAGAAGATGTTCTGACGCTGAATAATCGAACCCCGTCATTTTTTCAAACAGGCCCGGAACCAAGTGGATATAGTAATATGTGTCGCTTAACTGCGCGTGGCCCATATACGCGCTGAGATACGGCAGCATGGCGGTTACGTCCTTGCCATCACACATCCACTGGTACAGACGGTGCGTCGCGAATGTGTGCCGGAAGTCGTAAAGCCTGGGGGAATACTCGCCGGACGTTCCAATTCCTGCTTTCGCTTTGGCAATGCGGAAAGTTTTGTTGAGTCCTACTTTACCATAAATATTTCCGTTGGAATCAGGAAAAAACAGTTCGCGTCCGGGCATGACTTTAGAAACTGTTTCATCATACTTCCGGCATATTTCCGTAACATCATCCGCCATCATCACGATCCGGCTTTTGTGGCCTTTGCTTTCTACAATATCCAGCCGCCCCTTTTCCAAATCCACATCAGCGGTACGGAGCTTTCGGGTCTCGCAAGGGCGTAAACCACAGCAGTATAGCAAGCGGACAAGTGTTGGGAAGACAAAGTGGCGGATAGGATACCCCTTGCGGGGCCGCAGATGGTCTAAAACATTCCACAGCGCGGCGATTTCTTCTTCACTGTAAATGTGCGGGATATGCCGCGGACCTTTCTTCGCGAAATTCGGTGTGAGAACAAACGCCGGTTCCCCGCAGCGGTTCAGGTAACGGGCAAATTCCCTGACCGGCATTAAACGGTTGCGAAAGGTGTTGTTGCCCTCTGTATCTTTCCGAACTGCCCACGCCAAACAAATCTCTTTGGTTAGAGTGGTTTCGGAGGGGAATTTGTCAAGGCAGAACCGGTCAAAGTCGAGCAGCAGTCGTAACGATTCGTCATACGGAAAACCGACGGCATTCTTTTGCTGTGCGAAGCCGCGCAGGCGCTCGGAAAAAAGGCTCTTAAACGTATGCTTCACACCAAATCACCCGCCTTTCCGCAGGGCACAAGCCCCAGCGCGCAGGTTTTCAGGCCCTGCTCATCTACGGATAGATACGGTTTCGCCGAATCAATCTTTGAATGCCCCAAAAGTTGTCGGAGCAATTCAAGCGGTATCTCGTTTTGCAGCAGCCGGGTTCCAAACGACCGCCGGAAGCTGTGGAATCCCCGGCGGGGAATATGTGAAACAATGTTCGCACGGCGTAGATATTTTGTCACAAGGGCGCTGGCGCTACGATTGTTGATGGGGCGTAGTGCGCCAGTGTGACACAGGAAAATATACGGCAGATCACTTTCTGGACGGGCGTGGAGCAGATAGTCCGCGATTGCGTTGCCGCTTTCGGGTTCAAGAGGCAGACTTAGCTGCTTTCCCGTTTTTTGCTGAACAATGCGAATCTCCCCGGCCCGCCAGTCAATATTCTCCCGCTTGAGGTTGACAACATCACAGGCGCGCAGGCCGGTTTGGGCAGCCAAGAGCATCATGGCGTAATCACGCTTGCCAAAGGCCGTTTCTAAATTTGGCTCATCCAGTAAGCGCGCTGTTTCACCACCAGTAAAGCCCTCTCGGAATACTGTTCTGCACGCGACCATCTCGGGAACCGCAAGGCTCAGGTTCTCCGGCGTAAAATTGTTTTCATACAAATGCAGAAGAAATACCCGAACGGAAAAGATAGCCGAGTATAGTCCTCCGGTGTACCTATCTGCCATACGAGTTATGGTATCGCTGACCTCTGCCAAAGTAATGCCGTCAAAGGATTTCCGGCCGCGTGCTTCCAGCTCGAAGAAAAAGGTGCGTATGGCGCTTCGGGCCACCTTGACCGTGCTGCCCGCAAGTATGCCCGTGCGATTGGCGTTGTCGCAGAAATGGAGAAGCAAGGCTGCAAATTCGGGAGCCGGTTCGCGTTGTCCCCAATCTGGGACCTTGTAGAGAGTAATATCTCCGGTTCGGTGCATTTCAGCCAGAAGGAAACTCGCTTTGCGCAGGTTCTGGTATGAAACCCGCGAAGTGAGCCCCTGCTCATATTTGCTCCGTATTTCCGCCACCATGTCGGATACCAGCGATTCAGAATAGTGTACCAGCCCTTGCTCTGTGTGCCTGCGCAAAATGACTGTCATTCCTTCGGCTGTGTAATGCCGCACTGTTCGCTTCGTCAGGCCCGCTTTGAGAAGCTCTTGCTTAACTCGCCAAATCAGTGCGAAAAGGTCATCGGGGTCAGCCAGTTGTTCAGGTGTGGGCATGTCCAGCTCAACACTTTGGCGCGGTTTTCTCAGAACAGGTTCCCATGGTCTGAGCTCTGTCAATTCTACTGTACCGGTTTGTGCAAAGTGTTTGAGCAACTCACTCCCGCGGCGAACCAGCCGCCATTTCCATTCGGAAAATTCTCTGCGCTCAAAAAGCTCGCGCTGTTCCAGCACAAACGCGTCAAGCATTTTGGCGCTCACGTTCAGAACACCCTGGCGGGTGAAATGACGGATAACCGCGCCAAAACCTGTGGTTCGATACTCTTTCACCGTCTTTGCACTTGCGTCACCTTGCTTCAACAGCCTTAACGACTGTTCGGCAACTTCTTGCAGATTAAATGTGTCCATTCGTTTACCTCGTATTTTCAGATAGTCAGGTTAAAACCTACCTTTTCTATTATACGAATAAACGATGGACACCATTTATTATCCCGAGGTTTTTGACCGCAGACCCTTTATCTACAAGGGCTGTGGCTTAAACTTCGGGATAACTATTTCCTCGGCATAATCTTGATTATCCCGACATCGGGATAATCAGGATTTATCGGTGGCCGGCCAGAGGGCTGGCTTGGCGGGAGAACGTTCCGGTCTGTTTATGGATCAGGTGCGAATCGCAAAGGAGATGAGAAAAGCCGATGAAGAGCGAAATGTACCAGCTCACCTTGTTCGACCTCGATACCTCGTTTGGGAGAATGTCCCCGGAGCCTTCAGCTCCGCAGAGGGGGAGGACTTCCGGGCGGTCATCGAGGAGATCGTCCGCATCAAAGATCGTACCTGTAATGTGCCTCGACCTGAGTCCGGGCGCTGGGAATCTGCTGGGGCTGCCATTTTGGGAGATGAATTCAGCTTGGCTTGGCGTGTCCTGGACGCTCAATTCTGGGGAGTCGCCCAGAGAAGGCGTCGGATCTTCCTTGTCGCAGATTTTGCAGGAACAAGTGCCCCCGAAATACTATTTGAGCAAGACCGCCTGTTTGGGGATACTCCGGAGAGCCGAAGCCAGAGGGAAGGAACTGCCGCCCCAGCTCAAGGAGGCCCTGATGATACAGGCAGGAATTGCTTGACTCCGTGGGATGTGCAGAGCCGCCGCATCTTTGAGGAAACCGGAACATGGCCATCCCTCTACAGCGGCGAAGGCGGCGGTCATGGATACATCAAAACAGAAGAAAAAAAGGGATTGGGATTTGACGGCTATAACGGTGATTTAACCGGGGAGCTGGCTTCCACCCTCGGCGTTAACTGCGGAATGTCTACCGGAAGAAACGGTGTAATCACATCAACTGCCTTCGCTGCCAACCAACGTGATGAGGTACGGGATCTGCACGATGTCGCCGGAGCCATACAGGCCCAACCGGGCATGAAACAGCAGACTTTTGTAGCGGATACAGAGAAATTTAACGCTTTTCATGTGAACCAGAGAGATGAAATCATCGACCTTGATGGCATATCCGGCGCACTGCTGGCAACCCGTAATATGCAGATGCAGACCTTTATTACAGAGCCGCTGATCTGCCTAAACGATCACGGCGGGGAGCGGATGGACATCACCGAGGAAGTGACTCCCACACTCCGTGCAGGCATGGGCGGGCATCCCCCTCTCGTGGCACAGCCCAACTGCCTGAATGGATGGGACACCCAGCAAAGCCGTGTGTTTACACCAGAGGGAACTGCGCCAACCCTTGCGGGTGCCGATGGCGGCGGGGGCAGAAATCCGGCAGGGCTTGTGCTTGCCGCAGGTTTCAGCGGCAATGCCAGCGCCGAGGCCAGAGGAATCGGCTATCAGGCGGAGTGTTCTCCCACCATTAAAACCGGGACGGCACCATCAGTGCTTTGCCTCAACGATCAGGGTGGCAGCCAGATGCACTGCACCGAAGATATCACAGGAACCCTTCGTGCCCAGGAGCATGGGCATCAGCCGCTGGTCATGGCAACCCAGCAGGGCGGCGCGGAAATTGGTGAGGGCATCTGCCCAACCATTACATCGGCCGCAGGAACCTCCGGCAACAACCAGCCTGTACTGTTCGAAAATCACCCCAAGGATGGCAGATACAACGGTCCCCTTGGCGTCGCACCAACCCTCGCTGCCCGGATGGGTACCGGTGGTAATAATGTTCCGCTGGTGGGAAGCCCTGTTGCTTTTTCTCTTGATTCCAAGGAATCCAACAGCATGAAATCAGCCAATCCCCATTCGGGATGCCGGGAAACGGATGTTGCCAGAACCATTGACACCACCAACCCCGACCCCAGTAAGAATCAGGGGGGCATCGCTATATTGCAGGAAAGTATCTGCATCGCAGGCAACACCATTGACCGCCAGCCGGAAAACGGCGGCAACGGATTGGGCTGTCAAGCTGATATTTCCTATACTTTGACCGGAGCGGACCGCCATGCGGTGTGTGAACCATATCAAGAGGTTGTTGGGGCTCTCTGCCGCGGTGATGAGAAAGGCATCGGCAGCCAGTATGTCAGCCAGGACAAGTGTATCGTGGAAAATCGCAACCTCATACGCAGGCTCACTCCTCTGGAGTGTGAACGGCTTCAAGGCTTTCCCGATGGCTGGACACTGATACCGGGAGCATCCGACTCTGCCCGCTACAAGGCACTTGGTAACAGCGTAGCGATACCATGCGTGGATTTTGTCCTCCGCGGTATCGCATATTTTTTGCGAAAAATTCATGAGGAACAGGAGGAAACACCCCCATGTACATTTACCCCGACAACTTAAAATCAAAGGCTACCCTGTGGCTGTGGGAACTGAGGGATATCGGCATCATTGGTGTCGGATGCCTGATTTCTGTATTCGCTCTTTCCCAGCTTGGCTGGCTGCCGCCCATCGTCCTGACGGCACTTTATGCTTTTTTATCCATCCGTTTTGAGGATGTGAGCATCCTCGATTTTATCCGTTATGCCGCCGCTTTCTTTTTCGGGAAGCAGCAGACCTATGAATGGAGGGCGTGATATGAACAGAAAAAAGAAACAGGAGGCCAGGGAAAAAGACTCCACTCGCCAGCTCATGGGCATTGAGGACATCACAGGCCACAGCCTTGTAACTCCTCACGGCGAGCTGGTATTTTTTATGATAAAACCTACTAACATCAGCGTACTGTCCGATTCCAGCATTGGTGCAAGGATTTATGCCCTTATGAATGTGCTGAAGGGGATCTCGGATATTGAAATACTGTGTCTGAACAGCCGTGAAAACTTCGAGGGCAACAAGAGCTATCTCAAAGCCAGAATGGATGCCGAGCAGAACCCTGTCATCCGCAAGCTGCTTATGCAGGATATGACAGCCCTTGACCGTATGCAGGTGCAGATGGCAACAGCGCGGGAATTTTTAATCATCATCCGTCTGCGGGGCGAAAAAGAAAAGGATGTGCATCCCTATCTTTCCCGCATTGAAAAGAGCCTCAAGGATCAAGGCTTCACAGCACGCAAGGCGGATGAATCAGACTTAAAACGCTTACTGGGTGTCTACTACGAGCAGAACGTAACAACAGAAAAATATGAGGATTATGACGGAGAAAGGTGGGTGATATTTGGTGAGTAAAATCAGAAAAAAAGAAATACCGGAGGCTGAGCGAACGAAAATCAAAGACTTCCTCGACATGGTTGCGCCGGGTATCATTAAGTTTAATACGGACCATTTTGTGTGCGGCAACACCTATCGGTGTGTCTGGGCGCTCCGTGAATATCCGACTGCCACCGACGAGCAGGCCATCCTCCGCCATCTTGGAGAAAAGGACGGCGTAACCCTGCGCATCTACACCAGACAGGTAACGGCGGTCGAGGAAAAGAAAATCATCCACAATGCCGCCAATAAAAACCGCATGGATAAGAGCAACACCAATGACCTTCAGCAGACGGTCACCGCTGAAAGCAACTTGCAGGATGTGGTCACATTGATCTCCTCTATGCACCGAAACCGTGAGCCGCTCCTGCACTGTGCTGTTTTCATCGAGCTGACCGCTCACAATCCCGATGACCTCAAGCTGCTCCAAACCGATGTGCTGACCGAGCTGGTTCGCTCAAAACTCAATGTGGATCGTCTCATGCTCCGGCAGCGGGAGGGATTTGTCTCGGTCGGTCCGGCAGGACGGAATGTGTTCGGCAGCCAGTTTGAGCGTGTGCTTCCAGCAAGCTCTGTGGCAAATCTCTATCCCTTCAATTACTCCGGCAAGACCGACCCCCAAGGCTTCTATCTTGGGCGGGATAAGTTCGGCTCGAATATCATTGCGGATTTCGATAAGCGAGATGATGACAAGACGAATGCGAATGTGTTGATCCTTGGAAACTCTGGCCAGGGAAAGAGCTACCTTCTTAAGCTCATTCTCTGCAACATCCTCGAATCGGGCAAGGCTGTGCTCTGCCTCGATCCCGAGCACGAATATGTAGAGCTGGCTGAAAACCTTGGTGGCTGTTTTATCGACCTCATGTCCGGCCGGTATATGATCAACCCACTGGAACCAAAAACCTGGGATGAAGGCGGCAGCCCGGAGGACACCGATGCGCCTCAGGCATTCCATGAGTCCACCAAGCTCAGTCAGCACATCAGCTTTCTCAAGGATTTCTTCCGATGCTATAAAGACTTTTCTGACCGTCATATTGATGCCATTGAAATCATGCTGGGCAAGCTGTACGAAAAACACGGCATCAGCGACAGAACCGATTTCAGGAGGATGACGGCTGCGGATTATCCCATCTTGTCCGACCTCTACGCTTTCATTGAGGATGAGTACAAGGGCTATGACAAAACCAAGCATCAGCTTTATACCGCAGAACTTCTGCAGGAAATCCTGCTGGGGCTCCACTCCATGTGTATGGGTGCTGAGAGTAAATTCTTCAACGGCCACACCAATGTAACCTCTGACCGCTTCATTGTGTTCGGGGTTAAGGGACTGCTGCAGGCCAGTAAGAATGTCAAGAACGCCCTGCTATTTAATGTGCTTTCCTTCATGAGCGATAAGCTGCTGACCGAAGGCAATACCGTTGCCGGCATTGATGAACTGTACCTGTTCCTGACCAATCTGACTGCCATTGAGTATATTCGCAACTTTATGAAGCGTGTGAGAAAGAAGGATTCGGCAGTAATTTTAGCTTCTCAGAATCTGGAGGACTTCAACATTGAGGGTATCCGGGAGCTGACCAAGCCGCTGTTTTCTATCCCGACCCACGCCTTTCTCTTCAATGCAGGCAACATCGACAAACAGTTTTATATCGATTCCCTCCAGCTTGAAGAAAGCGAATACAACCTCATCCGTTTTCCCCAGCGTGGTGTCTGCCTCTACAAGTGCGGCATAGAGCGGTATAACCTTGCGGTTCATGCCCCTGCCTATAAGGAAAAACTGTTCGGAAAAGCAGGTGGCAGATAATGAAGAAGGGAGAAAAAAACATGGACAGACTACAAAATCATAAGGAAACGAAAGCAGGACTCCTGGATGATATGCTATCTTTTATCCGCTACACTCCGAATCGGGAAGCGGATATTTTGGCTTTTATGGAGAAATACCAGAAAGCCGAAAATGAAGAACGGTCCGAAATCTTAGACAGCCTGCGATGCTGCATGGACGGAAAGGAATACCCCAATCCCTACGCAGGTGGCTATCATTATACACCGGAGGATGTGTCCCTGATGGGAAAGATTTTAGACGAATATATCGACGATCTCATATTAGCTGAGGATGATCCCGCCGCAATTTCTGAATGTGTTCGGGATACGGTCTTAAAAATCAATGCCCTCAATGAGGAATGTGACCGGTCTTTGATTGATACTTGGCGAAGGGAAAGGCTTTGTAGTTTTATCAACTCCGCCGCTGAAATGGCAGGACTCCTACATGAAAAAGACCACACCCTGCAGCACAGGATGTGGTAAAGGCGGTGGTTAAATGGAGATACAGGGTCAGGATTTCGGAATTGAAATTGAAATGACCGGCATTACAAGGAGCCGTGCCGCAGAGGTAATTGCCGAATATTTTGGCACAGCCAAGGAATATGAAGGCACCTATTACGATGTTTACTATGCCCGTGACAGCGAGGGGCGCAAATGGAAAGTCATGAGCGATGCCAGTATTGACTGCCAAAGAAAAGAAGACCGGCGGAAAGTAAGTGCTGATAGAAACTACAGCGTGGAACTGGTCAGTCCCATCTGTCAGTACAAAGATATTGAAGCTGTGCAAGAGATGATCCGGAAACTGAGGGAAGCAGGCGCTTTTGTAAACTCCTCCTGCGGCATTCACATCCACATCAACGCCGCTCCCTTTGAAGCACCAAAGCTGCGTAATCTGGTCAACATCATGGCGGCTAAGGAGGATATGATTTATAAGGCGCTGAAGGTTTCACGAGGCAGGGAGAGCAGCTACTGCCAGAAAATTGATCCCGTCTTTTTGGAGCAGATGAATCGAAAAAAGCCTTCCACCTTAGAACAACTTAAACGTATCTGGTACAATGGCGACGATGGCAGCCGGGAGCATTATCATTCCAGCCGCTATCGCTGTCTCAATCTGCACAGCGTGTTTCAAAAAGGCACTGTAGAATTCCGTGCTTTTAATGGAGACTTGCATGCAGGAAAGATTAAAGCCTATGTCCAGTTCTGTCTTGCCATCACCGCACAGGCTCTTAACCAGCGGTCGGCAAGTCCAGTTAAAACCCAATCCACCAACGAAAAATATACCTTTCGTGTGTGGCTTTTGCGGCTTGGCTTGATTGGGGATGAGTTTAAAACAGCCCGGAAGCATTTGCTGGATCACTTAGAAGGATGCATCGCATGGAAAGACCCGGCGCAAGCAGAAAGACAAAAAGAACGGCTGCGGGAAAAACGTGAAGAGGAGCGAATACAAGCCGCGGAAGCGGAACAGCAACCAACTGAAGAAATTGTTTTGGAAGCGGAGGATGAAGAATCCCCCGCTTTTACTATGTCAATGTGAGGGAATTCATATGAAAAACAAACTGTATATTGCCTACGGCAGTAATCTCAATTTGCCACAGATGGCTGGGAGATGTCCCACCGCCAAGGTGGTTGGGGCTTCTGCAATCAGGGATTATGCCCTTGTGTTTCGGGGAGGCAGGCATGGCGCAGTGGCGACTATTGAGCCTTGCGAGGGTTCTTCTGTTCCTGTTTTGCTCTGGAAAATCACCCCGGAAGATGAGGCGGCCCTTGATATTTATGAAGGCTTCCCCCGGTTTTACGAAAAGGAAGCCGTAGAGCTTTCGCTGGATGACAAGCCTGTTTCCGCTATGGTCTATATCATGACTCCGGGACACAGGCTGGGCTATCCGTCAGATTTTTATTACAACACCATACTTGAAGGTTATAAAAGTGCAGGATTTAACCCCTCTGTTTTAGAGCAGGCAATCGATTATACAGAGCAACTCATGGAAAGCGAGCCGGAGCCGGAACGGCAAAATCTGTTCGGCTTTGACGGCCTCAAATGGTGGTGATGACATGGCAGATCCCGCAACCATTACGGCTGTTGCAAAAGCTGCCGCTGCCGTACTCTCGGATGAACGCACCCGAAAAACCATTGGATGGATTATTGCTGCTATCCTGTCTCCGCTCATTTTAATCATCGTACTGTTCTGCGCCCTGCTATCCGGCACCGCAGATCACAACAACACGGCAGTGGAGCTGTGCTTTCATGGCGGTGTGATTCCGGGAAGTATGCCCGCGGATTACAGGGAATACATCGGAGATATGCGACAGAGCTTCACCCTCATAGACGTAGCCATCGCCACCATCAACGCAGATATGGAGGACAGCAGCAGCCTTGATTCCGTGCGAGTCAAGGCGATTTTTTATTCTCTGTTCTTCGGCGCAGAATCGCCATCTCGAATGGAACACCGGCAATATGTGAACTGTTTTGTCACCTACGAGGAACGCACTCGCACTGTGGAAAATGATGACGGCACGACCTCGGAAGAAACCTATACTGTGGCCGTTCCCATTCGGGAACTGGCTGTGGTATACGCAAATATCACTTCCGCCATAGGCGTATCTGCCACCCATGAAAGCCAGGTCAATGCCACGGAGATATACTACCGTGTACTTTACGGCAGACCGGCACCCACCTATGGTGATGCGTTCGACCAATGGTCGGACGGTCTGCCCCTTTCGTCCGCGCCGTTTATCGGGGCGGACGGTTTCTGCTCTCCGCTGGGTGAGGACTGGCGGAGCATGGTCACCTCGGAGTTCGGCTACCGCAAAGACCCATTCACAGGGCAGACCAAAGGTCATGGCGGTATAGATCTCGGCGCACCAAAAGGCACTCCGATCCGTGCCGCACTGCCCGGCACAGTTTATGTCGTCCGCTATGCAAACAGCGGATACGGCTATCATGTGATGATCGATCACGGCGGTGGATTTGTAACCTTATACGCCCATTGCTCCAAAATCTTTGCCACCGAAGGACAACAGGTGGAAGCAGGAACGTTGATTGCCGAGGTGGGCTCCACCGGCCGTTCCACAGGAAATCACTTGCACTTTGAAGTCAGGATTGGCGGCGAAAAACAGAATCCAAGAAGCTATCTGCCGTAAACAGACTGATTCCCCCTTTCTGTTTTGCGGCTCCGAATCTTATAAATTTCAAAAGGAGGCCCTACATTATGAAAAAAGAAGCCATCACCATACAGATGGACGCAGAAAAGCTCCGTGCGGTCAAACGCTATATGGAGAAAAAGGATGCAAATTTAGAAAAGGAACTTGGCGACTCTTTGCAAAAGCTCTATGAGAAATATGTGCCTGCTACCGTCCGGGAATACATTGATGAAAACGCAAATGAAAAATCCCCTGCATCCACTTCGCTCAAAAAGCAGAAGGAAAAAATGAGAGCAATCCCATCCTCGAATGACGCTCAAAACTCAGCGGAGTGTTAAGGCGCATGGCTCACACCCCCAGTTGCCAACCTGTTGCCCCCTGTCAGCCTCTGTGTGGGCTTTTGCAGGGGGAGGTGGCAGGTTTACCCAAAGCATCAACTAAAGCCAATTGTGAGGGCTTTGTGGGGAGCAACATAAAACCACCATCCAACGAAAGGACGCAGAAAGCCCATGCGTTCTTCACGGTCGAAAAGAGAGCAGGATAAAGGCGGGTGGTCGCAAGCGGCCTCCCGCCGCCCACTTCGCCCAGCAGTGCTGGGCGTTTTTCGCACTTCCCCATGAGGTGGTCGGATTCGGGCTTTGGCACGGTCAAGGTGGTCGGAATTTACGAAAACACAGGAAAGCAAAGGGATTTACACGGTCACCTCATAGGTGGACGCACACGAAATGGAGGTTTTACCATGAAAAACAACAAGGAACGGACGGCGGTCTGGCTCTATCCCGAAACCATGGATCGGCTGGACGGCTGGATGAATAAGGACAACTGCAAGAGCCGCAGTGAATTTATAGAAAAAGCGCTCTGCTTTTATATGGGCTACCTTGGCACTGAGGACACCTCCTCCTATCTTTCCAAGGCACTGCTCTCATCCATTCAGGGCACTATGCAGAAAGCAGAAAATCGTGTAGCCAGCAATCTTTTCCGGCTGGCGGTGGAAATCAGTATGATGATGCATCTGCTGGCGACCACACTCAATATCACGGACGAGGAACTGCACCGGCTTCGCGGGCGCTGCGTTGCCGAGGTCAAAAAGACCAGGGGTAAAATCCGCCTGGACGATGCGGTGGAGTTTCAGAGCAGCCCTGAGATTGAAGAATAATGGCTCGTATTATTCTTAAGTGCCCTTATCTTAAGGGCAGCGAAAAAACTGCGGCCCATTTGAATAACCTCGTCAAATATATCGCCACCCGTGACGGTGTGGAAAAAATAAAGAGTGGCCGTGAACTCTGGCACTCTACCAAAAAACAAAAGGAACTGATTACGCAGATACTCAAGGAGTTTCCTGATACCAAAGATTTATTTGAATATGAGGATTACTGTGAAAATCCGAACCGAGAGAACGCCTCTGAGTTTATCACCATTGCACTGGAGCAGCATCTTAATAAGATCGGCGACCGGGAAAAGTATTTGGACTATATCGCAAACCGTCCCCGTGTTGAAAAGTTTGACACCCACGGTCTGTTCACGGCTGGAAATGAGCCGCTGATTCTCAATCAGGTTGCGGATGAGATATCCGCATACACCGGAAATGTGTGGACGCCGATTATTTCCCTGCGCCGTGAGGATGCTGCCCTGCTTGGGTATGACAATGCCCTTGCGTGGAAAGCCCTGCTTTCCTCCAAGGCCATGGAGCTGGCTGAAAACCTGAAAATCCATCCTGATCATCTGAAATGGTATGCGGCATTCCATAATGAATCCCACCATCCCCATGTCCATATGATCTGCTACAGCACCAATCCCACAGAAGGCTACCTTACAAGGCAGGGCATACGCAAAATGAAATCCTCTCTGGCAAATGAAATTTTCCGTCAGGAGCTCATTCCGCTCTACGCAGAAAAATCACAGCGGCGGGATGACCTGAAGGAACAGGCTGCCCAGTCCATGCGGGAGCTGATCCGGCAGATGAAAAACGGCATTTTGGTGAGTGACCGCATGGAGCAGCTCATTACCCATCTGGCCGAGCGGCTGCAGAACACCTCCGGCAAAAAGCAATATGGCTACCTCAAGGCAGACCTTAAAAATATGGTGGACGAAATCGTGGATGAGCTTGGAAAGGACAGCCGGATTGCAGAAACTTACCGCCTGTGGTGGGAAACCAGAGGCAGGATTGAATCCATATATACGGAAACACCCTCTGACCCGCTGCCCCTTTCCCGCTGTGATGATTTTAAGACCATCCGCAACATGGTCATTCAGGAAGCACTGCACATCGGTGACGGCATCATGACATTTGAGGAACCGGCATCTGTGGAAACCGCTCTGCCGGAGGATACCACTGTCGACAATATTCCTTCGCTTGATATTACTCCGGAGGATGAAACAACAGAGCCGGTATATGATTTTGAGGAACAGCCACCCCATCAAATTCCTCCCGGCAAGAGCAAGCCTTCTGACTCATGGTGGACGGATGAGTATAAGCTGGCAAAAAAATATCTGCATGGTGATGAGGACGCTGAAATCCCTCAGGACCTGGAACAGGCGCTCAGTCTGTTTCTTGCGGAAGCGGAAAACGAAAATCCCCTTGCCCTATATGACCTCGGCCGTATGAGTGCAGATGGACTCGGCTGTGAAGCAGACAGCGAAAAAGCCCATCAGTGGTATGCCAAGGCCCTCGCTCAATTTCATGCGGCAGAGGAAGAAAAACCGTGGAAGTACACCGAATACCGTATCGGCAAAATGTATGCTGCGGGGCTTGGTACAGAGCAATACTATCTGCAGGCCGCAGACTGGCTGACACTCTCAGCCGATGAGAATTACAAGTACGCGCAGTATTCCCTCGGTGGCTTGTATTACCATGGCAAAGGCGTGGAGCAGGATCATGGGCAGGCATTCCGGCTCTACACTCAGGCGGCAAACCAGAGCTTTCCCTATGCCAGCTTTGAGCTTGGAACAATGCTGCGGGATGGAATTGGCTGTGAGAAAAATCAGCAGGACTCTGACCGGCGTTTTCGGGAAGCCTTTCTTGGCTTCGTCTCTCTGGAGGAAAAAGGACACGACGATAAGCTCCAGTACCGGCTGGGCTGGATGCTCTTAAACGGAGTTGGCACCGAAAAGGATATCCTTGAGGCAAAAAAATACTTTGAAAAAGCCGCTACGGTGGGAAATCCCTTTGCCTGTTACCAGATTGCCAAGCTGATCCTATCTGAGCAAAATGCCAGCTCGGAGGATGTAGAAAAAGCCCTCGGCTATCTCAGGCAGGCTGTGGATGTCCAAAACCCTTATGCCGCATATTTTCTTGGAAAACTCTATGAAAAGGGGAACCATGTTCCACAGAATACTGCTGATGCAATACGGCTTTTTCGCTTGTCGGCCGAGCTGGATAATGAGTATGCGGCATACCGGCTCGGAAAGCTCTACCTTGGAGGCGAGGGTGTCCTCAAGGATGTGGAGGAAGCCCTGCTCTGGCTAAACTTCGCCGCAGACAAGAGGAATCAGTTTGCGGAATACGCTATGGGCGTCCTCTACTTCAAGGGGGAAGATATTACAAGGGATATCCCGAAAGCCCTGGAATACCTGAAACGCTCCGCCACACAGGGAAACCAGTTTGCACAGTACCGGCTGGGTAAGATTTATCTCATGGGCGAGGATGCGCCAAAGGATGTAACGGCAGCGCTGCGATATCTGAACGCCGCCGCTGATCAGGGAAACCAATATGCACAGTACGCCCTCGGAAAGCTGTATCTGATGGGGAAGGATGTTCAAAAGGACAAGGAAACCGCCATTCGGTGGTTTACCCTTTCGGCGGCTCAGGGCAATGTTTACGCTCAGTTTTTCCTTGACCACATGGACAGCTTTAAAGACCCTTCCGTCCTGATGGCGGGTACACGGCTTTTACATCACATGAGCCGTATATTTACCGACAACGCTCCGCCGCAAGGACCGTCTATCCCGCAGATCGACCGCAAACGGCGGCTCAAACTCAGTGAGAAAAAGAGGGCGGCAGGTCATGCCAGAGGTGACCATGAGCAGACAATGTCATTATAGCGATTGGAGGATATCATGAAAAAGCAGAACAAAAAATCAATCGGCAGCCAAGCAAAAATAAAATGAACCAGAAACAGCACCGGGCAGAAAAACGCCCGGTGCTGTTTCATCGAATCGGCTGCCGCAACAAATAGGAGGTGTTCCCATGGTTGCATATATTCATTTTACGGATGACCAAAAATACCGGGCCAACAATGTAGACCTTGTGGATTTTCTCCAAAGACAAGGTGAAAAGCTTCTCCCCAGCGGCCGTGAAAAGCGATTGGACTCTGACCGCAGCATCACAGTCCGAGGCAACCGGTGGTATGATCATTCCGCGGAAAGCGGCGGGTTTGCCATTGATTTCGTGCGGCAGTTCTATGGGCTTTCTTATCCTGAAGCCGTGACCATGCTGCTGGGCGGCGAGCGGGGTGAGGTCTACAGACCGGCCAAGGCAAAGAAAGAGGAACCAAAAAAACCTTTTACACTTCCGCCGGCGCATGCGGATATGCGGCGTGTCTATGCCTATTTAGTTAAAACCCGTCTCATCGACCAGGAGGTGGTCAGTTTTTTTGCAAAACAAAAGCTGCTGTATGAATCCTGCGAGAAATCCAAGGACGGTTCTAAGAAGTATCACAATGGAGTCTTTGTAGGTGTGGATGAAAAGGGCATTGCCAGGCACGCTCATAAGAGAGGGCTCTATACCGAAGGGGTTGGTTTTAAGGGAAATGTGGATGGCTGCGATCCCCGGTACAGCTTTCACTGGATCGGCGGAAGCCATGTATTGTATGTTTTTGAAGCTCCGGTGGATATGCTCTCATACATCACGCTCTACCCAAGAGAGTGGAAGCAACACAGTTATGTAGCACTCTGTGGTGTTGGAGGGCAGGCAATGCTGTGGATGCTGGAACAATATCCGCAGCTCCGAAAGGTTACTCTGTGTCTCGACAACGATGAGGCTGGGTACCAGGCAAGTAAGCGGCTGGAAAATAAGCTTTCGGAAAAAGGCTATTCATCGGAGCGGATTCTCTCACAGGGGAAGGACTGGAATGACGATTTGGTAGAGGCACGGCAAATGCTGGGCGGTTTTGAAATGAAGATGGCATAGAAAGCAGGCGGTCATTTCTGACCGCTCTACCTGATTTGCAAGAAACAAATACTACTCAGAAGTTGCGATAAATTGGAATTTGTCTTTGGAGTTAAATTCCTTAATTATCCCTTAAACTCAGAAGTAAACTTTGAGGTGAAATCTATTACTTTATGCCACTCATTTTTGAATTTAAAAAGTAACTCGCCATTTATTTCTTTTGTTGGACAAGTATATCTTCTCCCTCCAGAAATGATTTGAGCCCATTTCAAAACATGGTTAATACCTAACACCATCATTTTCTCACCCCCAAATTCCTGTTTATGTAACTCTTTTGTTTTAGAATACCACAAAATATACCAAATCGAAAGGAGAACTCTATGTCATCTCAAATCTATACGCTGATCGCTGCAGCCGCCGTGATGTTCTTCGTCATCGGCGGCCTTTCTCTTTTAGCACACTATTACACACTCAGTGGAATCAAATCCCGCACAGTAGGTGACGGTCAGCATGGCACTGCACGCTTTTCTACCAAGCGGGAAATCAAAAGCATCTATAAACACATCCCGTTCCGACCGGAGCTTTGGCGGCAGGGACAGTACCTCCCTGCCACAGATGAGCAGGGCATCATCCTCGGCAGCACAGGAGCCAAGAACAAAGTGACGGCACTGGTGGATACCGACGATGTCCACTGCCTTATGATCGGTGCATCGGGCGTAGGTAAGACGGCATTCTTTTTATACCCCAATCTGGAATACGCCTGCGCCTCCGGAATGAGCTTTTTGACCACCGACACCAAGGGTGACCTTTATCGCAATTACGGCGCCATTGCCCGTGATTATTACGGCTACCATGTGGCGGTCATCGATCTTCGTAACCCCACCCGCTCAGACGGCAACAATATGCTCCATCTTGTCAACGCCTATATGGACCAGTACCTTGCCAATGGAAACAACCTTGTAGCAAAAGCAAAAGCGGAAAAGTACGCCAAGATTATCTCCAAAACCATCATCAATGCCAGCGGTGAGAATTACGGACAAAATCAGTTTTTCTATGATGCCGCCGAAGGACTTTTGTCCTCGGTGATTCTGCTGATTGCCGAATATCTGCCTCCCACTGAGGTGGATGGGAAAAAGGTGGATTGCCGTCACATCATCAGCGTATTCAAGTTGGTACAGGATTTACTCGCTCCGAGCAAGGTCAAGGGAAAGAGCCAGTTCCAGCTTCTAATGGACAAACTACCCTCTGATCATAAGGCCCGCTGGTTTGCGGGAGCCGCCCTCAACTCCGCCGAGCAGGCCATGGCATCTGTACTCTCCACCGTACTATCCCGTTTAAATGCCTTTCTCGACTCCGAGATGGAACAGATACTTTGCTTTGAAACAGCTATTGATGCCGAGAAGTTCTGTAATGAAAAATCCGCATTGTTCATTGTGCTTCCCGAAGAAGATCTGACTAAGTATTTTATGGTATCTCTGATGATTCAGCAGCTCTACCGTGAAATCCTTGCGGTGGCCGATGAAAACGGCGGCAAGCTGAAAAACCGTGTGATGTTTTACTGCGATGAGCTGGGAACGCTTCCGGCTATTGAATCGCTTGAATTAATTTTCAGTGCATCACGCTCACGCCGGCTTTCTATGGTGCCCATCATACAATCCTTCGGTCAGCTCGAAAAAAACTATGGGAAAGAGGGTTCAGAGATCATCGTAGACAACTGCCAGGACACCATCTTCGGCGGCTTCGCTCCCAACAGTCAGACCGCAGAGGTGCTGAGTAAGGCGCTGGGTAGCCGCACCGTCATGAGTGGCAGCGTGAGCCGCGGTAAAAACGATCCCAGCCAGTCTCTGCAGATGATGGAGCGCCCCCTTATGACGCCGGACGAACTGAAGTCCATTCCCAAGGGCAGCTTTGTCGTCATGAAAACCGGCACCCATCCTATGAGGACAAAGCTGAGGCTCTTCCTTGATTGGGGCATCCGTTTTGGAGAGCCTTATACAGTGGAGGAAAAAGCACACCGAAAAGTGGTCTATGCTGATAAGCAGACGCTGGAGGAAAACATCGTTCGCAAACACATTGCGTGCATCATGGTGGACGAAGAAACCGGGGAGATTTTAGAGCCGTCAGCCGGAACAGGAACCCTTCATACCCCAGTAGCAGAATCCACTGAAAATGTTGTGCGCCGCCGCACTGTACTCAAAACCTAAAGGGGGGATATCCATGAGTTACTTTAACCATATCTACACCGCCTCGCCCGATGAGCTTCCCCACCGGGCGAGAACTGTTTATATATATCTGTGCGACCGTGCCGGAAAAGGCGCGGACTGCTGGCCTGCTGTAAAAACCATAGCCGCCGATTTGCAGCTCTCGCGCAGCACTGTCAAGCGTGCCCTGCATGATCTTATCAAGGTGGGACTCATTGAAAAAGAGCCTCGCTATCGGGAGAATGGGAGTAATACCAGCAACAGACTCATTTTAAGAAAATAACAGGCTGCCGTAAATCGAAAAGATGGATTTCCCGCCAAGGGGATATTTTGCTTTTTTGCTGAACCCAGGTGCGGTTCACTGTGAACCCACCAGAACCTCCCACTCTAAGAAAGGCTTATTACAGAAAAAGAACAATAAACGATACTTCATCAAGGAGTTAGATTTCGGCAGCATAACCATCAGCATCACCCCTGTAAAAACTCTTCCCGACAATGCGAAGGCCCTGGTCGATAACCGCTCGGTGTACGAAATCACTGTGAGTAGAAAAAAACAGCAGGTACAATCATAAGCCCTTGCTGATTTTTCTGTATTAATTCTGCTGCCGGTCGATGTAATTTAGCCATTTGACTTTTTGTGGTAAGCTGAGTGTATTTCTCTCTGGATACATTTTTTATTCTTCAGAGTTTCGAGAAAGAGGGAAAGGCCTTCGCTTTGGTTGCAACTTAGAATAGCCCACTTGTGTGCCTTGCCCTAATATTTTCGAGGCGCTCTATATTCCTTTTATATGCAACGGGAGCGGCCGAGGGTTTAGATTGACTTAAAAAACCACTCCTTTGATCTTATTGCGTGCAGTTCCGCCTTCAGTATATTTCTGAACATAGAAATATACTGAAATCTGTAGTATAATAAAAGAAAAACTATTTGGGGGTTACCATGCTGGATTATATGACTGTGAAGGAAGCGGGAGAAAAATGGGGCATCGGCAGCCGGATGGTAACGCTGTACTGTGCAGCCGGACGGATTAAGGGCGCGGAGAAAATGGGCAATATGTGGCTGCTCCCCAAGGACGCAGAAAAGCCTGAAGACGGCAGGTATAAAAAGGGGATAAAAAATGGGAAATAATATGAAAGACATGCAAAACAATATCATAGAGTCCTTCCAATCGTTCTTTGGAAAGGAAGATTTGCTTGCCAAGGTGATTGAGTGCTTCCCCTATCCGATTGAGATTTACGCTCCGGACGGAACCTCGGTGCTAGTGAATAAAGCTATGCTTACTGAATATCATGCTATCAGCCCGGACATGGTTGTCGGGAAATACAATGTATTCAAAGATCCTTACATTGTCGCCTCGGGCCAGCTCCCCGTGTTAAAGCGGGCTTTTAAGGGCGAAACCGTCTTTTTTCCGGATATCAGAGTG
This sequence comes from uncultured Clostridia bacterium, assembly GCA_937858235.1. Taxonomy (GTDB): domain Bacteria; phylum Bacillota; class Clostridia; order Oscillospirales; family Oscillospiraceae; genus Onthomonas. The sequence goes on from CALLZZ010000575.1 coordinate 80,843, forward strand.
CCTTTGGAAGAAATTGCAGAGCGATACGGCGTAAAGGACTTCGATATAGAGGCCGTATATCAGGACATTACGGTTTTCCCTCTTTTGGACGACGAAAAACGGGTGATCTATGTCGCGGCATTTTTGATCAACAGGAGGGTTTATCGTGGTAAGGACGAAATCGCCAAGGCCAAGGAATACATAGAAGGCCACTGGCGGGAGCCTTTTGACTTGGGCGCAACGGCAAGGGCAGCCTGCCTCAGTAAAGCCCATTTCACCAAGCTGTTCAAGAAGCATACCGGCGTCACCCCACATGAGTATTATACTAATCATAAAATCAGTAAATTGAAGGAGAAGCTGCTGGATACCAACCTATCCATCGCCCAGGCCTTTGCCGCCTGCAATATGGATTATAACGGTCATTCCGCCAAAGTATTTAAAGATAAAACCGGCGTTTCTCCTTCCGCTTATCGTAAAATGTCAGGTTAAAAAGAATCGAGGGCTAATCCATGAAAGATCAGGTTAAGGATACACAAAGGAGCTTGGAAAAATCCTTCCAGTCCCTTTTTAAGGAACAGGAACTGCTTGCGAAAGTAATCGAGTTCTTCCCCTATCCGATTCAGATTTTTTCCCTTGACGGGACGGCGAGGATGATTAACAAAGCGACGCTGGAGATGATAGGCATAAAAAGCGTGGAATCCCATGTGGGCAGATACAATGTTTTTGAGGACCCTATCGTGCGTGACCTTGGCGTTATGGACCGGGTCAGGCAGGTATTGACCGGCAAAACCGTATATCTCACCGATTTCAATGCACCCTATCAGGACATGATTCGGTATTTTAATGTGGAAGACAGGGATATACAGACCATAAACTCAGACATTACATGTTTTCCTTTGGTAAACGCCGATGGTGTGATAGAATGCTTTGCCGCTGTTTTTATCTTTAAAAAAATATACCGGGGGAAAGAAGAAATTGCCCTGGCCAAAGAATACATAGAAACCCATTGGCAGGAGCCTTTTGACCTAAGCGAAACAGCAAAGGCGGCCTACCTCAGCAAAGCTCATTTCACAAAGCTGTTCAAGAAGCATACCGGTGTAACGCCTCATGAGTATTATACTAATTGTAAAATCAGTAAATTGAAGGAGAAGCTGCTGGATACCAACCTTTCCATCGCCCAAGCCTTTGCCGCCTGCAACATGGACTATAACGGCCATTCCGCCAGAGTATTTAAAGATAAAACCGGCGTTTCCCCTTCCGCGTATCGGAAAATGTTGGAGTAAAATAAATCACCCGATAAAAGTAATAAAATAATAAGAGGAAGCCGGGCTTTGGTTTATACGAAAGCCCGGCTTTTTTATTGTGAATAAAACAAGGTTCCCAGGCTCCGTCAGCAATCCTTGATTGTGTTAACTGGTAGGAGTTCTTATTTTCAAGATCGCACTTTCCTTACTAATTATAAGCATATCCAACCTATCCTCACAGCCGGCCAGCTAATAAAATATTGGTAGCAATAATAAAAATATCGGCACTTTGGCTGGAAAGGAGCGTTCATATGGGCGGCAAAACGAAAGAGCAGCTGCTTGAGGAACTGTCGGAAGTACAGAAAATGTTGGAGGAAAGAACAGAGACTCAAGGTCAAATGATTAAAAGATTTCAGACGCTTATCGAAAATGAGGGGCTGTTTTCTCAGATAATCGACTTTCTCCCTTATCCCCTCGCTATATTTACGCCGCAGTATACACTGGCCATGACAAATAAGGCTTTTACGGCGGAAACAAAAACGCGGGTCATGTATCCGGAAAAAGGAGCCGCACGCATTCTTCAACACAAGATCAACGACATGCGACTGGCTGCCGCCATCACGGGGGTCTTTGCTGGGGATACCTTCTTTTTAGAGGACTTAAAGAACCCGTTTTCCATGTTTTCAGAAATTACGCAGCAAAGCGCGGCGGAGCCTGGCCGTTTTAGCAGGGCCGTTATTTTTCCTGTGACCGCTGATGACGCCAAAATCACCCACGGCGTGATTGTGTTTATGCCGTAAGCGGGCAAGCTGATACAAGCAAACACGAACCGTGACTTTTACACGAATAGCAAGCCCCGAAAAATATTAAGAGGAAAAGGAGTATTTCAATCATGAAAGAAAAGGGAAACAAAAAAATGAAGAATATTATTTCGTTGGTCATGGCCATGCTGCTGGTTTTGTCTCTGGCCGGCTGCGGCAATTCGGGCGGCAAGCCCGCAGACGACAAGTCGGCAGATCCCGGTACCCAACAAAACAGCGCGGACAACAAGGACAACAAGGACGGCAAGTCAAAGCCGTCTGCCGCGCCGACGAAATTTACCGCACAGCAATCCTATGCCGCGTATATGGAGGCAAAATCCGAGCTTGCCTCCACTCTCACCGACGCTCTGTCGGATAACCCCGATTACGCGATGGAATCTATGGCGCTGCTGGGCGTGGTGATGGTGGATGTGGCGATCATGCCCGCCGCATTTTTGGGGCTTGGGCAGGACGCGGCCGCAACCGGCCTTGCGGTGTTCGGCGGGACCGATGTGAAGTATACGGAGAACGGCAACCGGTATACGATAACGTATAAAAATCAGAATGGTGAAACGTACGAGTTTCAGGCCGAATACGATCCGGCGGCGGATGCGCTGGTATGCGAAGTAACCTCGGGCGGTGAAGACGAGGGCATTTATTACGAGTACCGCAAAGCGCCGTTCGGCTATGTCGGGCAGATTTACTCTTTTGAAAGCGACGCGGTCACCGAGTCGTATCAAATCAGCGTGCATGAAAACGGCGGCGTCATCGGCATTTTCGAAAGCGACAAAAGGCCCGCGGCTCTGACCGGCGGCGAAGCGAAGGATTTCCCGAAAGCCTGCCCGCGGTGGTACGCACAGGACGGCTCTACGATCACCGCCGTAACAGCAGAGGGCGAAGAGTTCAGCTTCGAGTACGCCAAGGAAGAATGAACCGGATAAGACAAGTAAACACGGGCCGCTGGCGGCTGCTTAAATAACAAACAAAAAATAATTATACGGAGGTAAGACCAATGAAAAGAAAATCTGTAGCTTTTATAATCATCGCTGTGATTATGTTTACCATGATGGGGAGTTTGTCGGCATTTGCTGATGATCGGCCGGTGATCACGACCCTTGAAGCCCCGCAAATTATTGCGGTAAATGTGAAGACACATGTTAATGGCAGTCCATATTTTGAGATTAAGTGGAAGAATCCCCAAAGCATTAAGGAATTATTTGCTGTAGTTGACGAAATTGGAGAAGCCCCGCTTGAGTATCTGCTGGATACAAAGATAGGAGACGGAAAATGGCGCTCTGAGATGGGTGAGACAATTTCCGGCAACTCCCTGCATGGCGGAGATATGATTATGGATTTTGCTGACTATGACCCGATAAATAGTGGGGAGCTTGATACCATTGATATTAAGGCCAATGTTTACCGCTTCCGAGTACAGTATGCCTACCTAAACTCTATTGACGAGGAAGAATATTACACCTACAGCCCCTTTTCCAATATTGTCAGTATTGGCGCCGAAGCGTTCTACAAGGAAGCTTCAAACTGGGCAAAGCCCGAGCTTCAGAAAGCCAACGATCTTGGCCTGATCCCTGACATATTAAAGGGCGCCGATATGACAAAACCGATCACGCGAGAAGAGTTTGCCGAGCTTGCGGTAGTGCTCTATGAAAGGGTTACGGACAAAAAAAGTGAGCCGGTTTCTCCAAACCCCTTTACGGACACGGCAAACCCGCAAATACTGAAGGCCTATAACCTTGGAATAACCTCAGGAACCTCACAAACCACTTTTTCACCCAAAGTGCTGATTAACCGGGAGCAATGCGCGGCCATGCTGTTCAGAGCGATTAAGGCCATTCACCCTCAGGGTGACTACAGCGTAGTGGGCGTTAAGGATTTTCCCGACCAGAAGCATATTTCAAGCTGGGCGGTCGAAGCGACAAAATATATGAATAAAATCGGTGTTATTGCCGGCGACGCCCAGGGCAATTTTATGCCCAGGGCAACCACACCGGCGCAGGAGGCCGCCGGATACGGAATGGCAACGAGAGAACAGGCCATAGCCTTATCGGTCAGAACACATAATAAAGCGCCGGAAATTAAAGCATCCAGTACGAACATTTCCAATCCCGACTCCAATTCGTCGAGAAAGGCGGCGGACAGCGGCGGTCGCTTACCCGCAGACATAATAGCTGGGCTGCCGGGCTGGCTGCCGGACTGGTTTCTCGACATCCCCATTGCTGCCGATGCGGAATTCGACGCCCTCGGCGGGATATATCCAACCAGTGACGATATGATCACGATTGGCTACATGTCAGAACAAACTTTAGAGGCCCTGTATTATTTGTACTATGATTTCATGAAAGGTTTGGAGGACTTTTTTACATACAAACAGGATGACGGAAAAGCCTACTATGTTCGCGGCGTCAAGGATGGCTGGGAGATAGATATATCCGTTGCGCTTAGCGGAGGGAATCTTGTGGGGATTCAAGTCAAACCGCATGAAGATTATTAGTAAAAAGAGGTGAGTTCATTATGAGAAAATTCTTGTCATTGATTATAATGCTGGTACTTCTTGCGGGCATAATTACAGGCTGTGCAGGAGGAAAATCACAGACCGCAGCGCCTTCGGGGACCAATAATCAGAATGAGGCTGAAGCCGATTCCACGCGAAATGCACCGGCTGAAAGTAGCGCTGATAGCACAGAAGCTGCAGAATCCGGTTCTAATTCCGGCGAAGGAAGCGGCGAGACTGACGAAACGGATATATCGATTACTCCCCCTGGGGGATGGGAGCATGCGGACAGTGGTGGGGTTCACTTGGTAGATTATTCGAATGGCACGGCCCATTTTTGGGTTGAGAAGAATTTTATTGACGCATCAAATACTGATCTGGATGAAATGGCTCAGGCAGCGAAGTCAGGTTATGAAGGCAGTTACGTTTTCCGAAACATTGAATTCATTGGTGAAGCGGAAAGCATAACCGTGGACGGAAAAGATGCCAGAAAGCTTGGATTCAACTACGAAACCAGCCAAGCCAGCGGCGGTAAGAAGATGAAACGCGAGGATGTATTTCTTATATTAGGCGAAGATTTTTATACAATCGTCTTTGAAGATACAAGCGACAGCTTTGACAAGCTCGCCGGGGATTTTGAGCAAATATTGGAGTCTATAAGTTTTAATTAAACGGCGGCATATGAAATGAAGCGAAAACCGCCGGTGCGGTATTCATAACAAATTGATTGGAGGAGAATGAATAATGAAACGAATTATTTCTATTGCACTATGCTTTATGCTGGTGTTTACACTGTGCCCGTCCGTATTCGCGGCGGGTGACACCATGACATGGACTGGGACGTCAAGTGGGAATTGGAATGTAGCCGGCAACTGGAATCCGGCACAAGTACCCGGTATGGGAGATACGGCTGTCGTCCCCGCATCCACAGTAGCGGCGGCAGTTTACGACACTACATCCGTAACACTGGACTGCTCTGGGGAGGTATCGGTGGAATCAGGCAAATACCTTTACCTTACCGGCACTTCCTACCTGAGAGGCGGAAAGCTGAGTGGGGATGGAGACGTCACAATAATGGTAGATGACAGCGAATTGCAGTGGAGCGGCGGAAGCATTGAAGGAAACGGTACTTTTACCGTGGGAGAAAATACACGGTTAGTCATAGATATCGGCTCCGACGTAGGCATGAGCCGCCCTTTTGAGAATAACGGGCAGATAATGATAAATGAGGGAGAACTCCTTCTTGCCGGAGGAAGCGGGGGCATAGGAACTTTTGCGGTGTCAGACGGCGCTTATCTGTGTTTCAGGGAGGGAGATTATTCCATCGGCGGCACTTTTACTAATGACGGCGATATATCCATATGGGATACTTCGTCCGTCCGTTTCAACGCCGATTATAAGCAAGAAAGCACAGGCACTCTGGCTCTGAAAGTCTGGGGGGCCGAGTCAGACCAGTATTGCAAGCTCGACGTTGCCGGCGCGGCGGAGCTGGGTGGCATATTGGAAATTGATTTTATTAATGATTATGACCCTTCACCGGGCGACAGCTTTGAGATTGTGACCTGCGGCTCAAGGGCAAATGAATTTTTCGAAATCAGAAATAACATGGAGGGTATCACATTAGTGCCGACCTATACTGAAACCGGCCTTAAGCTGACTGTAAGTGGCGGGGCGGCGAAGGTCTGGGAAGTAAAGGATGCCACAGAACTGGAAACTGCTTTGAACGGCTTTAAAAGCGGCGATACCATCAAACTGCTCGACAATATTACCTACACCAACGATAGCGGCAGTTTCGCTATCACAATTGATGGTGAAAATATCACCTTCGATCTGAGCGGCAACAACCTCACCATCAACAACAACTCTGGCTACGGCGTTGAGTTAAAGAACCGGGCAAAGATGACATTTACAGACAGCACAGGCGGCGGCAAATTGTTTATCGACACCGGCGCTTCGGGCTTAAGCGCCGGTGGTGGGTCAACTTTTGAATCGGACGGTAGTGTCGCCGTAACGATAAATAGCCGCATTGGATCAGGAATTAGCGCGAACAACGCAACCGTCAACATTCAAGACGGATCGGTATCGGTATCGGCGGGATATTCACACGGTGTTTCCGCAAACACCGACTGTATGATTACCGTGAATGGCCCGGTTACGGTTAATAATGTCTCAGGATCGAACCTCGCCGCCGTATACCTGTCTGGACCCGGAAACACGGTGAATGTGGGCAGCGCTGTCGTAACGGGCGGGACAGGGCACGGGGTATCTATTAGAGAGAGCGGCACCGTAACGGTGGGCAGTTCAGCATCACCCGGCAGCGTGACCGGCACGAACGCCGGCATTTACATCATGGGGGGCACCGCACGCACGCATGTGACCGTCTATGGAGATGTGGAAGGAGTTTCTTACGGCATCTGCGCCTTTTATGACGCAGAGATAGAGGTGTATGGAGACGTAACGTCCACATCCACTACAGACACAGAAGCATGCGGAGTATATATCCATGCCGGTTCAGGCCCCAGCAGCCTGATAGAAATTGATGGCAACGTGGAAGGCCCAAGAGGCATGGAATTTCGCGGTGCTTCGAGCACCGCCAGGGTTACCGGCAATGTGACGGCAAACGGCAGTGATCCTAATTACGTGATAGGCGTCTGTGCTGAAGATGCCATGGCGGAGATTGGCGGAAATGTGAACGCCGTTAGCGGCATCGGCGCAATGGCGGGCGAAAACGGGCAGATAACCGTTGACGGATCGATCAGCGCGTCAAAATATATAATGGTACGCGGTATGGAAAAAACAATTGACGACAAAACGCTTCCGACCACAAAGGATGGCGGCTATCATACCTACAACAACGGCACAGCAACCGTTTGGGTAAAGGACAGCGGGACTGCGGAGTTTGCCGGAGGCAATGGCAGTGAGGATAATCCCTATCTTATCGCCACAGCGGATCACCTTAACAATGTCCGCAACCACCTTAACAAGCACTTCAGGCAAACAGCGAATATAAACCTGAGCGACTACAATAGCGGTGAAGGCTGGGAGCCGATAGGCATGTTGGTCGATTTCACCGGCAGTTTTGACGGCGGCGGGCATACCATCAGCGGCCTTGTTATTAACCGTCCGGATCAAGACGATATAGGCTTGTTCGGTTACGCCGAAACAACGGCAAAAATTCGGAATCTCGGGCTGGTGGGCGTAAATGTAACCGGATGTAATTATGTCGGCGGCCTGGTGGGAGGGAACCGTGGTCTGGTTACTAACTCATATGTGACAGGCGATGTGAACGGTGAAAGTCAAGTTGGCGGATTGGTGGGAGAAAATTTAGAAAGTGGTACAATCACCAACTGTCATGCCGAAGTAACTGTAACGAGCAGCCACAGCGGCCTGGTGGGCGGCCTGGTGGGGGAAAATTATGGCGCCATCAGCGAATCGTATGCTGTGGGTGAGGTGGAAGGTACGGATGTCGTCGGAGGTCTTGTAGGATTTAGTAGCGGAAATATCGATAAATCTTACGCCACCGGTACTGTGACAGGTACCGAAACGGATGCTAACCTTTGTACATGTGTCGGCGGCCTGGTAGGAAACAACGACGGCCCGATCAGCAATTCTTTTGCCAGGGGAGCCGTATCCGGACAGGAAGACATCGGCGGCCTGGCCGGGCATAACCGGGGCTCGATTACCAATTCTTATTCGACCGGTGCAGTATCTGGGAATATTGATATCGGCGGTCTGGTAGGAAGCAATTATTCAGATGATATTACGGACAGCTATTGGGATAAAGAAACATCACTCTTAAATACATCCGCTGGCGGCACAGGCAAGACCACCGCGGAAATGAAGCAGCAGATAACCTATGAAGGCTGGGATTTTGACACGCTTTGGGGTATTAATTCCAGCAAAAACAATGGCTATCCATTCCTGAAATGGCAGGTGAAGGCTACGGTTTGGGAAGTAGCAAATGTTACGCAACTCGAAACTGCTTTGAACGGTTTTCAGAGTGACGATACCATCAAGTTGGCAGCAAATATTGATTATAAAAAAGGGATTACTATTGACGGGAAAAACATTACCTTTGACACAGGCAGCTTCACACTCAGTGTAAACAGCTCCACAGACTATGCGTCGGGAGTAGGCCTTGAGGTAATAAATGGCGGCAATGTATATCTTATTGGTTCCGGACAGTTCAATATAAGACAAATGGGCGGAAGTGCCTCCTACGGCGTTAAGGCCACAGGCGGTTCCACAGCCATAGTTACGAATATCGAGGTAACGGTTTTTGGGGATGACTCGGCCTTTGGCGCTTATGCTGATGGCACTAACTCTTCCATCCAGGTTCTGGGTAATGTGCACGTCATGGGAGTAGGCGGCTGCGGCGCAAAAACTTCTGGGAGGGGAAAAATCACTATTGACGGAACGATTACTGCATGGACTTATATTAACATCGGCACCACATTCAAGGATAAATCCTCCGGTGTGGTCGATCCTGAAAAGTCTGGATATCTGAAATATAGCACTGAGCCAGTAACTGGGATCGTGTGGGTCAAGGCATCTCCGGTCACCGTTCCCGCCGCGCCGCAGAACTTCACCGCCACGCCCGCCGACGGTCAGGTGGCGTTAAGCTGGTCGGCTCCCGCCAGTGACGGCGGCGCCGCAATCATCCGATACGAAGTGTCCAGTGATAACGGCGGCACATGGGTTACAGCGGCTACCAATACCTCCCATACCTTCACCGGCTTAACCAACGGTACGGAATATACCTTCAAGGTGCGGGCGGTCAACAGTGTTGGCAACGGAGAGGAAGCGAGCGCGGCAGCTACGCCAATAGCCACGCCGACTCCCACCTACACCGTCACCGTAACAAAGGGCGCAGGCGGCGGTGAATTCGCACAGGGCTTCACCGTCACTATCACGGCCAACCCCGCACCTAGCGGACAGCGTTTCAAGGAATGGCAGGTTATAAGCGGCGGCATAACGCTGGTCAACTCACAGGAAGCCAGCACCAGTTTTCAAATGCCCGCAAACGCGGTGGAGGTTGCTGCCACTTATGAGACAATTCCCGAGATAACCTATACGGTGACCGTAAATGGCAGCTATGCGGCCGTAAGCGGCGCGGGCAGCTATGCGCAGGACGTGACAGTCACGATTGACGCGGGCAGCCGCACAAATTATAGCTTCAACGGCTGGACTTCTTTGGATGGCGTGACCTTTACAAACTCGAATAGCGCAACAACAACCTTCATCATGCCTCCAAGGAGTGTGACCGTCACGGCCAACTGGACGTATAGAGGCGGTGGCGGTTCAGGCGGCGGGGGTAGCAGCACTCCGACAACCCCGGCTGCCCCGTCCTATAAAGCGGACGTAAAAGCAGAAAACGGCACTGAAACGACGCTCCCGGTCACGGTTGACAAGGATACCGGAACCGCCTCTGTAAACATAGGTTCCCAAGGTTTAGATCAGGGAAGAACCAACATCACGATACCCTCGATTCCCGACGTTGATACCTATTCGGTCGGCATTCCCGTGCCGGATCTGTCAACGAGTGATATTCAGGGAACACTGACTGTCAACACAGATGCGGGGAACATTACGATCCCATCCAATATGCTGACAGGCGTATCAGGCATCAGCGGAAGTAAAGCGGAGATTGCCATCGGTCAGGGAGATAAGGATAATCTGCCCGATACCGTGAAAGCCGCCATTGGCGACAGACCGCTGCTACAGCTCTCGCTATCTATCGACGGAAAGCAGACCGACTGGAGTAATCCAGACGCGCCTGTAACGGTGAGCATATCCTATACCCCGACTGCGGCGGAGCTCGCTAACCCCGAAAGCATCGTTGTATGGTACATCGACGGCAGCGGCAACGTGGTATCGGTACCCAACGGTCGCTACGATCCTACGACAGGCATGGTTACCTTCACCACCGCCCACTTCAGCGACTATGCGGTGGCGTATAACAAAGTGAGTTTCAATGATGTGGCTGCGGACGCGTGGTATCACAAGGCGGTAAGCTTCATCGCGGCCAGAGGCATAACAGGCGGCACGGGCAACGGTAACTACAGCCCGGAAGCAAGGCTGACCCGGGGGCAGTTCGTTGTTATGCTGATGAAGGCATACGGCATATCCCCCGACGCAGACCTGAAAAATAATTTTGCAGACGCCGGATCCGCCTATTATACCGGCTATCTCGCGGCGGCAAAACGCTTAAGCATATCCAGCGGTGTTGGAAACAACATGTTTGAGCCGGAAAAGGAGATTACCCGGCAGGAAATGTTCACTCTGCTGTACAACGCGCTGAAGATTATCGGTCGGCTCCCGCAGAACGATTCCGGTAAAACACTCTCCGATTTCACCGATTCCGGCCAGATCGACTCGTGGGCGAGGGAAGCCATGGCGCTGCTGGTTGAAACAGGAACTATTGGAGGTAATGCCGGAAAGCTAAATCCGACAAGTACAACCACCAGGGCGGAAATGGCTCAGGTGCTGTATAATCTGCTGTCAAAATAAATATTGTGCATTATGAATTAAAAATTGTATAAATGACGTAAAGGGCAAACCCGGTGAAAGCCGGGGACGCAAAGCCAAAGGGTCTAAGACGCTGTTAGGCGTTACGATAGCCTGGTTGCAAGAAATGCGAAATAGCCTGCCCTTTTTTACCGAAGGGCAGGCCTTTTATTATTACAATTATCTTTTTGTAATATAACAGCTACTGATCGTCTTCAGACGCTCTGCTGTAACACAGCGCTTCAACCATAGCTTTTATTGCTCCGCGATCTCTTGCATCGCAGGTACGAATAAGTCGGACAAGCTGGGTATCCTCAGACTCAGGCAATGTGGCCTCAGGGTAGACAATGCAATCGGCAGAGATACCGATGGCACGCACTAAACGGCACAATACCTCTGCGCTGGGCATTCGTTTCTCGTTTTCAATGGCGACAAGGTGCCGCACCCCGATTCCGACCCGCTCGGCAACATCATCACGAGTGAGCCCTGCATTGACTCGCTCGCGCTTGAATATCTCGCCCAGTTTGTCCGTTATTTTTACTTCATCTTTTTTGGCCACCGATAGTTCACCTCCCCATATATTTTACTAAGGGGCGGTATTTGCCGGAATGTCCTATTAGTAGCTAAAATTCGGTACTATCAGCATCGTAATGCGCTCGGCATACAGCCGTTCAAAAAAAACGGCTGTATGGCGGGTATATTGCTGTGCTCAATGCAAGGCCCTCCTTTCAGTCGGGAAAGAGGGCCTTATGTGTTTCCATAGTAGTTTACTGCTCATTACGAGCAGTTGGGAGTAACTGGACGGATACAGCTCAAACGCCAGACAATGTTGGTTAATATTTTCAAATCGTCCTTATCATATCCGTAACCAGTCATCCTCTGTACATGAAGTATTAGTTCAAATAATCGGCTACCCATCGTACAAAAGCGCGCAACCGGAACATAATCGGTCGCGCGCTTTTGTGTGTAAAGAAAGTCTGACATCCGTTGGCTGCCGCTCTCCTCCGCTTCTGAGATTTTGACTCACCCTCAAAATTTCAGAAAACGGAGGACAAGCCATATGGCAGAAAAGAAAATATATCAAATTAAGGTACAAGGTCAGCTTGTGCCGGTCAGTGAAGAAGTATATCTGACCTATTACCGCATGAGCCGCCGTGAACGTCATCTGGAGGAAAAGGATCGAGTGCACGGCGTATTTTCCTATCATGCCTTGGATACAGCAGAAATCAATGGAGAGGATGTAATCCCCGACATTGTTTCTCCCCGCGTGGAGGATCTGATTGTGGACAAGCTTATAGCGGAAAAACTCCATAGATGTATCACCCAGCTCACCGAGAAAGAACAGGCGCTCATTACTGCCCTGTATTTTCAAGGCAAAACCCAAGTAGAGCTGGAAAAAGAGACTGGCATCAAACAGCAGACCATCAGCTACCGGGAGCGTCAGATTCGTATGAAACTTAAAAAAATGATGGAAAAGTAAAATATTTTTTGTAGACCCCCTCACGAAACCGGATTAGTAGTGAGGGGGTTTTTTATTTTCCCTCAATGCTCTTTGAAAATTTCATATCCGACGACCTAAATACATTAGCTGACGGACCCCGAAAGGGAAAAGCGACTCCGAGGATGCGCCAAGACCACCTGTAGGACGGTGATGAGAACATGAAAGCACATTATGCTTCTTCTTTCTGTTCGTGATTTCTCATTTTCCAGCCTATCAAAGACGGCCAAATAAGGTGCAAAGCGGTACCCATCCGACGGTCAAACAGGCTGTGGCAGCCTGTCTCGCAATGACCCCGTCAGCCTATCATGATACTTCTGTCCAGTCACAGCCCCCCTTGACCGGGGGATCACGCAATGAGGGCAGCCGGCAGAGATCCTGGCGGGGGTGAAATTCCCATGATGCGGTGAAACCAGCCGCAGTTCAGGTCGTCGCCCTGTGAGTCCGATACCATCCGGGCTCTGTGCTTGGGAAGTAGTGTCGAATAAAGCACAGAAACAAAAAAGTCTTAATGTCAGAAGCGATGGGGATCGCTCTGCCTGTGGATACTTTCACAGTAAAACCATTTTGCAAAGCGGTCCCTATTTTTGTGCCATTAAGAAAAATAAAGAATCCAAAACCAAGGAGGTGCAAATTTGAACGCTAAAATGCAAGCCATCAGCCGTGGCGATATCTTCTATGCCGACTTAAGTCCTGTTGTGGGCTGCGAACAAGGCGGGACTCGCCCTGTTCTCATACTTCAAAATGATGTCGGAAACCGCTATAGTCCAACTGTCATCATCTGTGCCATTACCGGAAAACCGAAAAAGCCCCTACCCACTCATGCGGTCATTGCCGGGGCGAGCAGATTATCCAGAGAGTCATTTGCACTTCTGGAACAGATCCGCACCATTGACCGGATACGTCTCCGGGAATGGATTGGCAGGCTGGATGTACATGAGATGGAAAAAATAGATCAGGCATTGATAATCAGCGTCGGACTTGCTCCGGCGCCATTTTTATTTGGGAGGGAAACACCATGACAAATGCACAGGTTTCAGACAACCTGATGTTCGTTGCAGCTCTGCAGCAGCTCACGCGCCTTGCGGCCGCCAAGGGCATGACGGACAAGGAAATTGAAAAGGTCAGAAAAGACTTGGAACGCAGGCTTCGGCCTACTATTATAGCCCCCTGCTGACCCAAGAAATTGTTTTCTAAATCTTATCAATCATTCAGTAGCTATGTGCAAGAGGGTGTGGTAATGTGTGTCGTTGAAAGGAGGGAAAAAAGATGCAGAATCAAAATTTAATACCGGCGCAAACGCCGAAAGTCACCTTTATACAGGCAAGAAATCAGGATACTGCAAAGCTCCGGGTGGCAGCATACGCCCGTGTGAGCAGTGACTCGGATGACCAGCAGAACTCCTACATCGCACAGTTGGATTACTACACCAAGCACATTGCCGCACAAGAGGGCTGGGAACTGGCGGACATTTACGCTGACGAGGGAATCTCCGGTCTCGTGGCAAGCAAGCGGGATGATTTCAACCGCATGATTCAGGACTGCAGAGACGGTAAAATCGACCGTGTCCTTGTCAAATCCATATCCCGCTTCGCAAGAAACACCAAAGAACATATCCAGTATGTGAGGGAGCTCCTCCGGCTGGGCATCTCCATTCACTTTGAAAAAGAGAACATCGACACCGGCAAAATGACCTCCGAGCAGATTGCCACCATCTACGGGGCTTTTTCGCAGATGGAGTCACAAAACCACTCAAACAACATGAGGATCAGTGTCCGTATCCGAATGGAAAAGGGCGACTACCTCTCGCCATCGATGCCTTACGGCTACAGGCTGGAGGAACGTACCCTGATCATCATCCCTGAACAGGCCGAGGTGGTGCGTCGCATTTATGCCGCTTATCTCAACGGTCAGGGCATGGAGGACATTGCAAACGAGTTAAATAAAACAGGCATCCCCCGCACAAAGGGGCGAACGGTGTGGCATCCAAGTACCATCGCGTACATCCTCACGAATATTTCCTACACCGGAGACATGCTCTGGCAAAAAAGCTTCTCCACCAACGAAATCCCCTTCCGGCAGGTACGAAACAACGGTGAGAAACCAAAATATTTTGTGGAAAACTGCCATGAAGCGATTATCTCCAAGGATGATTTCCGGCGAGTGCAGACTCTTCTGGAAAGCCGCCGGAATCAGGCAGGCGGAACGGTTTCCTCCGCACTGCTAGCAAAGAAAGTCTACTGTGGAAACTGCGGAACCCTGTTCCGAAGAAAAGTCGTCAATGAAAAGGTCTACTGGACTTGTAGAAAGCATGACCGTGACAAAGACCTTTGCCTCATCTCACAGATACCGGAGGAACAGATTGTCACCGCAATCCTCCGAATGTACCACAAGCTGAAAAGGCACCGTGAGCAAATCCTAATCCCAATCTTAAACCAGCTTGCAGAGCTTCGTGAAAAGGATCTCCGCTCCAACCGCAAGATAAACGATATTGACAAAGAAATAGCCCAGCTCACAGAGCAGAATCTCGTTCTTGTTCGACTCAAGTCGAAGGGATATGTAGATTCTGCTCTTTACTTATCCCAAACCGGTGAAATCGACTTTAAGCTTCGGGAACTGCGCCGTCAGCGCCGCCGCATCATGGAATCAACCGGAGAAGATAGTCAGATTAAGGCCACGGAAGCTATGCTGGATTATCTGGAGGACAGCCCCGAATCCTTAGAGAAACCCACCGAGGAATTGTTTGAAACGCTGGTCGCAAACATCTCTATCCTGTCGGAAACAGAGATGAATATCAGCCTTTATAACGGTCTCATGCTAAAAGAAACCATGGAAAGGACGGTGCGGTAATATGGCATGGCAGAGAAACATCCCATTTGGGTACACCATGAAAAAGGGAGAGATACAGTGCTGCCCGATAGAATCGGCAGCAGTCATAGAGATTTTCAGGCTTTGCTTAGAGGGAACAGCCTACAGCAAAATTGCCGATTCGATGATGCTTCGGGGCATCCGCTATCACAAGCATACCGAAAAGTGGAACAAGCACATGGTCAAGCGCATTCTTGAAAATGAACGCTACTTCGGAGAAAAGGAGTACCCACAAATTATCAAGCCGGAAACCTTTATGGGCGTCCAACTTATCAAGGAAGAAAAAAACACCTACGCACCCTGCCCGGAATACATCAAGCCCATCCGTGAAAAAGCGGTCTGCGGTGTATGCGGCGGTAGAATGCTCCGAGATACCAAAACCGCGGGAAAGCCCCGCTGGTACTGCGAAAATGAAGGCTGCGCCAACCGCCGTTACATAGAGGATGAGGATGTCCTCGCAGTTCTCTCCAAAGGACTGGACTCGCTGGCACAAACCCCATACCTCTTAGATTGGCCCATCCCGCAAAACATGGAAGAACTTACACTGGAGGCGGTGCGCATCCAGAATGAAGTTATCCGGGAAATGAACAAAACTGAACCAAGCACAGAATATTCCAAAATGCTGATACTGGCCTGTGCCGCCGAAAAATACAGCGGGCTGTCCGATTATATGCCCTATTATCAGATGCAGAGACTAAAGAAAAAAATCAACGGACAGCCGATTGATGAAGAACTCCGCAATGAAATCTTCAGGATTGCAATACAGGAAATTCATTTTACCGATGATAGCGGCTTTCGCTTACAGCTCATCAACGGACAAACCCATGAAACGGGTGGAAAGGAGAATGCAAAATGCCTGCAAACGCAGTAAAAAAAGTAACGGTTATTCCAGCCGATCCGAGACATGCCCAAAAGGATATCCGCAAACAGCGTCTGCGGGTAGCGCCCTATTGCCGTGTTTCCACCAACTCGGAGGAACAGCTCGACAGCTATCAGGCGCAGATTGAATACTATACCGAGAGAATCGCCGCCCAGCCTGAATGGATCATGGTAGATATGTTTGCGGACGAGGGCAAAACCGCAACCTCCACCAAAAAACGCAAGGATTTCCTGCGCATGATCAAAGCCTGTGAAAAAGGCAAGGTAGACCTTGTCATCACCAAATCGGTATCCCGGTTCTGCCGGAATACGCTGGACGGCCTTGATTATGTCCGCAAGCTCAAGCGGATGGGTGTCGGAGTTTTCTTTGAAAAGGAAAATGTCAACACCCTCTACATGGATAATGAAATGATCCTCACCTTTATGATGAGCCAGGCGCAAGCCGAGAGCGAGTCCATGAGCGGAAACATCCGCTGGGGGCACCGCAAGAATTTCAAGGATGGTAAGGTCTACTTCCACTATGCCGGTTTTTTAGGCTACCGCAGGGGCGAGGACAATCTGCCCGAAATTGACCCGGATGAAGCAGAAACCGTCCGCAGAATTTTCTCGCGGTATCTGATCGGGCACAGTGTAGCAAAAATTATTTCTGACCTTGAAGCGGACGGGATCAAAACAGTGCGCGGTAAGGAAAAGTGGAATGACGGCGTTATCCGCGGTATGCTCAAAAATGAAAAATACATGGGGGATGCCCTTCTGCAAAAGACCTACATCGCTGACATCTTCACCCGCCAGACCAAGAAGAACAACGGTGAGCTCCCTCAATACTATGTTGAGAACAGTCATCCTGCCATCGTCGACAGGCTGACATTTCAGCGGGTACAGGAAGAAATGGCACGGCGCTCCAGCCTGAAAAAAGTCAGTGCCACTGCTAAAACTGAGCTTGCCAAATACAGTGGCAAGTATGTACTGACCGAGCTTTTATCCTGCGGAGATTGCGGCAGCCCCTACCGCAGGGTCACATGGACCAGGCCGGAGGGGAAGAAAATCGTCTGGCGGTGCATCAACCGCTTGGAGAATGGAAAGAAGTTCTGCAAGGATGCCCCCACACTGGAAGAAAGCAGAATACACACAGCAGTGGTCAGCGCTATGAACGAGATGTTCAGTCAAAAGACCATGAAATCGCTGCTGAAAGACAGTATCTTGTCCGCTCTCACGGAAAAGAGCGGCGAAACCAGCATTGCGGCCATTGAGAGCAGGCTGACGGAGCTGCGGGATCAGCAATACCACCTGCTCCAGCTTGCCGCAGCCGTAGGCGCAGACTCCACCCAATACGATGAGGAACTGAAAAAGGTCAGCATGGAGTTCTCCGCACTGGTGGCAAAGCGAAGTGAGCTGGAAAAGAAACAGCAGGATATGGAACAGGCCGATGCCCGTGCAGAGCAAATTGCCGCAGAGCTGGACACTGTGGATACCGGCATCACCCAATTTGATGAAGTGGCGGTACGGCAGCTCGTCAGCGCCGTCAAGGTACTCAGTGCGGAAAAACTGCTCATCCGTTTCAAAGATGGAATCGAAATTGAGCAGATCATATAGCGGAGGAAGGAGGAACACAGATGTTTTTAGATCAAAGAAAGGTACAACGAATTAAGGAGCAGTATCCGGGAGGCACCCGCATCCGGCTCATGAGCATGGATGACCCTTATGCCCCCATCTCTCCCGGCACGGAGGGTACGGTGGACTTCGTAGATGACATTGGTACACTCCACTGTATTTTTGATAATGGGCGAACCTTCGGTGTCATCCCCGGGGAGGACAGCTTTTCCGTCCTCTCACGGCTAGAGGAACCCGGTTTGTCGGACCGGGAAATCGAGCAAGGCGGCATGAAGATGGAATGAGTAGAATGAGAGGTAAACCAAAATGAAAGAAAAGAATCTGCAGGCGGTCTATATAGACCGCCTGAACGCTATGCTCCTGACTGTAGATTTCGTAAAGCTGGATCAGTCTTGCAATTCAGAGGATGACAGCTATGTCAAGGGGATACTGAAGCGGATGCATGACCTCTGCGTAGAGGTATATGGCACAGACTGCTTCGATGAGTGTAGCTATGAATTCATTGAATTTCCCGCTGTCATACGAGGATACAATACCGGGCATATCGGACTCAGCATCGTCACACTTGACTTGGAGTCCTCTGGCGAGCATTGGGGGACCTTCTTTTTAACACCGAAGGGTGTCATCGAGCAAGGCGGCAAAAACACATCGCTGGAGCAATCCAAGTATCTGTCAACCGTGTATATCCCTTATAGATACTGGTACACCGTTTCTGTCGAGAATGATATCCATGTGGATTTCGACAATGTACCGGAAAAAGTAGCGGCCCTTTTGAATCACCGCTGCCTCGGCCGGCATAAAATGGAGCTTGGCCAACAGCAGAGCTGTGGGCTGGAGCCGGGTTCGGCCCAGCAGATGGAATGAATGGAGGAACGATATGAAACAGATTACAACAGACGAGCTTCGCGCTATGACAAACCGTGAAGGAATCGTTATCCAGGGCTGCGGCGGTGACCTTTCGGAATGGGTAACCGGCATCAATGACATATTGACGCAGGAGGGCATCCTGCAAAACGGAGATTCATTCAAAGAGGTTTTCACCTTTGAGCATGACGGTTGCACCAATCTTCTGTTTTCTATGGAAAATGTGGATTTGCACATTGGCAAGCTCGCCATGTGGCGGCTGCAATCGCACAGTAGCTTCGGCGGCACTTGGTTGAGTGATTACCTCCCCAACCGGCTGGGTGTCAATATGGATGAAACTCCCGCCAAAAAGGAAAAGCCCGATTGCGCCCTCATCGAGCAGGACGGCAATATTTTCAGTCTGATGGGCATTGCCTCTCGGACTCTGAAGAATTGCGGTCTTGGCGAGCAGGCAAAGGAAATGCGGGAGCGAATCACCGCCAGCGGCAGATATGAGGAAGCGCTGGGCATCATTGGAGAATATGTCAACATTACATCCACGGAAGATGCACTTGAGCAGGACAGTGGATTTGAGATGGGGCAACGATACTAATCCCCTTATATTTTTACCGGCAGAGCCAATTCTGCCGGCTACATAAAAAACAGGCTCACACCGAACCGGAAAGGAGAAGTTCATGAAAGCATTGAAAAATGACGGTTCTATTTTTGCGAAGCAGATTTCCACCGCAATAGCAGAATGCTATGGAAGTAACAGTAATCCATCCAACCAGTCGCTGCTGGAACTCTATACTTTTATTGGTCAGCACTTGGTTATTTGCATAGGTGCGGTAGAAATCACGCATCCTGCGGAGGTTGCGAAGGGAGAAGCCCTTCAGCGTAGAAAACTGTACGGTGAGCATTTCGGCTAAGTGAGCGACAAAGGCTTTCTCTCCCTGGAGGCAGATATGCTCATGGAAAAAGCACTGTCTCTTAACTGGACACAGAACACTGTCATACTGGAATGTTGCGAAACCGATGAGCAGCGTTCTTTTTATATTGACCTGGCGATAGAACTGAATTTCTCCAAGTTGGCGCTTATGAAAGCCATTGTCGAAAACACCTTTGCCACCGCTTCGGGAACAGAAACTCCTGACGAAAATGCGGAAGCCAGCTTCGCCCCTGTAGGCGATATTTTACCCAAGGAAGCCGTAGACACCACCGCGTCCGTTGAAACAGCATGTGAGCCGTTTGTGTCAGCGTGTGAACCTCCCCGCCAAAGGGATAACATGCCCAACAGAATCGGTAGTGGATACATCGCTGCTATCGCAAAGATTCCCAATGGCAGATGGACTAAACATATACCCGGTGATCCTTCTCCGCCAAGTCGCATCTATGCACTGCTGAAACATCTGACTCCAATGGCAATACAGATTCAAAAGCAAAAACCGCCTTGGAAGCCTCCACCTGGCATACTATGGCTCCTAAAGATAAGCACCTTCTTATGTAGCAGAGTGCAGTATGAAATTCAGCAATATGGATTATGTCCGATGCAGATAGTAGCATAAGTAATTTGACGAGATGGCCGTGCAGAGCTGGAGATTTTATGGTATCATTATATTTAACATGATCTGCGGAGCAACAACCGCTTTGTTTTGAGAAATTGACACTCCTCATGGGGAAAAATAAGAAATCTTTTTTGCATGGTGTTCACAAAACTTTAGGTGTTTATAGATGTCATGCGGTTAAACCCGTATGGCATTAGCTTTTTTATGGGCGCGGGGAGCAATACCGGGGAGACCATGTTCTTAGATTATCACGGATGTAACTCGTATAAAAGATAATAATGACTATGATTATATATATATTTGAAAAATGGCAGTTCTTCTATTGACAAGCCATTAAAGCGAAGATATAATTAGTTGCATCAAAAGTTCCTAAGTCATAAGTATACTTTAACCTTTTGAAACCTGCAGGTTCTATTTTTGATATTGTATATTAATCAATCAAATCTAAAAAATGGGTAAAGGCGCTCGTGGAGGCATCCACGGGCGCTTTTTTTTACAACCGAGTACATGTACAAGCCAACCTGCTATTACCGGTATAATCTATGTATGCCTGGCAACAATGCAGTAAACCAAGATATTTGGAGGTATACCAGCTAAATACGGGAAAACCAGAGCAAATTAGTTGAAGAAACATTTAAGTTATGCACGAAGAGGTGTAATGCTGTCTAATCTTAAAGCAGCAAAGCTCTTCGTGTTTTTATTTTATTGAAGGAGGAAGAAAAATGATTAAAGATGTTTTAACACTATCTGTCGTGACTCTGAATTCTGAATGGGGAGAAAAGGAAAAAAATTTGAATCGAATTGCAGGATATATTGAATGTGCAGCCAACCGGGGATCCGATATGATAGTTTTCCCGGAAATGGCACTTACCAGCTATGATGACATCGCTTCAACACCGAAAGAAGAAAAAATGCAGACGCGTTTAGCTGAAACCATTCCCGGTCAGGCTACCGGCATAATTGAGGAATTAGCCAGAACTTATGGAATTTATGTATTTATGGGTATGCCGGAATTAGACCAAAATGATATGCAAACCGTTTACAATTCAGTTGCTGTGTTTTCACCCGAAGGACTTGCAGGTTCTTACCGCAAGATGCATCTTCCTGCGCCGGAACCCAACTGGGCTACCAGGGGAGATAAGCCGATGATGATCGACACGCCATGGGGTCCGGTAGGCATTTCCATTTGCTATGATTCCTATTGCTTCCCGGAAATGCTCCGTTACTACGTTGCAAAAGGTGCAAGACTGGTTATCAACTGCACCGCCCTGGCACATTGCCATGGACCCAATCTTGGCAGAGCTTCTTTGGAGCCCAATTCATATATTAACGGTGTATTCATTGCTTCCGCTAATCTGGGCGGTCTGGATGTGGATAATTATTTTTGGGGTGGGAGCAGTATCCTGGGACCATCACGCAAAACCTGGACTCCGCATTATTATGCCGGGATGCCTTTTAATGCGGAAGGGGCCGACGAAGAAGCAATGTACACAGCGACAATTGATTTAGCGCTTGCCACACGTGCTCTGGCACAATATAACCCTGCTGTAGACGGGCCGGATTTCCGTCCTGATAAATATGTGGAAATGTACTCCGAACTTCTGAACATGCCTCCATTCAAAAAATAAACTCGGTAAAACCTAAATGGGAAATGGAATTTGTACCCCAATCCTTATTGTAATGGCGCAATTATACAGGTAACTGGTAATTGCGCCTTATAATTTTAAGCCATTATTCTTTAATATTCAGGGGGAATTATTATGAAATTGAAAAGAAAAATAAAAGCGGTATTGGCATCAATATTAGTCTTGTCCCTGTCAGCCGGTATGGCAGGCTGCGGCGGTGGCGAAAAATCTTCCGATACACTCAAAGTAGGTATTTTGCTATCTTCAAGTGGTTCGACTGCTGTGCTTGAGAAATCAATGATTAATGCAGCTACTATGGCGTTCGATGAAATTAATGCTGCCGGCGGCATAAACGGGAAGAAAATTGAGTATATTCACGAGGATTATGCTTCTGATCCGGCCAAGGCAACTGAAAAAATCAAAAAATTAATCGAACAGGACGAGGTTGTAGCTACAGTTGGCTGTTTAACTTCTGCCAGCCGTCAGGCAACACTTCCTACTCTTCTGGATGATAATTCTTTGCTGGTATATCCGGTTTATACTGAAGGCGAAGAAATTCATCCTAATGTAATCTATGTTGGTGCCATGCCTAACCAACAAGCAACCGATTATGTTCCATGGCTGATTAAAAATGAAGGAAAGAAAGCATTCTTTGTGGGTTCTGATTATGTGTTCCCCAAAACCTGTAACAAACAGGCCAAGAAGCTGGTAGAAATGAATGGTGGCGAAGTTGTTGGGGAAGAGTATGCCCCGTTAGGGCATTCTGATTTTTCAACCATCATACAGAAGATTAAACAAGCCAGTCCTGATTTTATATACTGCGATCTGGTCGGTGACAGTGCGATATCTTTCTACAAGGCTTACAAACAGTATGGTCTGGACCCGAAAACTTGTCCGATAGCTGCTATTACTGTAGATGAAATGTCAGTAAAAGGCATGGGCGCAGAATATGCAGCAGGTCATTATACCTCAATGAATTACTTCTCAACCCTTAATACTCCTAAAAGTCAGGAATTTGTAAAAAAATATCACGAGAAATTTAAAGACGGATCTACTATCACCTGCCTGGCTGAGTCCACTTATGATTCATGCTATTTGTTGGCAGAGGCATTGGAAAAAGTATCAGATCCGAAGGACACCACTGCTTTAATCAAAGCCTTTTCGGGCTTGGAATTTGATGCGCCTCAAGGAAAAATCAAGGTAGATGATACTAATCATTGTACATGGATGTATTCAAGGTTTGGCAAGTGTAATGATAACGGTGAATTTGAGATTGTCTATGAGTCAAAAGAGACCATAAAACCGGAACCATGGCCATTGATACTGTATCCCAATGGCAACCCGGCCAAAACGTATTAATTAGAATGTCGGCGTTAGAAAGATTTGAATAAAGTGAGGTCGGCATGTTTACACCTCACTTTATTCAACAAGCCGGCTTTGGTAAACCTAGTTTAACAGCGTAAGTGCACAAACTCATATGAAATAACAGGATACAGGATAGAGGTCATTTTGGAAGAGAGGTGAAAAGCATGTCTGTTTTTATGCAACAATTTGCAAACGGCGTTAACCTGGCGGCTCTTTTACTTATAGCTGCGCTAGGGCTGGTTATTATCTTCGGTCTTATGAACGTAATAAATATGGCTCATGGCGAATTGATTATGATCGGGGCTTATGCGACGTACTTTGCAAATACGGTATTGGATCTTCCTTTTTGGGTTGCCATGATCATTGCTTTTTTAGTATCGGCAGCAGTAGGTATCTTGATAGAAGTTATTATTATCAAAAGGCTTTATTCAAAACCGACGGAGACTCTGTTAGCCACATTTGCATTGTCAATTATATTTGTGCAATTGGTACAATTAATATTTTCACCGGAGAATAAATACGTTGCAATGCCCATTAAAGGAATATTAAAAGTTGGCACGGTAAGCATTCCCAATTACAATCTGTTTATCATTGCGGTTGCTTTGTCGATCCTTGCCATGACAGGAGTGCTATTGCTAAAAACTAAGTTTGGCAAAAAGATGAGAGCAGTTACACAAAACCGCCAGATGGTTGAGTGTCTGGGTATCGCAACGTCAAAAGTTGACACCTGGACCTTTGCCTATGGAGCGGGTCTGGCCGGGTTGGCGGGGGCTGTTATTGCTCCTATAAACAGCGTTTCTCCTACAATGGGTGGGGCCTATCTGACTGATTCATTTATGACGGTAGTTGTCGGCGGTGTTCAATCGATTATAGGTACCGCTTTGGGCTCAGGCATTGTTGGTGAATCACGAACAATTCTGGCGGGCTTTAGTAACGAAGTTTTCGCAAAGATATTGGTGTTCCTGATTATTATTGTAATCATTAGATTTAAGCCGGAAGGCTTATTTGCCAGGGAAAGGAGATAAGAAAGTATGACTAAGTTAAAAAAAATTCCAATAAATAGATGGATTGACTTGGGTGTCTTGCTGTTCCTTCTCGTATTCCCACTATTTACACAGACTTTCAGAGTTGAGATGATGGGCAGATTCATAGCTTATGTAATATTTGCAATCTCTCTGGATTTGCTGTGGGGGTACACAGGGCTCATGAGTCTTGGACATGCAGTGCTTTTTGGCATGGGCGGCTACATGATCGCGCTATGCTACTCAATGCAAGGCGGAGTTCCGGCATTTATGACCAGAGAGGGGATCAATGCTATTCCATCATTCCTTGTACCACTGCAGACGCCTGCCGTCGCAGTCATTGCTGGATTGCTGCTGCCTGTAGTGTTCGCTTTTATATTGGGCAATTTCCTGTTCAGGAGTAAAGTAAGCGGAGTATTCTTTTCTATCATTACGCTGGCTTTGGCTCAGATTTTTAAAGACTTTATTATCAACCAGCAAAAATTCACCAACGGATTCAATGGACTGCAGGGAGTGCCGAGGTTTCCAATTGACGGTATTCCACTATCCAAAATTCATTATTATTATATAATCCTGTTGGTTGCGGTACTGGTATATCTGTTTTGCCTATGGCTTACCAAAAGCAGGTTTGGCAAAGTCGCAGTTTCCATAAGGGAAAATGAAGCCCGGCTTGGCTTCTTGGGGTATAAACCTGCGAACTTTAAGATCGTGATTTATATGATTTCAGGGTTCATTGCTGGCCTGGCCGGCATTTTATATACACCCATGACCAATGGGATTACACCGGAGGACGTCAGTGTGGTTGCATCTACAGCGGTTCTGGTCTGGCTTGCCGTTGGCGGACGAGGAAATTTGACAGGTGCCATTGTAGGAACGCTATGTGTAAACTGGGCGCAGAGTTTGCTTTCTGAAAGTTTTGCTGACTATTGGCAGCTCATATTGGGTATTATCCTTCTTGCCATTGTATTTTTTATACCTAATGGTTTAGTTGGCAAAGTAATTGAGAAACAACATAATTTCAGGATAAACAGGAAGAGAGTAAAAATAACTGCCTTTAACCGATCGATGAAAGGAGCGGAAGTTTAGATGGGTGCATTGCTTGAAATAAAAGACCTCGGTGTTGATTTTGGCGGATTCAGAGCAGTTGATAGTGTTAATATGAAGATAGGAGATGGTGAAATACGCGTAATTATCGGTCCTAACGGTGCTGGAAAAACAACATTTATGGACATGGTTACAGGAAAAACGAGACCAACAAAAGGTACTATATTCTTCAATGGGCATAACATTACCGGTAAGGAACCAGGTGAAATAGCCGGCAAATATAAAATAGGCCGTAAATTCCAAGGCCCAAATATTTTCGAAAATATGTCGGTCTACCAAAACATAGAGATTGCTCTAAAAGGCTATACGTCAATTTGGCATACATTGACATACAAACCTAACACCAGGAAGAGAGAGAGAATCAAAGCAATTCTAAAAAAAATTAAACTTTATGATATGAAGGATTTTATGTCAAGCGAACTTTCTCATGGGCAAAGACAATGGCTTGAGATTGGTATGGTTATGGCTCAATCACCAAAACTTATTATACTTGACGAACCAACCGCAGGGATGACCGCAGATGAAACACACCAAACCGGCGAAATGGTCAAGGAACTTGCAGGAGAACATACAATCATAGTCACTGAGCACGATATGGATTTTGTTCGCCAGGTAGCAAACAGGGTTACGGTACTTCATCAAGGAAAGCTTTTAGCGGAAGGCCTTTTGGAGGAAGTGGAAAAGAACCCGGAGGTTATTCAAGTTTATCTGAAGGAAGATTAATGTGATAGGAATCTCTGAAATGTTTAGGAGTTGCCAAGTACCTGAAAGGGCATTTGTGAATTTAGGCACAATTATCAATTGTAGGAAAGGGGGCCTGCAAAATGCTGAAAGTCAGGGACATTAAAGTAAACTACGGCAAAAGCAAAATTATAAACGGCATGAGTTTTGATATTCATACGGGTGACAAGCTAGTCATTATAGGTAGAAACGGTGTGGGTAAAACGACATTACTTAAAAGTGTTGTGGGTCTGCTGCCTCTTGTACAGGGTAGTATAGATTTCTTTGACCAGGATATTTCCACAACCAGTACCCACGATCGTTCCAGACTGGGGATTGCTTACGTTCCTCAAGGACGTGAAATTATTCCCTATCTTACTGTTGAGGAAAATTTGGAACTCGGCGGATATGCTCACAGAAACAATAGTGATGATTTAAAGCAAAAAGTACTTACCTATTTTCCTGCACTTCGTGAGCATCTAAAAAGAAAAGGCGGCGTTCTCTCGGGTGGCCAGCAGCAACAGTTGGCAATCGGTCGCGCACTGATGTCATCACCCAAAATACTGCTTTTAGATGAACCGACAGAAGGTATTCAACCCAATATTGTTGCTGAAATTGCAAATATATTGAATAGAATCCGTGAGGAAATGTCCATTACGATCGTGATCGTTGAACAGAACTTAAAATTTGCCTTAAAAATTGCCGAAAAATTTATCGTAATCCAAAAGGGAGAAATTGTTGTACAGGGCAAGACTAACGAATTGTCTCAAGAAATTATCAATAGTTATTTAACAATCTAATAGGTTATATAGACCTGGTTCAACTGACAACGAATTCTAATAGTGGATTTTAGAAGCAAGAACACCAAAATCCAAATCAGATAGATCTATAGAAGGCTGCACTTAACAAGTACTTGGTTATTAAAAAGCCAAGTACTTGTTAGGATATATATCTAATAGCTAGTAAACGATGATATTATAGCATGCCCGGCGATAACGCAAATGGTCACCACTGACATAAAGCTCAGTAGGCCCAGTATGATTTTGAATTTTACTCTCACGCCGTCACCTCCAACCGATAGCCCAAGCCGCGAACGGTGGTAATCTTAAAACCGCTTGTTTCAGTCGGGAACCGCTCGCAAAGACGCGCCTTGAACCCTTTGCTTTCTCCGCGTGAAAGCAACAGACACTTTTCCTACAATGGCATTATATTTTCCAACAAAAAAAAGTGACGTTTCCACTTTGAAATAGGAATGATATTTTTGACTTGTATGCAATGCGGGGCTTAGCTCCAAACGCAAGAGAGTATACAGTGATGCAGACAAAAAATTTTGGCAAGGTCATTCAAATGGAAGTTGGTGCCCTTTTAGTAGGGTGTATTATAAAATATAGGGCAGAAGGTTCATTTCATCGCGGCGATGAAAAAGGGATGTTTGAATTTGGCGGTTCTACCGTTGTTAGAATGGGATATAAAATTGGAGAAAAAGCTGTGCACGGAGAGGACGGGATGCAATGAATATCTGGGGAATGATTTTAGGCATTGTTTTTATGGTATCTTTTTACGGAGGCACGAACTTTTATATCGGGAGAAGGATATTTCAATGTCTTAGGTTTCTTTTCCCAAATATAAATGGAGTGGCATACACAGTTATATATATTTTTTTTGCGTTATCGTTGATAATCGGTTATTTGCCGTTACCTTCCGGCATTAAGGGAGTAATGAGTTGGATAGGCTCGCTTTGGATGGGCATTTTTATATATCTGTTATTGCTTTTTCTCGTGGCGGACTTAATTATATTACTCGGGACTATAGTACAGGTAATTCCCCGTCCTGTACCTCAGGTTATCCGTTTTTGTGCAGGTTTGATTGGGATTTTGTTAACCACCGGCTTGGTTAGCTATGGCATATATAACGCAGATCAGATTAAATATGCTTCCTATGAGGTTCAAGTGAAAGAACCTACTTTATCAGATGACATGAAAATAACCCTGATAAGCGATTTGCATTTAGGAGCCATGAATTCTGAAAAACGTCTTGAGAGTATAGTACAGGGTATAAATGATTTGGAACCTGATATTGTGTGTCTGGCCGGAGATATTTTTAACGGTGATTATAATGCTGTTTATAATCCTGACGAAGCAATTGATTTGCTTAAAGGTATCACGGCAAAATATGGCGTATATGCCTGTCTGGGAAATCATGACGGTGGAGACACGTTCAACGAATTCGTCCGCTTCCTTAAGCAAAGCAATATAAAGCTCCTGAATGATGAATACGTCATTATTGATGAGCGGTTGGCTCTGTTTGGACGGGTAGATTCGTCGCCGATTGGTGGTTATGGAGAACTGCAACGGAAAGATATTACGGAAACTATAGCTTCATTGGACACAAATATGCCTGTTGTGGTTATGGATCATAATCCTGCAAACATCGAACAGTATGGCGAAGAGGTTGATTTAATACTTGCCGGACATACGCACAGAGGCCAGATATTTCCGGGCAGCTTGATAACAAACGCCATGTATATTGTTGATTATGGTCATTACCAAAAGGATGCCGACAGCCCTCATGTTATCGTTACGTCGGGCGTAGGTACTTGGGGTATGCCAATGCGGGTCGGTACGAATAGTGAAATCGCAAGTATTAATTTGCGTTAGAACGAAAGGCTGCTAAGTAGGGCTTGCTGAACCGGGATCTTAATTCGTTTAAACAAAACCCAGTTGGGCAAGGCGGAAATAGCTTCTGAAAAAATGTAATGTTCCCCAAGGGCGAAGAATAGGTAGCTATGGACAAGCTTGTTTATCGCACAAGTCGTCATGACGAGATATATATGTCCTACTACCGTTTAGCGGGAAAACGGCCTGAAAACATACGCCGTTTCCTTTTCAAAAAAATAAGAATCGGAGGCGCGTCGTCTCTTACTCTCTGTTTAAGGACACGGCGGCATAAGGAGAATGCCGCCGTGTTTCTTTGTGTGGAGGCAGGCCCTCCGCAATTTTTTCAACTGTCTACTTGACAGGGAACAGTTCACATTGTGCCGCTTCCTTCAGTGTCCGCACGTAACGTATATTTATTCTCTGATCCCGTCACAGCGTCCAGCTTGCCGCCTGATTCTGCACCTCGACCATGTGTTTGAATAAGCCGCCCTGCCGCAACAGCTCTTGCGGAGAACCTTGCTGGGCGACGAAACCCTGGTCGAGCACAACGATCTTGTCCGTATCGGCAACGGTTCTCATGCGGTGCGCGATGATCAGCACGGTCTTATCCCGAATGAGTTGTGAGATTGCGGACTGGATCATGGTCTCGTTTTCAACATCAAGGGATGCCGTAGCTTCATCCAGAAGAATGATGGGCGCATTTTTTAGAAACGCGCGCGCGATGGAAATGCGCTGGCGTTCGCCTCCGGACAGTTCAGAGCCGTTTTCTCCGATCATGGTGTTCCAGCCATCCGGCAGCTTTTCGGCAAATTCATCGCAATGAGCATACCTGGCGGCGGTCAGGACCTCTTCGTCGGTTGCGTTTTTCCTCCCGACCCGGATATTCTCCATGATCGTGTTATTGAACAGGGTCACGTCCTGAAACACGATTGAGTACAAGGAAAGTAGCGTTTCGGGTTCGATCCGGGAAATATCCGCGCCACCCACGGTAATTCTGCCGCTGCTACAATCCCAGAACCGGGCGGCAAGCCGCGACACGGTCGTCTTTCCGCCTCCGGACGGGCCGATCAGCGCGGTCACTTCACCTTGCTTGGCGGTAAAGGATACATCCTGCAGAACATTTTCTTCTCCATTGTATGCGAAACCGACATGATCGAATACGATATCGCAGCCCTGGTTGGCTAAAACGGTCTCGCCGCTTTGCACAGGGTAATCGAGAATTTCGTTCATACGTTCGGTTTGGACATTGGCGGCGATGATCGCGGCAAGGTTTTGCAGGGCGGACTGCATCGGGTCATACATACGTGAAACCACCAGCAGGAACATAAAGAAGGTCAGAACGTCGAGACTTCCATCGGCAAGCAGGACGCCTCCGGTCAGGGCGACCGTCGCAATACCCAGCTTTAGGATCATCTGCGCGGAAGCGACAAATACGGCGGTGCCGAGCTCGGTCAAGACCGAGCGTTTCTCAACGG
The DNA here is from genome assembly GCA_937858235.1 of uncultured Clostridia bacterium. Classification (GTDB taxonomy): domain Bacteria; phylum Bacillota; class Clostridia; order Oscillospirales; family Oscillospiraceae; genus Onthomonas. The sequence goes on from CALLZZ010000575.1 coordinate 111,114, forward strand.
CTTTTATTTTTTTATCGAGTCCCGCCAGATAGTCTTCTTCCGCATTGTTCGCCTTGAGGTCCCGGACCGATTCCAGGCATTCCTGAATGCCATCCGCGCAGGCTATCTTTACCGCCATCTGTTTACGCCCCAGCGCTTTCTGCACGTTTGAGGAAAACAGCACAATACCAAAGGAGATGGGAAGCACCCAAAACGCCGCCAATGCCATGCGCCAGTCAAAGAAAAACAAGCAGGCCGCTACGACGAATGTTGATATTAAAGCCCCGAATAGTTCCGGTATGAAATGGGAAAACGTCGTTTCAAGGGATGTGCAGTCGGCCATGACCGTACTGGTCAGATCAGCCAGATCTTTCTTACCGAAGAAAGATAACGGGAGCTTTCTGAGCTTTTCGGCCAGGGAGATCCGGCGAACGCCGCTTTCCGCATAGGTAGCGAAGTAACAGGCGTTGTACTGAATCCAGGTCGTTAAAAAGATCAGGATAAGGCACACGGCCGTGCCTATGCTATAAAAGGCCGTACGGTTTCCGGGCACACCTCCGTTCAAAAGATCGCTCACCAGGCAGTAAAGAAGGCCAACCGGTATCATCAAAACAAAGTTTGCCAGCGCGCACGAGGTGCAGCTCTTGATAAGATCTTTGGCGCCCTGCTCGGAAAGGGCGTATTTGTGCCGGATTTTATTAAGCAAGCTCATGTTTCACACCCACTTTCCATTTTGCGGCGCGGTTGTATTCAAGCCACATGCGCGCATAGGGGCCTTTACTCTGAATAAGCTGCCCGTGGCTGCCGGTTTCTTCGATATGGCCGTCTTTCAGTACGAATATCCGGTCAGAGCTAACAATGGTGGTCAGCCGGTGCGCAATCATAATTACGGTCTTACCTTTGGAAAGCGCCGTAAACGCGGCCTGCACCTTAAATTCATTGTCCGGATCGGCGAAAGCCGTCGCCTCGTCCAGAATAATAATCGGCGTATTTTTCAGCATGATACGGGCAATTGCTATACGCTGCTGTTCGCCCCCGGATAGATAAATGCCCTTCGTCCCGATCACGGTATCGATTCCATTCGGCATTTTTCCGATGATATCGCTGCATTGTGCCGCCTCAAGAGCTGCCGTAACCTCCTCGCGGGTGGCGTCCGGTTTTGCCATGCGAACGTTTTCCAGAATAGATGTTTTCAGCAGTTTGCTCTCCTGAAAGACAAAGGATACCGTATTCATCAATTCTTCTTTCGGGATGTCCTTGATGTTTACGCCGCCGATCATGATTTTGCCGCTGTTCACATCCCAGAAACGGGCGATGACGCTGGCAAGCGTCGTTTTTCCTCCGCCTGAAGGACCGACCAACGCCACCCGCTCACCGGGCATGATATGCAAGGATACATGATCCAGCGCGTTGGCTTTCGCGCTATTATAACGGAACGAAACATCATCAAGCATAACGGAGTTGTCTGTCAAATAAGCAGGCCGCATGGACTCCGGAAGGGGCGTAAGCGCCATTACACTGTCGATCCGCTCCAGTGCGTCGGCCACAATCATCTGGTTCTCGCTGGAAAACATGATTTTTGTCAGCGTGACGGTTATGATCGGCGTAAAAATAATATAAAAGAGCAGATTCAGTAAAAAAGTATTACTTACGCCGCTTTGCGTCATGATAAGCGCCGCCGCGATCAGCACGGCAAACACGGCGTTGATCACCGTTGTGTAAAACATCATCGGTAACCGCAAATTCTTGGTATAGGCAATGACCCATTTTTCATAGTTGTCAATAGAGGCTTTAAATCTTTTGAATGAAAACACTGACTGTCCAAAAGTTTTGACGACAGGAATCCCGCGGACATATTCCACGGCTTCATTGGACATCTGTCCAAGCGCGTCCTGATATTCTTTCATTTTCGTGCGCATCTTCGCACCGGTCATGGTCGCCATCAGGATAAACGCCAGTACAATCGGCATCAGGCTGAGCAGCCCGAGCCGCCAGTCAAATACAAGCAGAAGGGCCAGCATGCCGATGGGAGTCGTGATCGCACCCGCGCGGTCCGGCAGCTGATGCGCAAGATAGGCCTCCGTCGCGGCACTGGATTCGTTAATGATTTTACGAAGCATACCGCTTCCGAAGCTATCCATGAACCCAAGAGGCAGCGTAACGATATGATGCATGATCTGACTGCGGATATTGGACGCGATTCTGAATGCCGCGATATGCGAACACATCAGCGCGCCGACATAGATCAGCATTGCCAGAAGCGCAAACAGCACAGCCATCCAGCCGCTGTGAGCAAGATTTTGCGCTGCGCCGTAATCGGGCGAAACCTCGAGCACCTCTTTAATAATTTTCCATATATATACGAACGGTATGAGCGCGACCAGCGCACTGACCGCGGACAGGACCCAGGACAAGACCGTCAGGTATTTATAACGTCCGGCATATTCAAACAGCTTGGTCAGGGACGATTGCTTTTTCATGATATCCTCCTTCCCGACCGCCGCAATGATTCTCCATAATTGTCTCCAAGGCGTTAAGACTGCTGGAATGGGAACGCTCAATGATCGCGTGGCACCGCTTTGCTTCCGATACGGCCACTTTTCTCATCTTATGCGAAACTGTATTTGTAAACAGAATAATCAGATCAGGTGATCCAATCTTGTGTTTCAGGTCGCCGTTTGTTTTCACATAAACTTTCGCTTTGCAGCCATACTTTTCACAGGTATCTACATACAACCGCTGCATACAGTGGTTTCCTCCGACAATTACAACAGTCACAATTTTCCTCCTTCTTTCTGGTTAGAGTACCTTAACCAAGGTTTTATTTTTTAGCGCCTTTCGGCGCACCTCTCATCCTATTTATCATCCGGTCCCCGCGAAAAATCAGGGCGTATTTCGCATAATTTCGCACATGTTTACGACACCTTCTTCAGGAATCCCGGCCAGCAGCAAAAACGCGGCGTTTTTGGAGTCTTCCAGCGATAAAGCGAGCTTCCGGCTGAGAAAGTGCAAGATGATATCGTAATACGCGACATACCGCGCGGCAAGCTCGCGGCCTTCTTCCGTGAAAAATACCAGGCCGTATTTCACCTTTTGCACCAAAGCTTTATTACAAAGTGTTTCGATCATTCCATGTACGCTGGGTTTTGTGACATTAAGCGCTTCCGCGATATCGATGCATTGCATTCCCTTTTCATCGTCGAGAGAATGCATAGCGATCAGATACCGGATGGATGATACGGACAGGGTCTGCATTCTCATACATCCTTTTCTCCTTAAAACAGCCCCTGGGGAGCGCGTGTAAAAACGTGCTCCCCCTATAGGCTTATTTTTCATGATGACAGCCGTCGCTCATAGGGCAGCCCCCGCAGTCGCAGCCGCAGGAGGACTTGCCTTCTTTTTTATTTTTAACCATGTGAACGATAATAAGCGTCACAATAACGAGCAGGACTGCACAAACAGCAATGTTCGCCAGATTTTCCATGATCCAGTTCAACATATTTACCCCTCCTTATGGCCGATAACAGCGTTGTTTACTTTTTCCCCTCTTTGAAAAAACCGATGATGATCTTTACCGCCGCGATCAACAGGATCGCCAGTACGGCAAGAACCGCAATATCGGCTGTCCCAAGCTCAATACTGGTCGTCACAGTGATTATGCCGCCATCTGATGTTCTGATTGCTCGGCAAGCCTTGCGGGCCTCATGTTCGGATCAGGCCGGAACAGGAGGTAAAGTATCAAGGCCAACACCGCGAAAGCTACGACCGTCGCGGCGCCGAAAGCAACCTCTCCCAGGATCAGGCCGCCGATCTGATAGACCATCAGGGCGATGCAATATGACAGTACATTCTGGAAGAGAATGGCAAACCAGAAGAACTTTCGCGAACCCATTTCCTTTGACAGCGTGGAAATTGCCGCCAGGCAGGGAGAATCGAACAGATTGAAAAACAGGAACGAAACGGCTGCGATGCTCGTGGGGAAGAATGCCGCAAACTGTGCATGCATGGAAACCGCATATTCCTCGACTGCTCCCAGACCGGACAGGACACCCATGGTGGAGACAATGCCTTCTTTGGCGACAAAGCCGCTTAAACTGGAGGCCACGGCCTGCCAGGTGCCAAAACCCAGCGGTTGGAAAATCCAGGCAATAGCGCCGCCGATAGTCGCCAGGAAACAATATTCAGTATCCACCAGCCCAAACACTCCGTCCTGGATGCCAAAGCTGCCCAGGAACCACATAACAGCGCAGCAGAGGAACAGGATTGTTCCGGCCTTTTTCAGGAATGCCCAGATGCGCTCCCAAACGTGGAGAAAAATGCCTTTAATTGACGGAATATGGTACTGCGGCAGCTCCATAACAAAGGGGGCGGGGTCGCCGGAAAAGAGTCTTGTCTTCTTTAAAATAATACAGGAGATGATGACAATGGCTATGCCCGAAAAATACATGAGCGGAGCCATCCACCACGCGCCGCCCATCAGGAAACCGGCGATCAGCGCGATGACCGGCAGCTTGGCGCCGCAGGGGATAAACGTAGTCGTCATCATCGTCATTCTGCGGTCCTTTTCGTTTTCAATCGTGCGGCTGGCCATGATCCCCGGTACGCCGCAGCCGGAGGAGATCAGAAACGGGATGAAGCTCTTACCCGAAAGGCCGAAGCGGCGGAAAATGCGGTCCATAATGAAGGCTACGCGCGCCATATAGCCGCAGTCTTCCAGAATGGAAAGGAAAAGAAACACAATAGCCATTTGCGGCGCGAAACCGATGGGGGCAGCGAGGCCGCCGATGATGCCGTCCACTACCAGGGAGACGACCCAGGCCGCTGCGCCGATGTTTTCCAGGAAGCTCTGTACGCCGGGTTGTATCCATGCACCGAAGAACGTGTCGTTCGTCCAGTCGGTAACCACACCGCCCAGCGTGGAAACGGAAACATAGTAGACAACGAACATGACCGCCGCGAAGATAGGCAGGGCCAGCCAGCGGTTGGTAACCGTCTTGTCGATCTTATCGGAGGTGGAGAGCTTGCCGGCGCTTTTCTTCTTGTAACAGCCCCGGAGGACCGACGCTATGTAGATATAGCGTTCGTTCGTAATAATGCTTTCGGCATCGTCGTCCAGTTCCTTCTCGGCAGCTTTAATGTCTTCTTCAATATGGTCAAGCACTGATTTATCCAGTTTTAACTGATTCAGAACCTTTTCATCCCGCTCAAAAATCTTGATGGCGTACCAGCGCTGCTGTTCCTGCGGCATGTCGTGGACCACTGCCTCCTCAATATGGGCCAGCGCATGCTCCACCGCGCCGGAGAACGTGTGCATCGGAACGGTTTTGGTAGATTTCGCGGCATTGACAGCCGCTTGTGCCGCTTCCATCGTGCCGGTACCCTTCAAAGCCGATATCTCCACAACCTTGCATCCAAGCTCGCGGGAGAGTTCCTCAATATTAATTTTATCCCCGTTCTTCTTCACCACGTCCATCATGTTGACGGCGATTACTACGGGAATGCCAAGCTCCGTCAGCTGGGTGGTAAGGTATAGATTCCGTTCCAGATTCGTGCCGTCCACGATGTTGAGGATCACGTCCGGCCGTTCGCCGATCAAATAATTTCTCGCCACCACTTCCTCCAGGGTATAGGGGGAAAGCGAGTAGATACCCGGCAGGTCCATAATAACGATATCTTTATGATTCCTGAGTTTGCCTTCCTTTTTCTCCACCGTGACGCCCGGCCAGTTGCCGACATACTGATTGGAACCGGTCAGCGCGTTGAACAGCGTCGTTTTGCCGCTGTTCGGGTTGCCCGCCAGGGCAATTTTAATTCCCATTGCCAAATCCTCCCTTTCTTAGTTAGAGCCATTTAACCATTCGGCAAAAAATAAAGGTCGTCCCTTGGGATCATCCGACCTCAATCATTTCCGCGTCCGCCTTGCGGATGGAGAGCTCATAACCGCGCACTGTCACTTCCACCGGATCGCCGAGCGGAGCCACCTTGCGGACATAGACATCAATGCCTTTAGTGATTCCCATATCCATCAGGCGGCGCTTGACCGCACCTTCGCCATGAAGCTTCTTAACCGCTACCGTTTCACCGATTTTTGCATCCCTGAGCGTTTTCATCAGCGCTTCCCCCTTCCTTTTTATATCATTATTTTGCCGGCCATCTCTTTACTGATGGCGATGCGGGATTCTTTGATATTGACGATGACATTACCTCCCAGCATGGCAATCACCCTGACATTTCCCCCGGCGATAAAACCGAGATCTTCCAGGTGTTTTTTAACGTCGGCTTTTCCGCCGACCTTTTTGATGATGTTTTCCTCGCCGACTGCTGCAAGCGTTAGCGGCATCATAGTATCCTCCTCCCCTTGATTAGATTACTCTAACCTATACCTTAAACAATTGCTAGATTACCTTAACCGACCTTTTGAACAATCAGTTAGTGTACTCTAACCGATTGTTAGTTTAATGTATCTAACTGTAATTGTCAATAGGTTTTATAAAATATTGATTTTCTGGTTAGAGTATGTTAACCTGCACGTAATACCCGAATGAAAGTTGGTAAAAACGCTATGCAAATACTAAAAGCGTCAGAGGATTATCTCGAAATGATGCTGATGTTAATGGAAAAACACGGCTATATCCGCTCGATTGACATAGCCGCCGAACTAAATGTAACGAAGCCCAGCGTATCTTACGCAACCAAGCGCCTTAGGGAAAACGGTTATATCACGATGGATAAAGACGGCCTCATTACGTTGACTGATTCGGGGATGGAAATCGCCTCCCGCATTTATGAGCGTCACAAACTGCTGACCGAATTTCTTGTCAGGCTGGGTGTTGACGAAAAGACTGCCCGCGAGGATGCTTGTAAGATAGAGCATGACATCAGTGAGAAAACCTTCGCCGCTATTTGCCGTTATGCGCAACAAAAATAAAAATAAGGGCTAAACGGGCTGCTTGACTGACAGACGAAAAATATTGAAGTCTCCTAATGGAATACGGGTTGGTGGAAGAGAGATATGAACGATACGCTAAAAGTCATTGCCGGGATCCTCATCCCGCTTCTGGGCACTACCTTAGGCGCGGCCATGGTGTTTTTCATGAAGGGAGATATGAAACCGTACGTCCAGAAGACACTACTCGGTTTTGCTTCCGGAGTGATGATTGCAGCCTCGGTCTGGTCCCTGCTGATTCCGGCTATCGAAATGGAGGAGGCGGCCGGCGGTGTCGCCTGGCTTCCGGCGGTGGCCGGTTTTCTGTTTGGCACCGGCTTTCTGCTGTTGCTTGATACTATTATTCCGCATCTGCACTTAAACTCCGAACACCCGGAGGGCAGGCCCAGCGGGCTTGGAAACGCTTTTATGCTTGTGCTTGCGGTAACTTTGCACAATATACCAGAGGGTATGGCGGTGGGTGTTGTGCTGGCCGGTATGTTAAATAGCGGCGGAGCTGTAATCACGGCTGCCAGTGCTTTTGCTCTGGCAATCGGTATTGCCATACAGAACTTTCCGGAAGGCGCTATCATTTCCATGCCTCTGGTGGGCACAGGGCTGCCCAGACTCAAAGCCTTCCGCTATGGATTTTTATCCGGCATTGTGGAGCCCGTAGGAGCAATTATTACCATTCTGCTGACATCCCTGGTCACCCCGATTCTTCCCTATATACTCTCATTTGCTGCCGGCGCGATGATTTATGTGGTCGTAGAAGAACTCATTCCGGAAGCTCAGGCGGGCGAACATAGCAATGCCTGCACCATCGGGGTAGCTCTTGGTTTCGCGCTGATGCTGCTGCTGGATGTAGCGCTCGGATGAGGGCGGTATTATCTGTACACGAAAATAGTAGCCGTGCTTTACATGACCTATTTCTTATCGCTTCTTCCATCTTCCCACAGTATAAGATGATGATATTGATGATAGAACTGGTAGCATTAAGGTTATCAAGCATGTTAGTGGGGTTTTCCCGATAAAACAGACAGCCCAGAGTTAGGTTTTCTGCCTAATTCGC
>CALLZZ010000576.1 GCA_937858235.1 uncultured Clostridia bacterium
ACCTCGATCCATTGCTTGGTGTGAGGAAGGTAAATTTTGCGGGTACGGTTTGACTTCTGATTTTCCATGATTGTCCTTTCCGCCTGGTGAGCGGTTTGGCGGTCAGGACACATAGAAAGCCGGCGCAACTGATATACACCGACCTTGTCGCCTGAAAATGGGCGCAGCAAAGCACGGTGGGTACATCAGAGGTCCCGTCACGGTTATCCGTGAGGAAACTGGCTCTGTATGTATCCCGCCGCCTTAATGCGCATCTCAGGCTGTGAGATTATTTGGTCGGCGTTGCACCGACTTTAGCCATTGAGCGCGTAGCTCCGATCTGTGATACGGGACTTTTTCGTTCAACTTAAGGCTATTGTATAAGTTTGAAGGCGTTTACGCTCAGACACGTCTGTGTCTGTTTTTACAAGGAAATTCGTGATTTTTTATGCGAGAATCTCGAAGAAAGATTGAAAAATAGATAAAAAAAGACCGGACAAGTAAATGTCCGGTGCAAATCTTAAAGTTATGCAAATATATATCAAATATCAATAAATATCATAAAATTCTTGTGCTTAGATGTTTTTCTGAGTATAATAAAATAGGTTTTTAATCTGGATTCGGATTCGTGAGGTGAAAAGCATGGAAGAAATGATGAATGACAAGTGGATCAGCATCGAAGAGGCTGCAAAATATCTTGGCATTAAGCCAGTAACGCTTAGAGGATGGATTAGAAACGGTAAAGAAGGATTACCTGCTCATAAAATCGGGAAGCAATGGAAGTTTAAGGCTTCTGAATTAGATGAATGGGTCAAAAGCGGAAAAAGCGCAATCGAATAAACTACTTGATCCGAAGATTCACACAAAAATAAAGGAGCAGACAAAATGGCTGTTAAGAAAACACAACTTTATCGTTCACTATGGGCGAGCTGTGATAAATTGCGTGGAGGAATGGACGCGTCGCAATATAAGGATTATATACTAACACTTTTGTTCATGAAGTATGTTACCGACAAATTCAAGGACAAAAAGTATGCGGACATTATTGTGTTTGATAAAGTTCACGATCCAAACCCAGATCCGGACAAAAGGACAGGGTGCTCCTTTGATGACTTTATTACTCTGAAGGGAAAAAAGGAAATCGGCGAAGGCATGGATAAAATCATCGCCAGACTTGCCGAGGAAAATACAGACCTTAAGGGTGTAATCGACATTGCACATTTTAACGATGAGGCAAAGCTTGGAAGCGGTAAAGAAATGGTTGATAAGCTTACCGATCTCATCTCTATTTTCCAGCGTCCGGAACTTGATTTCTCAAGAAACAAAGCAGAGGGCGACGACATTATCGGCGATGCATATGAATATCTGATGCGAAAATTTGCTACGGAGAGCGGTAAGAGCAAAGGACAATTCTATACACCTGCTGAAGTTTCGAGAATTCTTGCAAACGTTGTTGGTATTAGTTCATGTAAAGACAAAGATGCCACTGCTTGTGATCCAGCGTGTGGCAGCGGTAGCCTATTAATCCGGGCTATAGATGCGGCGCCATTCCCAATTATGGGTTATGGTCAGGAAAAAGAAGGTACTACCGCTGGTCTTGCAAAGATGAATACAGTTTTGCATCGCAAAGCAGAGATTAGAATTAAGAGCGGAAACACATTTTCAAATCCTCAGTATCTTGATCCAAAAGATAACTCAGTTCTGCAGCGCTTTGATTACATCGTTGCTAATCCTCCCTTTTCGACGAAGAACTGGACTGACGGTATCGCTGGCAAGGAATATGGTCGTTTCGAAGGTTATGGTGCGGTTCCTCCGGAAAAGAATGGAGACTATGCCTGGCTTATGCACATTCTGAAGGCATTGAAGAATGATGGAAAGGCAGCGGTTATTCTGCCACATGGCGTTCTATTCCGAGGAAACGCAGAAGCAACCATCAGAGAAAATATCATTAAAAAACACTGGATCAAAGGAATCATTAGTCTTCCTGCAAACTTATTTTATGGCACTGGTATTGCAGCCTGCGTTCTTGTAATTGACAAGGAGGGAGCAGCAAATCGTCAGGGCATTTTCATGATTGATGCAAGCCATGGTTACATCAAAGATGGTAATAAAAATCGTCTTCGTGAAAGAGATATTTACAAGATTATCACAACATTCAATGAGCAGATTGAGAGCGATCCAAAGTATGCCCGTTTTGTTCCCAACGATGAGATTGAGAAAAAGAACGAGTATAACCTTAACATTACCCGATATATTGATTCCTCTGACCCCGAGGATATTCAGGATATTTACGCGCACATTCATGGTGGCATTCCAGCGGTCGATATCGATGGCCTGTCCAAATACTGGAATGTGTTCCCGTCACTGAAAAATGAGCTGCTTACAGCTATCAACGACAAATATTACAGTCTTAAGGTGCCGCATGAAAATATCCGCCAAACAATCTATAAGAATGCAGAATTTTCTGTCTACGGCGAGAAATTGGATCAAGCTTTCACGACTTGGAAAGGGAAAGAATATCCGGCTCTTGCATCGTTGGATGAGGATGTTTCTGCAAAGAAACTGATTACTGTGCTTGCAGACAATATTCTGGCCGAATTCGAGCCAATGACGCTGATTGATAAATATGATGTGTATCAGGTCCTTCTGGCGTACTGGAATGATGTCATGAATGATGACGTCTCCCTGATTATTAGCGAACCGGATGGGTACGCCAATGCACGCGCTACGGATAATATCGAAGAGGAAATCACTCAGGGCAAGAAAAAGGGTGAAACAAAAATTACCGGATGGGAAGGCCGATTGATTCCAAAAGATATCGTGATTGCCGCTTTCTTCAGCACAGAGAAGAACGCAATAGAAGAAGCAGAAAATGTTGTGGCGGAAACCGAGTCGCAGCTGTCTGAACTTATCGAAAGCGCTGACGATGAGTCTTCTCTTGCTGATGTAGCGGAAGACGGCAAGGTTAAGGCAAAAGATATCGAGGCAAAGATAGACGAGTTGACACAGCATGTAGAAACGGAAGAAACCGTTGAACTTGAAGCACTAAAGAATGTTCTCCCTATGACTAAAAAGCACCTGCAGGCATATCTTGTGGAGCATCCGCTGTGCCAAAGCGTGGTCAATGAAAAAGGCAATGTAACAAAGAGCTCTATAGATTACAGGTTACGCATTATTCGTACAATCGATAGTGTGCCGGAAAGTCTTCAGGAGGACTGCAATCAATTGAAGGCAGCACTGGAGCTTTGTAACAAAATATCCGGGTACACAAAGGTTGTTAAGGATCTATATAAAGCGCTGGACGAAAAGTGTCGCGCCAGATATGAATTGCTGACCGACAAAGAGATTCTTGACCTTCTTATCAATAAAAAATGGTTCAATAGCATCTTTTCTGGAATCAGCGAATTATATGCGGCGATTTCCCATCATCTTACAACTCGGATTATTGAGCTGTCGGAGCGGTACGAGAATACTCTGCCGGAGCTGGAGTCAGAAACTGATAAATATGAGGCCAAGGTAAAGTCTCATCTGAAAAGGATGGGATTTAGATGGTAAATGGATGGACTGAATGTCCAATAACAGATGTATTAAAACCGAATGGTATTAAAATCGGGCCTTTTGGTAGTCAGCTTAAGAAGGAAATTCTACTGAACGATGGCATATACAAGGTCTATGGACAAGAGAATATTTACGAGCACGATTTTAGTTTGGGTGATAGGTTCCTTACCAAGGCTCATTTTGATAAATTAAGCTCCTGCGAAATTCTCCCCGGAGATTTTGTTATGAGCACTATGGGTACTATTGGAAAATGCGCAATAGTTCCCGATGGAATACAAACGGGGATAATGGATTCTCACCTTATCCGTCTTCGCTTTGACGAAAAAAAAATTAATCCAAACTATGTTCTTCAGCTGTTTTCTGACCAGTTTTATTTCTTGCGTCAGCAAACAAAGCAACTTTCTGTAGGCGGTATTATGGATGGCTTAAGCGTAGGAATAGTAAACAAGTTCAAGGTACAGTATCCAGAGAGCCTTCAGGAACAAGAATCGATAATAAAAGTTTTTTCTGGCACTGACACTCTTATCAGCAACCTGCAAAAACTGATTAGAAAAAAGAAAGACATCCGGCAAGGAACGATGCAAATGTTGGTTACTGGGAGGAAAAGGTTGGAAGGCTTCTCTGAAGAATGGGAAACAAAATCACTCGACAGTTTATGTCGATTAGTAACGAAACAGACTGGGTTTGATTACAGTGCTGAGATTAAGCCGTCGTTATTTACGATCAATCAAATTGGGTCGCTTCCGTTTATACAGAATAAAGACTTTGAAGGATTTGATATTAACTACAATACTGATTTTTATATTCCATATAGTGTAGCGACGAAATATCCTAAGATTATGCTCGACGAAGTATGCCTTCTGATCTCTATTTCAGGCCGAATTGGAAATGTTGCGAGATTTGATAATAGATTTACGGCGTTTGCAGGAGGTGCTGTTGGAATCGCTAAATTTCACGATCCATCATTGGTTAGCTGGTGCATGCTTTATTTGATGTCAAAAGATGGGCAGGAACAGATTTTCTCTCATGAAAAAGTCGGTGCTCAGCACAATTTAACGGTTGAGGACGTTAGAAATTTGAAAATTAAGATACCACATAAAAATGAGAGAAACAGCATAATCGCAATAATAAACGATATGGATTCAGATATTAAAAAGCTTGAGGAGAAGCTAAACAAGTATCAGGAAGTAAAGCAAGGCATGATGGAAGAACTCCTGACCGGCAAGGTCAGATTAATATAGGGAGGTGCCTGTAAAATGAGTATTGGACAACCGGAAGTTGTTACACAGGATAAGGTGATCAAGTTCTTTAAAAATCCGGATATGTTGGGGTATCAGTATTTAGGTAACCTTGCGGATGAACAGAACACGAATATCAAAGAAGACCGTTTGCGACAATACCTTCGTTTGAAAGGCTACTCTGATAAGTTGATCAGTGGTGCGGTTACGCAGCTTATGCGTGCTGCAGGGAATACATCTCGTGGCGTTTATGACGCAAACAAAGCAGTCTATTCTCTCCTGAAATACGGCGCTAAAGTCAGCGAGACCCCGGAAGAAGCGCCAAAGACGGTTTATTTCATTGATGACGCAAATCCACTGAATAACGACTTCGCGATTGCCGAGGAAGTGACCGTTGTCGAGCAACAGGAAAAGCGGCCGGATTTGGTTATCTATCTGAACGGGATCGCTGTTGCTGTTATCGAGCTTAAAAAGAGCAGCGTTTCTGTGTCCACAGGTATCCGCCAGAATCTAACAAATCAGAAGGACTCTTTCATTCAAGGATTCTTCACCACAATGCAGTTTTGTATGGCCGGAAATGAATCCGAGGGTCTGCGCTATGGAACACTTCTCACCAGCGAGAAGTTCTACATGGAGTGGAAAGAGGACGGATTCAAAGAGCACGAAGATGAACGTGATCCGGTGGACGTTCGCATAAGTCAGAAATGCGCCACAATAGAAAATAAGCTCCTAAAACAGATTTATGCAATGTTTGATAAGGAGCGGTTCATTGACCTGATTATGAACTTTGTCGTTTTTGATAAAGGCTGGAAAAAAGTATGCCGTTATAACCAGTACTATGGGATTAAGCGCGCTCAGCACAGGCTGAAAGATAAACAGGGCGGAATCATATGGCATACGCAGGGTTCCGGCAAAACTCTGACAATGGTCTGGCTTGCCAAGTGGATTCTGATGCACTGGAGTATTGTGAATCCCCGCGTGCTAATTGTTACCGACCGTGATGAACTGGATGAGCAGATAGAAAAAACCTTCACTGGCGTTGACGAAAATATCGTTCGTACCAAGAGCGGTAGGGATCTATTGACCCGATTGAATCTCTACGATGATTCCCTCATTTGCTCTCTGATTCATAAGTTTGGCAGACGCGGCGGCGATGCTACCGAGAAAGATTATGACAAGTACATAGAAGAATTGAAAGCATCCCTTCCTGCCGATTTTGAAGCAAAAGGTAATCTGGTCGTATTTGTGGATGAGTGCCACAGAACACAGTCAGGCAAACTGCACGCGGCTATGACCACTATTATGCCAAATGCTATTTTTATCGGTTTTACCGGTACTCCTCTCTTAAAAAAGGATAAAAAGACCAGCATCGAAATATTCGGCTCCTATATTCACACTTACAAATATAACGAAGGGGTCGCGGATGGCGTTGTGCTGGATTTGCGTTATGAATATCGCGATATTCCGCAGGATCTGTCATCCCAGGATCGTGTTGACCAATGGTTTGATGTAAAGACCAGAGGCCTTTCTCCGCGAGCCAGGGCAAAACTAAAGGAAAAATGGGGAACAATGCAGAAAGTTTACAGTTCCCGTTCTCGCCTTGAAAAGGTCGCATGGGATATCATTCAGGACTTTAACATGAAGCCGCGTCTTATGGACGGTAACGGCAATGCCATCCTTGTAGCCGACTCAATTCCGACTGCTTGTAAATACTATGAAATCTTTCAGCAGATGGGATTTAAGAAATGTGCCATCATTTCTTCTTACACACCTCAAAAGGGAGAATTGCGCACAGATACTGTCAGCAATGAGGATGATACTGAAACCTTCATCAAATATGAGACCTATCTGAAGATGCTTGGCCTTGATCCGAAGAATCTTCCGACAGCCGGATCAATTCAGTCCAAGATCGAGGAATTTGAAAAGGAAGCAAAGCGCAAGTTCGTGGAAGAACCCGCAAATATGAAGCTGCTTATTGTTGTAGATAAACTTCTTACAGGTTTTGATGCTCCAAAATGTACATATCTGTATATTGATAAAAAGATGCAGGATCATGGGTTGTTCCAAGCAATCTGTCGTGTAAACCGTCTCGATGACGATTCTAAGGATTTCGGATATATCGTCGATTACAAGCAGCTGTTCGGTAAACTCCAGACCGCAATGAAGGATTATACTTCCGGCGCATTTGAAGAATATGACTCTGAAGACATTAAGGGCTTGGTTAAAGATCGACATGATGAAGCTATTACGTATTTCAACGAAATATATGATGCCATAGAAGAGCTTTGCGAGGGCGTGGAGGAGCCATGTGAAGAACTACAGTATATTCATTATTTCTGCGGCGTTTCTGGGCAGTCGGAAGAAAATGATGAAATTTACGCACGACTTCGTGAAAAACTTTATAAACTTGTTAGCAGCCTCATTCGGGCATTTGCTGAAGCAAAACCTTATCTCGTCGATGATATTTCATCCGGAAAACTAAGGGAATATGAAGATAAAGTCACGTTCTATCTTGAATTGAAGAAAACTATAGGAACAGCAAGTGGAGATTTTCTGGATTTGAAGGCCTACGAGCCTGATATGCGTAAAATGATCGACAATTATATTACGGCATCTGATGCGAAGGAAATCGGTGACTTCGATGATCTGACTCTTCTTGATTTCGTGGCGCAGCAAGGGGAAACGCTAACTGGTGAAGGGGACGATGGTCACAAGGAAGGTGCTGCCGAGGCCATTGAAAACAATATCCGAAAAAAGGTTATCGAGAAGGTAACAGTCAATCCACGCTATTATGCGAAGATGTCGGAAATTCTCGATAAGCTGATAGAGGAAAGAAAACAGGGCGTTCTTGACTATGCCGAAATGCTTGAGCAATATATTAAACTCGCCAAGAATGTTGATTGTCCGGAAGACAACGATAAGTATCCGGAAAGCATCCGCAAGGTCAAAGCACTTATGGCGATCTATGACAATACCGGTGAGGATGAAAAACTCGCATTAAGAATACATAAAGCTGTACTGAAGAATAAAATGGCCGGATTCAGAGGCAATCAGGTTGTGATTCGTCGAATTAAAAAGGCTTTGTATGAAATATTAAATGACGACGCTGAGGTTGAGCGGGTTTATAAGATCATCGAGAAGCAGGAGGAATACTAATGCGCATTGTCATCTCCGGCATACCGATTGATGTTCAAAAGAAAAATATAAAAAATATGCATTTGCAGGTGAAGCCGCCAGATGGACATGTGGTAATTTCTGCGCCTTTATCGGTCGACGACAAGGCTATTGAGGCTTATGCCAGAACACAGCTTGGCTTTATCAAGAGGGCAATAACACAGTTTCAGGATCAGCCAAGAGCGTCAAAGAGACAGTATGTTTCCGGAGAGACAATGTATATCTGGGGAAAGCAGTACTTTCTTGTTTTCAAAGTTGATAACCAGAAGAACAACTTCGAGATTCAGAATCAGAACATCGTGCTTTCCATGAACAGCAATAGTACGGTTAAGCAACGGGAAGCATATGTCCGGGAGGAATATCGGAAGCTCCTTAAGGACGAAATTGAAAAACGCCTTCCAAAGTGGGAACAACAGACCAGGCTGAAATGTGATTCATGGCAAACAAAATACATGATTACTAAGTGGGGAGCCTGCAGTACGGACAAGAAGAAACTCTGGTTCAATCTGCAGCTTGCCCAGAAGCCTATGGAATGTCTGGACTACATTATTCTGCATGAATTGACGCATCTGATTTCCAGAAAGCATGATGCTACCTTTATTGCTAACATGGACAGGTACATGCCTAACTGGAGAGATATTCGGAAAGAGCTAAATGATAGCAGACTCGATTATTATGAAGCACAGGATGAAAGCCCTCTTCAGAAGCTAATTGACCAATCTCGGCATGATGATATCCGGGATGCGGTGCTTGCTT
Organism: uncultured Clostridia bacterium; assembly: GCA_937858235.1. GTDB lineage: Bacteria > Bacillota > Clostridia > Oscillospirales > Oscillospiraceae > Onthomonas. Next base: position 8,706 of record CALLZZ010000576.1, read on the forward strand.
ATCTGCAGGAGGAATATTCCGGTGAAAATCATGAACCTGTATTTGCCGATATTGAGATTGAAAATGTTACGCACATTGAACAGCCGGAAGAAGGGATTATCGCATTTGACGTGATTACGTCGTGCGATGTTGAGATGCCTTCTCTATCAAAGAAGGGACATTTTACTGAGCGTTGGCTCAGGATCCGCTGTCAGGTAACACTCGGAATAGAGCTCAGCGGATTCAGGATATTGAACATTGGGAATTGCAACCCACAAGAAGAATCGGATAATGACAGGCTGTCCGGAGAATTGGTTCCGATTATATCGAGAGATGAATTTGAGAGCGAAGCTGAAAAGTTTCTACTCAGATACTACCCGAATGCTTTGCAACATCCTATGCGTGTCCCAATTGATAAAATTGCAAGCGCAATGGGCCTAAATACTATAGAAGATGCTCCTCTTTCAGATGAACTTACATATTTCGGGACAATAGTATTTGACGATGGGAACATACTTGATCGGCATCACAAGATTACAATTCGTAATGCAAAGCGCGGGACAGTTTATCTTGACCCCAGAGTTACGTATGAGCGCTCGATAGGGACAAAAAGAACGACTTTAGCGCATGAATGTTTCCACTGGCACCGGCATCAACCGTATCATGCCCTAATGAAAATGATAGGTGCGAATGATGACCTTGGCCGTGCAATTCAATGCCAGATAGCGGCTAATACTATTGATTCCGATAAATGGAATGCTGTCGATTGGATGGAGTGGCAGGCTAAGGGCATTGCACCGAAAATTCTGATGCCTGCAAAAACGACTCGCATTTTGGCTGATAAATTGTTGGTAGAATATGATGGCGATAATTCTGCGAGCATATCGGCTTATGAGCATATTATTGATGACCTTGCAGAACATTTTGATGTATCAAGAGAGGCGGCAAAAGTCCGCTTGATTGAGCTCGGATATATCAAGGCAGAAGGCGCATACCCGTTTGTAGATGGTCGCTATGTTCACGGTTATTCATTCAACTCGGAAGCCTTGGAACCTAATCAGACTTTCACTATTTCATGCTCAGACTTATTTAAGGCATACTGCTTTGATCGTGAGTTTAAGAAGTTGATTGACAGTGGCCTGTTTGCATTTGTCGATGGACATCTGTGCTTTAACAATGAAGAATATATTACGCATGATCAAATCGGGAATGCCGCGCTTACACAATACGCTTTAGCGCACATGGATGAGTGCTGTGTTGCATTTACCAGGGGATACAGTTATCAGTCAAAGTATAAGGGCACAAAATATTATTCTCAGTTTATGCGGAATGCCGCTCCAAAAGAAGATCAGATTGAATTCTCCTTTGAGCAGACCAATCATAATAAGGCGTTAATGAACCAGATCCAAAATGCAAAGCGCCGTTCGGAAGCGTTACGTAGGTATCCCGGCTCATTTGCCGAGACGCTCGTAGCATTGATGAAGGAGCGGCACCTGTCAAACAAACAAATGGCAGACCTCTCTCTTGTTGGAGAAAAGACGATCCAACGGTTACGGAATGATGAAGAATACCCTACTTCTATTCAAACTGTGTTAGCGCTATGTGTTGGATTAAAACTTCCGCTGCCGGAAGCAGAAATGTTTCTTGGGAAGACAGATTTTAGGTTAAATACCATGAAAAACGATGGATACGTATATCAGTGTGTACTTTCCGCTTGTGTAGAAAATTCTATATATGAAATTAACGAAATGCTTGAAGCAAACGGAATAACACCACTGGGAAGCGATAAAACATTACAATAAATTGGAATCGGCTTTCGAGAGTAGCCGAAGTTCAATGCACCAAGATTATTCCTGACTCTGCATGCAACAACGGCAACTTCCTTTGGCATATGTACACCTTGTGCACCTTTTAACGAAAGGTCGGTACCGTGTGCATTTGGTATCAAAATTGGCCTCTACTTTCAATGATAAAAGCAGCATGTAAGGTTTCGAACCTGCATGTTGTTTTTTGTTTTTTGCTGGCTTTGAAGGAGTTTTAAGTGGCCGTGTCCAACGCTGCGGCAGTTTTTCAATAAATTTTTAAAAAGTTGCCCTCTTGAGGGAAACTTTCGCTTGTTTTTGCGGGTTAAGTGAAAGAATGTTTTTCCTATTTTAAAGGAGGCAACAAGATGACGGAAGAAAATTATAGGTATCGCACAAGCCCCCTTTTCCTTCGCAATCAGTTCAAAGGAAAAGGGAAAGTACAGATGCCGGTATCGGATGACTTCAATGACTTACTTCTCATTGGTTTTGATAAAATCAGCACGAACGACACAAAGCATTTCAACCGTATGGTTCATTTTTTCCTATATGATTACAAATTTGAGCGTGTCTGGAAAAATCCTGATATCGATCTTGAAAAGCTGAAATGCTATCGCGCGGTGCTTTCTCCCGACTTCAGCATGCATGTTTAAATGGCACCGGTCCTGCAGATTTACAATACGTTCCGAAACCGCTGGTGCGGTGCCTATTTTGCGTCCAAGGGAATTCGTGTTGTTCCAACCGTAAGTTGGGGTGATGAGAATACATTCGAATTCTGCTTTGATGGGATTGAAAAAGGCTCCACGGTTGCAGTATCCACCTATATGGTGTCGGAGCATGACAATCGACAGGATCAGAAAGAGTTTTTCCTCAAGGGCTACAATGAGATGCTTCGCCGCATTGAGCCGGAAAAAATTATCTGCTACAATACGCCGTTCCCGGAGATGCAGGGCGATATCGTGTTTGTCGATTACGAACTAAGCTCGTGGGAGTATATGAACGACGACCCATATACTCCCTCCAAATACGCAAAATACATCTGCGGAGAAGAACCCATTCCGGCAGGGAGCAATCTCATTATTAAAAGCGGATATGTTGTAAATGAGAATGATAAGAATTATAATAACATTATTCAGACTGGAATGGGCAGCGCTTATGGCGGAAAATGGAGGCCCAGAAACGTATTTGAAGAAAGATTATGGGGAAAGCCCGGAGAGATCAAGGTCTCTTACAAAAAAGATGGAACAAAGTTTGAAACAAAAATCGGTGACAATGGGAAGGCAGCTTTGGAACGACATCACACCACTGCCCCAAATCCCAAATATCATAGCAATCCTCATGATCATAAGATTAATTGGGATAATCCAGACGAACATCCTGACTTCGGACCAGCAATCAATTATTTTGATGGTAATGTACCGGAGTTTAAGTCAAAGCGCGGAGGTATCTGTGACGTTATGAAAATAGCTGATAATAGGTTGGAAGACGATCACTTTAATACAATCAGTGACTTTAAAAAATGCATGCGGTTTCATGGTGAAATTGTCTTGAAATGGCATTCTGAACAATACGGAATCTTTTGGGATGGAAGCCGCTATTGTATTGCAAAAATAGATGGCTCAAACGAAAAATGGTGTAACACCGCTGACGAAGTATTGGAATATAAGGTTGGCAACTACAGGCTGCGGGATGTGATCACGCAGGTGACAGTAATTGACAGAACAATATAGCATAGCGGTATTCCGGAATTTAAACGTTATGGGAGGTCATTGAAAATAAAAAGCACCATTGTTTCGGCAAATACCCCTGAGCAAAATCGTTTTGTAACCATTTTGTAACTATTAGTGATTTTAAAAACTGTATGCATTGGCATGGCGAAGTAGAGCTTATATAGAATGATATCATATATACTATCACTTACCCCGAGGGGAAAATTAATATCAGTGAAGCCAACAAGCCGGAAACTGAGAAATGGTGCGAAACAGCGGATGAAGTTTTAGAATACATGGTCGGCAAAGACCGACAGTGGGATGTTATTACGAAAGTAACAGTGACAGACCGAACGATTTAGTTGGTTTATTCTAATTTTCTATGTGTTTGATTTTACCTCAATTAAGTCTGCATCTAAAATGAGCAAATGACACAAAATGATCATAAGACCGCATGAATACTGAATTATGGCTCTTTGTCAAAAGTTGGGGTAGACCCAAAAATGGAAGCAGCGAGGAGCAGCGTCAAGCTGCTCCTTTTTGTATTGGATAGTAGAACATGTGCAGGATGCGATTGCGAAAGCGTCGGAAGTTGCGGTAACCATAAGCATTGCGTTTCAAGACCTTAATCTTGTTGTTAACCCCTTCGGTAAAGCCGTTCGTATAAGGACAGCCGAACGAATTTAGAATGCCTTTTGACCAGCGCACCAAGGTGTTTCCGCAGTTAATGAATTTCTCCAGACCAC
>CALLZZ010000577.1 GCA_937858235.1 uncultured Clostridia bacterium
ACTGGATAGTTTCCAGTAACTCTGTCCGCAGAAATACACTGCCTACGCCGCCGACAACCTTTAGCGCCGCCCCTGCTATTTATGAATCAACTACTGTTACTCTTGTATGGAGCGGGACGATTCCCGGAACCAGCGCTATCAAGCAGTATGTCATTCAGCGCTCAACTTCAACGGACGGGACTAACTGGTCGGCATATGAGGCTTTGACAATCATAGTTTCAAGTGCCACCTCTGGGACATACACTGCGAACGCTTCCCAAATAGCTGGGATGTATACCCGTTATCGTATCAGCGTAACAGATACATTGGATGCAGTCTCTGCCTATGTAGTCAGCGGTACTGTAAAGAAAAACAGTCCGCCAACTGCACCGTTAATCGTCTGCCCGATATCTGGTAGTTCCAGTTTCAAAACTTCCCCACGCTTCATGATTACAACGAGCATTGAGCCGGATGGTCAGACGCAGATTGTGGAAGTTAAAATCGATGCGGGTGTTTGGATTAACAGTGTAGACAACCCTGAGATGTTTTCCGTAAGCGGATATTTGGGCAATGGTGCAAAAACGGTGTATCGAGCGGCAACACTCACCGCAGGAAACCATACTGTGACCGTTCGCTGTCTTGATAGCGATATCGAATCATCAAGTCCGGAGGTTGTGCGAAACTTTACCGTATTGCCACCGCCATTTGACACGATCACCGCAAACGAAACACATGTGAAGTCAGCACACGTTCAAGGGCTGAGAACCGCTGTAAATATGGCGCGAGGCTATTACAATCTGCCGCCCGCAACATGGAGCGAGGAGATTGTTGCCGGAAAAACTACGGTTAAAAACTGGCCGTTCCACATCACGGAGCTTAGAAAAGCCATCGAGCCGGTTATTACAACAATCAACAGTTTTGATTCCTCGTCGACCTTTGATATCCCGCCCATAACATGGATACCCATTGGAACGGGACGGCCAAGAGCGGACGTAATGCAACAGATTCAGGATCTGTTCATAACGCTTTAGGCGCAATACTACTACAGCGCTCTCGTATTATGCGGGAGCGCTTTTCTATACACAAATTTCATGAAATGGAGGTATTTCAAATGAAAGAGATTTGGAATTGGATACAGCTGGCTTTTGCCGCTGTTGGTGCTTTTCTCGGGTGGTTTCTCGGCGGGCTGGATGGATTCCTTTATGCGCTCATAGCTTTTGTGGCCATAGATTATGTGACAGGCGTGCTCTGTGCCATTATTGATAAAAAGCTATCCAGTGAAATCGGTGCTAAGGGCATTTTTAAGAAGGTGCTCATCTTTGTGCTGGTAGGTGTCGCCCACATCCTTGATACGCAGATACTGGGTAACATCGGGGACAGTGGTGGTGTCCTTCGGACTGCCGTCATCTTCTTCTACTTGAGCAATGAAGGCATTTCCATTTTGGAGAATGCAAGCCATATCGGTCTGCCCATACCCGAAAGACTCAAAGAGGTTCTTAAGCAGCTTCACGGACGGGAAGATGGTGACGGAAAATGATTGACTTAACGAAAGCATCAACCGTACAGATCGGTCGGCGCGGTGAGCATCACTTCCGTAACATCGAGTTTGATGTTTCCAGTTTACTGGGGGACGAGTACCCAAGCGCCTCTTTGCAGGCAATCTACAAAAGACCCGATGGTACTGCCTATCCAGTGGTCACAAATTATGCCGACAACGTGCTGACATGGTCGCCCAGTGCGACGGATACCGAAATCGTCGGCGTGGGGCAGCTGGAAATCAGAGTCGTGTTTGGTGATGTGGTTGGAAAAAGCGTAAAGGTTCTTACCATTGTTGAAGAGGCTCTTGCAGATGGTATAGCCGAGCCACCGGAGCCTCCTGCCCAGGAATGGCTTAACCAGGTGCTTTCTGCCTTAGCTGAACTGGATATTGATGAGATAAATAACCTGCTAAATCTCACTTATAACCTATTAAATGACAATTACACACTGTTGAATACCACGCACAACCAACTAAACGATACCCATGGGTTGCTCGGAGATAACTACGAACTGTTAAGCACAACAAATAGTCAGGTGAATGATACCTCCAACTTGCTGGGCACCACGTTCGACTTAATTGAGAATATGCGTGATACGCTGTATATGCGGACTGGGATTCTCCTCAATCACTTGCATCCAATAGAAACCGCATCTGCACCGGATATGATAAGCCGGAGAGCGTCCATCACATTTAGCGGCATAGCGAATGGCAATAACGTGGTAATCGGCACGGTAACCTACACATTTGTTACGGCTTTGGGTAGCCCTGCTGCAAACAATGTGCAGGTGTTAATCCAAGATACCCTTCGTAATGCAGTCAAGAAAATGGCTGAAGCCATAAGAGGCGTCGAGGATGAAACGAACATTGCCTACGGGACAGGAACAGATCCGAACCCGACTTGCACCGCCTATTGGACAAGTCAAAGGTTTTCAATCGGCAGTACCACCATTGATGCGGGTGAGAGTTTATTCGTGCTTGAAAGAGCGGAAAATGCGACAACCGCAATAGCTCTCACTTCCACTGCAACAGCATCAATAAATGAATTTATCAGAATGAGCTTCCTGAGATATATTTTGTCGGGCAATGTTTCGGGTTCTGGTGGTGTTAATAGCGTTAGAGGACCTTTGCATACAGTATTGCCCATTAACAGCGTAGTCATTGGCGGTCAAGGTGGATTACTTTATCCGGCAACTTATGATTGCCATCTGATAACCCTCTGCCGCCAATCAGATACAAGCGAGAAAGAACTGGACTTCTATATTTCGAACGACGAAGAGACTTTCACCAGAATCTCACGGAGTACACCTATCGGGTCGAATACCTCAGCCGAATCCCTGCACGTTGACATCGAAATGCGGCAAGCCAGAGTTCCCGCCGGATATGGACTGTATGTCTGTATGGGAAGCGATGGAACATCGGCAACTGCTTATTGCGACTTGAAGTTTACCTATCATCTATATCCTACCGCTCTTACGACTGACACTAACAATTGATTGTGAGGTGACATTAATGAATTTACGCAAGTTAATACTTACAAACAACGCCTGTTTCAAAGCAGGCAGAACAATAATTCCCAAAGGCATCATGGTGCATTCCACCGGAGCGAACAATCCAAACCTAAAACGCTACGTGGGTCCCGACGATGGCTTGCTGGGCAAAAACCAGTATAACAACCACTGGAATCAGGATAAGCCCGGTGGCCGTCAGGTCTGTGTTCATGCCTTCATCGGAAAGCTGGCGAACGGAACAGTTGCCACATATCAGACGCTTCCGTGGAATCATCGAGGCTGGCATGGCGGTTCCGGTTCAAAAGGCTCGGTCAACGATACTCATATCAGTTTTGAAATCTGCGAGGACGGTCTTTCGGACAGCACCTATTTCAACAAGGTGTACCGGGAGGCCGTTGAACTTTGTGTATATCTTTGCAAACTCTATGGATTAACCGAAAAGAGCATCATCTGCCATAGTGAGGGTCACAAGTTGGGCATTGCCAGCAACCACGGCGATGTGATGCACTGGTTTCCTAAGCATGGAAAGTCAATGGATACTTTCCGCGCTGATGTAAAGTCCGGTCTTATCCCTGACATTCCTGTTGAGCCTCCAGCACCAAAGAAATACTATCGTGTTCAAGTCGGTGCATACTCTGTCAAAGCAAACGCCGATGCCATGCTCGGCAAGATCAAGGCAGCCGGTTTCACCGATGCATTCATTAAATATAGCGAATAACGCTCCACTCTTTACGCCCGTCGAGGATTTTTCTTCGGCGGGCATTATTTTTTTGCCCACATACTACGGATTTTCCGTTCTGCCTGTCCAGTACAAAGTGAGGATAGGAAAATATCTCTCCTCGGAACGGAGGAACGAACATGACAGCCGATCAGAAAATTCTTATAGATAAACTGCGACTTGAAGGATACGGATACTTAAAAATTGCAAAGGAAATCGGTGTGTCCGAAAACACTGTGAAGTCCTATTGTCGCAGGAATAAAACAAACAGCAAGGCACTTGAAAACGCTGCCGTTTGTGAACAATGCGGAGAGTCGATGGATATACGCAAACGGAGTGCACGGCGTTTCTGCTCTGACGCTTGCCGTAATAAATGGTGGAATGAACATCCGAAGGCAGAAATGCCGTATTCCATCTCGTGTGCATGTTGCGGAAAGAAAATACATATGCGTCGCCGCAACGAGAAAAAGTATTGCTCCCATGCCTGTTACATTAAAACTCGTTATGAGGGTGGTGGCAATGAATAATCGCAGCAATATCCAAGCTTATCATTCTGCTATGGCCCAGGTAAAAACCATGCTTGAAAGAGGCATCATTGACGAGAACGACATTGTATCAATTGAGGACAAATTAGCGCAAAAATACGCGCTTAAATTCGGCAGTATATATAGGGAAAATGACTTGATAAATCTCGGTTTTAGAGCGAATATATCATATACCAAGGAGGTTATATGAGTGTATAAAAAGGTGAGAAAGATTGAAAAAAAGACGGTTTTAGAAAAGCCGAAACGTGTCGCAGCCTATGCAAGGGTGTCGAGTGGAAAAGATGCAATGTTACATTCACTCTCTGCACAGGTCAGCCACTACAGTGAGCTGATTCAAGTTCATGAAGGTTGGCAGTACGCAGGTGTGTATGCTGATGAGGCACTCACAGGCACGAATGAAGACCGAGCGGGTTTCCAAAGACTCCTGTCCGACTGCCGTGCCGGACTGATAGATATAGTCATAACCAAGTCCATCTCCCGTTTTGCTCGAAACACGGTAACACTTCTTCAAACCGTACGAGAGCTAAAGTCGCTGGGGGTGGACATTTTCTTTGAGGAACAGAACATTCATACGATGAGCACCGAGGGCGAGCTTATGCTGACAATCCTCGCTTCCTATGCTCAGGCAGAAAGCTTGTCTGCGAGTGAAAATCAGAAATGGCGGGTCAGAAAAGGTTTTGAAAAGGGCGAATTGATAAATATGCGTTTTCTATTCGGCTATAGCATTTCTAAAGATAAAATCGAAATTGACTCTGATACCGCGCCAATTGTAAAAGAAATCTTCAAGCGGGTTATTGCCGGTGACACCTTTGGTTCAATAAGCAGAGACCTGAACAAAAGGGGCGTTTACGGGGCGCTCGGTGGAAAATGGTGTGTACAGCGCATCCGTGACATTGTCGGCAATGAAAAATACACGGGCAATGCCATGCTGCAGAAACATTATCGCAACAATCATTTGGAAAAGAAAAAATGCCGTAATACGGGCGAATTACCAATGTATTATGCAGAGGATACGCACCCCGCCATAATTGACGAGGACACTTATAAGGCGGCTCAGGTAGTATTGTTGGCAAATAAAAAAGCGAACAGAAATAGACCTAAACCTAAAACGAGTGAGTTTACAGGACATATTTACTGCCCGCACTGCGGGAAGAATTATAAGCGTGTTACCAACAACGGTTCGGCTGGATGGAATTGCTCCACCTATGTTACACAGGGAAAAGTCTACTGCCACGGGAAAAAGATACCCGAAGATACACTCAAAACCGTCTGTGCCGATACGCTTGGTTTATCTGAATATAAAGTCAAAGTGTTTTCCGAGTGTGTTGAGCGCATTGAAGTGCCTGGCGAAAATCGTTTACTATTTGTTTTCAAGGATGGCAGAACCGAAGAACGCATATGGGCGGATAAATCGCGGCGGGACAGTTGGACTGCGGAAATGAAACAGGCTGCCGCGGAGAGAGCGAGACAAAGGAGGCAAAGCAATGCGAAAGGTTACAACGATTCCAGCGACAAAGAATAAGTTTACGGCACTGCCGACAAACGCACTCACAAAACGCAGGGTGGCAGGTTATGCCCGTGTTTCTACAGACAGCGATGAGCAATTGACAAGCTACGAAGCTCAGGTTAATTACTATACTGATTACATTAAAAGCCGAACCGATTGGGAGTTTGTTAAAGTCTACACTGACGAAGGCATATCGGCACTCGGCACAAAACACAGAGACGGTTTCAAGAAAATGGTAGCCGATGCTCTCGCAGGCAAGATTGACCTTATTATTACAAAGTCAGTCAGCCGATTTGCGAGGAACACTGTAGATAGTCTTGTTACCATCAGAAAGCTAAAAGAAAAAGGCGTGGAATGCTTCTTTGAGAAAGAGAATATTTACACTTTTGATGGCAAAGGAGAACTTCTGCTCACCATTATGAGTTCGTTAGCACAAGAAGAAAGCCGTAGCATTTCCGAGAACGTCACATGGGGTCAGAGGAAACGTTTCTCGGACGGTAAGGTCAGTGTCGGCTATTCCAATTTTCTCGGCTTCGAAAAGGGAGAAAACGACACGCTGAAGGTCGTACCTGAAGAGGCAGAAACCGTTCGAATTATCTACAAGCTTTTTCTTGAGGGCAAAACCACCCAAGGCATTGCAAACTACCTTATGGAACACGGAGTCTTAAGTCCTGCAAGAAAGCAGAAATGGCAGGCATCCACGATATCAAGCATCCTCACAAACGAAAAATATAAGGGCGATGCGTTATTACAAAAACGTTTCACAGTAGATTTCTTGACGAAAGAACTGCGGGAGAACAACGGCGAGGTGCCACAATACTATGTGGAGGGTTCCCATGAAGCGATTATTTCACCAGAGGAATTTGATATGGTACAAGACGAAATGGCACGGCGCAAGGAACTCGGAAGAGCTTACAGTGACAAAGCTTTTCACAGCAAGCTCATCTGTGGCGATTGCGATGGGTTCTATGGCCGTAAGGTTTGGCACTCCACTGACGAGTACCGCACGGTCGTTTTTCAATGCAACAGGAAATTCAAAAATGAAATAAAATGCACCACGCCCAGACTCACCGAGGACGAGATTAAGGAACGCTTCCTAACCGCCTACAACGAGCTTATGGGCAACAGAGAAAACGTTATTGCAGACTGTGAACTTATTCGCCAGACCCTTTGCACTACAGAAGAATTAGATGCCGGAATGCAACAGGCACAAGATGAAATGACGGTGATCGCAGGACTCATGCAGGCTCATGTAAAGAAGAATGCCTCGATTGCTCAATCACAGGCAGATTATGCCACTGAAACCGAGCGGATTGAGAAGCGCTACAATGATGCGTTAGAACGCTATACCGCTCTTGAGGCTGAAAAGACAAAAAGGGTGCGTAAGAGCAAGGAACTGAAGGCTTTCACCAAAACTCTGAAACAGCAACCTTTGGTGGTTGCTGAATGGAACGAGCGCCTTTGGATAACACTCCTCGATACGGCGACGGTGAACAAAGATGGTAGGATTGTGTTTCGGTTTAAAAGTGGTATGGAAATATCATCGTAAATAGAAAACAAAAATGCCCTGTCTGATATTAGTCGTAATGTCGATATCGGATTGGGCATATTTTTTATGCAAGGCTGAAAGCCAGGCGATGCGCCTTCAGCTTTTTTCAAATTATATGTAAACTTTTTTGCATTCATATTGACATTTTTAGATTTGAAGCATATACTATATCATATCAAGTATTTTGGATTTGAGGTGAGAACATAATAACCACATATGATGATCAAGTAAAGGTGTTCAAAGCCTTTTGTGATGAAAAGCGGCTGCGTATCCTTGAGCTGCTTCGTAGCGGTGAAAAATGTGCCTGTGTGCTGATAGAACAGCTTGATATGCCGCAGTCTTCGTTGTCCTATCACATGAAAATTCTCTGTGAGTCCGGAATCGTGGACAGCAGGCCTGAGGGCAAATGGATATACTATACAATATGTGAAAAGGGTGGCGGAGAAGCTATGGCACTTTTGAAAGAGCTCCTCACGCTGGAGGCAATAACTGAGGAAAGTAATTGTTGTCTGTAAAGGCCATTTATCTAATAAAATGGCTTTTTTCAGATACTATATATCAAATATTTTGGATATGACTGTCCAATTATGAAAGAGAGGTTTTATCACAATGCAAGTATTAAGAGCTATTTGGGGGTTTATTCAGAATCAACTACTCGGCATGAATTGGCTCAATGATGTGATAGGCAACGGGTTATCGGCTTTGGGGCTGGATATAAGCAATCGCTGGGTCGCCAGTGCACAGTTTTTTATCTATGATACGATCAAGATTGTTGTTTTGCTTTGCGTCTTAATTTTCATTATTTCTTATATTCAGAGTTTCTTTCCGCCGGAAAGGACTAAAAAAATATTGGGACGCTTTCATGGAATTGGCGCGAATACAATTGCTGCTTTGCTGGGAACGGTGACACCCTTTTGTTCCTGTTCATCCATTCCATTGTTCATGGGCTTCACCAGTGCAGGCCTGCCGTTAGGGGTAACTTTTTCGTTTCTTATATCCTCCCCTATGGTTGACTTAGGATCATTGGTTCTTTTGATGAGTATTTTTGGAACAAAAGTAGCCATCATTTATGTGGTACTCGGTTTGGTAATCGCAATTGTCGGAGGTACCATCATTGAAAAATTGCATATGGAAAAATACGTCGAAAAGTTCATTTCCAGAGGAGGAAATGTTGACATTGAAGATCCTGACCTGACAAGACGTGACCGATTGGTTTTTGCTAAAGAGCAGGTAATCGACACCTTCAAAAAAGTATTTCCTTATATATTGATAGGCGTTGGAATAGGCGCCGTTATCCACAACTGGATTCCGCAGGATTGGATCGTTAAAATTTTAGGAACCGGAAATCCGCTGGCAGTTCCGTTGGCAACAATAGTAGGAATTCCTATCTATGCCGACATTTTCGGAACTATTCCGATTGCAGAAGCCCTGCTTGCCAAAGGAGCGCAACTTGGTGTTGTATTAGCTTTCATGATGGGTGTTACCACTTTGTCACTGCCATCACTAATCATGCTAAGTAAAGCCATAAAACCTAAATTGATGGCGCTCTTCATCGGGATTTGTGCTGCCGGTATAATAATAGTAGGGTACTTTTTCAACGCTATTGCACCATTAATTATTTAGTGGAAATGCTACGGAGGATTGCTGCTGATGGATAAAAAAAAGCTCGTCAAAATTATAGTCCCTGTCTGCATCGTGTTGATCATTGCGGGTATCTGGATTTTTAAGAATACAAATTCGGATGCCCCACCGATTACCGATAACAAAGACTTTACATTAGAAGCTACAAATATTGACTTAGAAGTGCTGACCTCTTATGAGTTGCCTATTATCATTGATTTTGGTGCTGATTCCTGTATTCCATGTAAGGAAATGGCTCCTGTGCTTAAAACACTGAACGCGGAGATGCAAGGCGCAGCAATCATAAAGTTTGTAGATGTGTGGAAGAACGAGGATGTTGCAAACGACTTCCCGATCCAAGTCATTCCTACGCAGATTTTTATCAACGCTGACGGAACACCTTATGTACCCAGTGACGATATTAAAATCGAGTTCACGATGTATTCTACGAAGGACACAAACGAGCATGTCTTTACAGTACATCAGGGTGGACTAACCGAGGGCCAGATGCGGCGTATCCTTACTGATATGGGGGTGGGTAAATGACAGAAGCTCTGGAAAACCTGTCACAGCTCATTCAGACAAGTGGTTGGCTGGCCCCGCTCCTGGCTATACTGGCGGGCATCCTTACCTCGTTCACACCCTGCTCCCTTTCCAGTA
>CALLZZ010000578.1 GCA_937858235.1 uncultured Clostridia bacterium
TATTTTGATACAATGTGTATCGGGATAGGCGTTCAGCTTTTTATTGAAAAAGTGGCTATTTACAAGGCTTCCTCAATACTTTCTAACGAAAACAGGCTCTGCGGCGGTGGTCAAATCACTGCCGAAGGATCTGTTTCATATTTTTCGGATTAAACTTTTTAACGAAAGGTCGTTACCGTATGCACTTTTTTATTATTTATCAGCAGAGAAAAAGCCGGAGCTATTCAGCTCCGACCTCAATGATAAATTCCCATTCCGGTTTTGACTGAATGAACTTGGTATAATAATCGACTTGTGCCTCATAGCTTGTAAACTGATCATCACTGTCGGTGGAAACGCGAGAATATCCCGCCACACGGCGCTTTCTTACTGTGACTGATGGCAAATGCGTCAGCGGATTTATGGTTGGTGGTATTAATGTTACTTTTGGCATTCGTTTTTCCTCCTCTCAAGGTTTTTCTGCCGGGCAGCGGCTTTCATTTCAGCTGTCCAGCTTTGGATGCGGGACCGGTCTTTCCACTGCATTTTGGTATGGTCCCGTCTCTGAATTGGTAAATCAGTGTATTCTCAGCGCAAACTCGGATGTGATCCACACGATCGGCAAAGCTTTGTTCATTAAAATCGTCAATGCCGAGGACCTCTGCGGTAATGCTCATCAGGATACCCTCCGGTATCTGCTTTGAGGCACAGGCAGCCTTGCCAAGTGTGTTGTATGTGCCGCAAATCCAAACCGGGCCGGTATGTGTAACCCATCCATATGGGAACGGGCGTAGTCGGTAAGGTCAAGCCTGCCGTTTTCGTCTTTACGTACATAAAGCGGAGCATTATAGACATAGTGGTTATCTACGAAGAGGTAGTCTCCACTTTCTGTAAGTCGCCTTAGTTCCGGGTTTACAAGCCGCTGGATAGCCGCATCCTGTGCGTTTAATGAGAAGGTTTGATTAACCTTCAAGATACCTTTCCGAAAGCCATGCGGTTTTACATAGTGCCCATCAAGATAAGTGAATGTGCCAATTGCCTCATCAAAGCCGAGTTCAACAAGGCGGATCTTCGCGGCCTGCTTCGATACACCAAAGCCGGTTTCCAATGCCACGATAACCTTTTCCATGACTTCGTTTTCGTGACGGGCATTGGTTTCACGCATGAACTTTATGATATATTCCTTTGCCTTTGCTTTGAAAGGCTCTGCTGGCATCTGTATTCTTGGAGTAAGTTGATTTGCTTGACGCTCCATTTGTTCGGTGGCGCTTTGGTCCACATTCGCTTTTGCTCCCCCGACCACTTCACAGGTAATGCTGGACGCTTGGTCGTTGTATAATTTCTCCAGTTCAAAAACCTTACGATGTTTTATCCAATGGACACATTCATGTACGATTGTATTGTTTACAGAGCCATAATTTCGCAAGAGATACATTGTGGGGTCAACGACGATAGTACGTGCATCAACATGGACAGGCATTGCTGTACCGGTGCGGACGTCAAACATTTCTGCATCAGTTTCGGCAAAAAAATTTGTCCGAACACCGATGCATCTTCTCTAATGCGCTGTGTCTTTATTGTTAGTCCAAGTCTGTCCGCCAAGACAGAAGGGTCAACATAGATGGGAGCCTGCTTGGGACGAGGAATTCGTAGTGCTTCGGGATAATGCTCTTTAAGAAAAGCGGTGGCTACTGATTCAAGCCTGTCATATGGAATATATGGCACCAACGCATCCGAAAGAGAATTCATCGGAGCCTTTTTCTTGTCATAGGGCTCAATGCTTTTTATTTTCCAGTCATCAAGTCCACATGACAAATCACCTTCACAGGAAACTCTAACCCACGGGTAGCATTCGTCGGAGTAGTCGTTGTGGCGATTGGCTTCTGATACCTCCATTTCCACTTCAAATGAGACACACGTACCGGCGAGTCGTTAACGTAGATGCGTTTAATTGTCGCGTCTGAAAAAACAGCTTTTTCAATATTCTGTAACCGATGGGAGTAGAGGCCAAGAAGGCACCAGTTTTCGTTCGCATAGTTCTCGACAGCCTTACACAGACCGTCGAAACACTTGGCTTTTATAAACTCGGCAAAAGAGCGGGCTGATATCATAGAGCACCTCCATCCTCGATAATGATAGAGTTATTCTTATTGTTGCAATGATTGAAGCCACTTTGTAAAAGGTTCTCGATTTCTGTCATACCATTGGCTGGTCACAAGAAATCTTTGACCCCCCAATTTAAATAGCTCTTTCCAGTAGCGACTGTACGTACCGACCTTAGTCTGTTGGGATACGTCCCTGTTTTCATCAACCGGCCTTAGCATCGGGAAATCAAGGCCCAGATTTTCTTTGCACCATTCTTTTGACTGCAGTGTCAGCAGCTCATTGCTGGTAAGCTGTGGTAGACGACTTTCAAGTTTTCGCAACTCTTCCCGAACGAATTTTCCAATCTTTGTAGAGTCTCCATCATTGGAAGGATATTCACTTACCGAGCCCGGGTGGAGTGGCGTATAATCGGCACGAAGATAAATCGTGTAATCGGTGAGCCGGATTTCAAATTTTTTGAGTAGTTTGCGGATAAGATTTCGTTTTCCGTTGGCACTAAGGTTGACCCACACGTACACATCAAGTTCATCAAGCTTCTCATTGCGCTTAGGAACAGAATCTCTGCTGAAATAGCAAACCTTGCTGCCTTTCATAGTAGGGTCATCAATAAAGGAAGTAAACTTCTCCTTATCCATTTCGGCCAACAGGTTGCAGGTTTTGACCAGCACATCCTGCCAGTCTTTAGCCGGGTAATGCTTTCCATAAAGAGAGAAGCCAACCGCTTTCTTATGCGTGAAACTCTCGTAGAGCGTGTGTGGCACCGTTTCATCCACTGCGTAATCGGCATAATTAGGTAGTTCTTTCAGCTCTTTTTCATCTACATCCTCGTCGCTATCTTCGGAATCTTCAGTTTCATCATCACACAACTGATTGGCTACATCTGAAATCTGGCTCTGAACCCCAGAAACCAGTTTTGAAACCGTCAGCATTGTTTCTGCTTCATCGTATTTTTTCTCTTTATGGAACTGGGTTAGCTGAACGTTTGCGTGTGTCAATACATCATCCAGCGCCATGTTAAGCAAACTCAGTAAATCTGCGACTTCCCGGGCATCCGCCGAAAAGTACTGATTAAGGTAGCCTACTGTTTTTTGAATACCAGTCTCCACTTTTTTGTCCTCCTATTCCGTCGTTTCATTCTCGCACATCAGTTTAGTCTGCTCCAGCACGATTTCCACTGCTTTTTCTGCCTTATCCGGCGGATAGCCGTACTTTTTCAGCAGGCGCTTAACGGTCATTTTCATTTTGGCCTGTACACTATCTCGAATGGCCCAGTCCACTGTAACGCTGTCACGAATGGCGACGGTGAGGTCACGGGCGATCTGCTTGAGAATCTCGTCACCCATGACTTCCTTGGCAGAGTCATTTTCCGCCAGAGCGTCATAAAATGCCAGCTCGTCTTCGGAAAGGCCGGTGTTCTGACCGCGCTTCTGAGCCTTAGCAACTTCCTTGGCCAGCTCAATGAGTTCCATGATGACCTGCGTGGTCTCAATGGTGCGGTTCTGATACTT